>JAFWRA010000026.1 GCA_017508895.1 Bacteroidales bacterium
ATCCTCGATATGCTTGTCAATCGCTCGGACAAACTCAATCATCTTGTTGAAATCTATCAATTAAAAATAGCAAGTTAGCAACTTGCGAAACTTGAATTACTTAATACTACCAAAGGCAAAAAATGTTCACAAATTTGTGAATATTTAATCTTTTTGTCTATCTTTGCAGCATCAAATCATTGTTGAATGAGAGTATTGTTTGATAAAGAATATCTTGGTAACCTATATGAAAAAGGCGATAGTGGCGATAAGAAACACCGCTTTCAACCTCAAGTTGTCAAGAAGTATAAGAGAGTGGTAGATTTGATGATAGATACACCTAATGTGTTATCGTTAGCAAAGTATAACTCGTTGCATTATGAGAAATTGGTGGGTGATAAAGTCGGTTTGTCTTCGGTAAGAGTAAATGACAAATATCGAATTGAATTTGAAGAGATTGTGCAGGAAAACGAAACAATTGCAACAATTTGTAATATCACGGAATTAAGTAATCATTATCAATAAACAGGATTATGAAGACCTTGGAAGCAAATAAAATGGAACCATTTCAGCCTACTCATCCAGGAGAGGTTATCAAAGATGAGATAGAGTATCGCGGCATTTCACAAAGAGCTTTGGCTGCTCAGATTGGAGTTTCTTATACCCAATTGAACGAAGTGCTGAATGGCAAGCGCACGCTGAATACCGAGATGGCTTTGCTGATTAGTGCCGCACTCGACATCGATGCCGAACCATTGTTGGCCATGCAGATGCGTTATGATGTGATTACAGCCCGCCGAAATCAAAGTTTTGTCAGTCGGCTGAAGTCCATTCGGAAAATCGCTGCTGCATTTTGAATTTCCCCGACCAACCTATGGAGAAGCTTATTTCTCCGCCGTCACCATCAACCAGTGTTTGGCTTCGTCTTTCCGGATGTTGATGGTCTTGAAGCCAGCATTTGATAGATGCAACCTGATTTCCTCGGGTTTGTAGGTATGCATTCCCTCGATGAGGCTTTCCCATTTGGCATCCATCGGTCCCGAGCCGTCCGACTCGTTGACGATGACAAATTGGCCTCCGGGTTTGAGCACCCTTTTCACCTCATCAAAGCAATGCTCGATGTCGGGCCAGAAATAGATGGTCTCAAAGGCGGTGACGAGGTCGAAAGTGTTCTCTCCGAAAGGCAGTTTGGCCACACTGGCCTCCTGCACCTTGCAGCGCCCCTCTGCGATGGCCTTGGCGTTCACTTTGGAAGACTTTGCCACCGAAACAGACGAATAGTCGATGCCCTGCACCACACCTTTCGGAGCGCGTTGCAAAAATGAACCGCATTTCGTGCCTGAAATCACCCAATGGGCACCGTCAGCTTGAAAACGACATTGCGTCCCATGTTGAACACGCCTTGCCGTCCGGTCACGACATTCCAATCCGCATATTTCAAGCGGCTCAAGTGGTCTTGGTAGCACACATCCGTGAGGTTGTCGACAATCAAGGTCAGCTCGGCGACTTTCTTGCCTTTAACCAAGATTTCAGTTCCGGCTGAAAGCCCTAACAAAAGGTAAGATGGAGTGGCCGTTTCGGTGTTGTAGGCTGCATAATAATGGTCTTGCCTCAAGCACCAATCCAAACGGGCAGCAAGATAGGCATTGTTGAACACCTTGCCATCATGCGTGAGTTCGTATTTCACGTCCGCCGAAAGGCGCGGTGCGGGCGTCATCGGGAGCCAACGCATCTCTTCTGGCTGGTGCAGCAACTGGGCGTTGACGTATGAAAACGCCGCCCCGATATGAAGGGCATGGAATGGATGGATATCCACACCCGCTTCAAAGCCCATCAGCATCGCCTCGCCCTGCGCGTATGCGAAAGTCATCAAGTTAGGCTCAATGATGCTGTCGATACGATGCAGATAGATGTAGTTGCTGATGTGGTTGGCAAACACTGCAGCATTCAACTCAAAAAAGCGCGTGGCATAATTGAGGCCAAAGTCGGCTTGCAAGCTGTATTCAGGCTTAAAGTTATGGTTGCCAATCTCATACCTCAATGAGCCTTCATGCTCTCCATTGGAGGCCAACTCGCCGATGTTTGGGGCACGGTAGCCTCGGGCAAGATTGAATTTCAGATCCAGCCTTTCAGTGACTTCGCACGTCGCCCCAAAACTACCCGTAACGCCTTGAAAATGTCGTGTGAAGTCCTCAAAACGCACCTCATCGTCCTCGATTAAGCCCTTTGCGTTCGAATAACGGTAGTCGAAGCGGAGTCCGCCACTGAGATTCCAACGACCCAATACTTTGGAAGCCGTGGCATAAATGCCAGCATCGAATAAAGCATAGTCGGGGATGAGGTATTTCTCACCCAAATTGATAGACTTCTGCCCCATGCCATTCAATCCCGTCGAAAACTTCCAGCCCGCTTTTTCTTCCGAGACATAGCGGACATCATAGTTCAATGTGTGCAGTTGCATATAAAGGCCACATTCGTCCGCCGACTCCTCAAACTCTTTGCGACGGTTCTGTTGATAGCCTGCAATCACCTTCAAATGTCCAGAAGACAGGGTGATGAAACTTTCCGAAACCGCCTTGTAATGATACACCCGCTGATAAGGCAAGCCATGACGATACGACAGCAGGTCGCCTTCCTCGGAGAGCAATTCGCCCGTCACCGTGTCGCGTTCGCCTTCCACGATGCTCGGAGTGAGGTTGTAATATCCAAATTTCAGGTTGGTGAAGCCCCAGTTGCGCATCAGTCCCGCTTTGAGCGAGAAGGCACGCTCACCGAATTGGGAGTTGGGCACGTAGCCGTCAAAACGGTTCTTGTAGGCATGGGCGTGCTTTTCGCTGAATCGGGCATCCCAAGTAAAACCTTTCTGGTTTCCTGCAAGATTGAAAGATGCGCCTATCAAGCCATTGTTGGTTTGATATTCAGCATTTACCTTGCCTTTTTTGCTGCCCTCGGGCAATGTAGGCATACTTTTGAACACCAACACGCCGCCCATGGCATCGGAGCCATACATGAGGCTGGCAGGACCTTTCAGGATTTCCACCGAGCCGACCTCGTTGGCATCGATTTCAATGCCATGTTCGTCGCCCCATTGCTGGCCTTCCTGACGAATGCCTTCGTTGACAACCACAATGCGGTTGTAGCCCAGTCCACGAATGACAGGTTTCGAGATGCCACTTCCCGTGGTGATTTGCGACACGCCCGGCTGCTTGGCGATGGCGTCAATCAGATTCGTGGACGACAGCTGATGCAGTTCCTTGGCTTGAAGCACCACGATAGGCATGGGCGTCTCTTTCATTCTCATGTCGCCCACGGCACCTGTTACTGTCACTTCTTTCAATTCGATGTGCCTGAAAAACATATCGGTAGAGTCAGGCAAACTCTGAGCCGTCATTGGTAATACATACGCCAATGACAAGGCTATAAATAATGATTTTTTCATTTTTAGTCTTGTTGTAGAAAGTAAATAATTGAGATGATTTAGCTGTATTGACGCGGGACTATGAGACGTGGGACACGGGACATTTCAAATCGTCTCGTGTCTTAAAGTCTCCTGTCTCGTGTCGGTTTTTTACAACAAGACTGGTGGGGCGCGCGATGAAAAGGTTTGTCCGAAAGCTGATACGACATCTTGAACCATCGGAATGGATTCCACTTTGGCTTCTGGCAGGTTGATCGTCACCACCACTTGTGGAGATTCCTCGTATGCAAGCTGCTGGAATTGACAAAGTAGGCACCCGTCTTCATCCGTTATTGATGAATGCTGTTCCTCAGTGGCTTCGGCATTATCCGATGGATAAGCATGAACATGAAACGACGACAGCAACCACATTGGCAGATAGATTACCAATAGGAATAACGCTATCTTGGATTTGTATCGCTTCATTCTTTCAAACTTTCGATGGGGCAAAGATACTGATTTATTGTGAATATTCGTATTCTTGCGCACTTCTATCTTGAACTTAAGAATGTTATGGGCATCACCATTGGTTTATTAATCGCATTGCTAGGCACCATGCTCTGTGCAGCTTTTGTCTTTTTCATGAAGAAAGAAGCGCCCAGTGCAACAGTAAGGCAAAGTCATTCCTCATTGATAGCTTGAGTGGCATCGAGGAGCCTTTGGGCGGTTTATTAGAGATGGTGCAGCACCATCTGCAATGTTTTTTAACAAAATTTTGATTTTCTGCACTGAAAACCAAATTATTTCTTATCTTTGCCCATCATAAACCTTTGTCACCATGAAAAAACTCTTCCTTATCCTCTCCATCCTCCTCGCCCTCCTGACCATCGGGCAGGCCAAGGCGCAAGGACTGACGGGCTCTGGCACGACTGACGACCCGTATCTGATCAGCAGCAACGCGGACTGGACCTCCTTCGCGCAAAGTGTCACCAACGGCATGACCTACGCGGGCCAAACCGTGAAACTCACCGCCGACATTACCGCCACCGTCATGGCAGGCTCGCACACCAACGAAACCAACTACCATGCTTTCAGCGGCATCTTTGACGGCGACGGGCACACCATCACCCTCGACCTCTCGGGTGGCGGCGAAGGCATAGCACTCTTCTCCGACCTCAACGGCGCGACCCTAAAGAACCTGAAAGCGCAGGGCTCCGTAACCACTAACGACCGACGCCCCGCCACCTTTGCCATCATCGTTTTCGGCAACAGCACCATCAGCAACTGCTGGAGCACCGTGGCCGTGTCGTCAACCAGAACCAGCGATTGGGTGGACGGCGGCGGCTTTGTGGGCCGTGTCAGTTCAAACGCCACACTCAACATGACCGACTGCGCCTTCCACGGCACGGTGACCTTCGCCCCTGGTGCCACCTCGGGCGGCGGCATGATAGGCTTCACGCAAACCAACGCAACGGTCAACCTCACCAACTGCCTCTACAGTCCCTCCGCGCTCACGCTGAACGTCAATCAATACAATCCCCGCATCTTCGTCTCGGGCAATGTGACAGGCAACCTTACCAACTGTTACTACAACGCCGTGGCAGCGGCCTCGGTACTCGAAAACCAAGGCATCGATGCCTCGGGGATGACCAACGAAGCCTTGGCTGCGGCCCTCGGAGAAGGCTGGCACGTGTATAACGACTTGGTGGTTCCTTTTTTAGGCGAGTATTACATCAGTTCGCCAACGGAATGGAACACCTTCGCCCAAAGCGTCACCAACGGCAAGACCTACGCAGGCCAAATTGTGAAGCTCACCAATAACATCTCCGTCAGCACCATGGTGGGTGTCGAGGACAAGTGTTTTGCTGGCACCTTCAATGGACAGAACCACACCATCACCCTCAACATGACGGCCAACGGGCAATACACCTCCCTCTTTTGTTTTGCTGACGGCGCCACCTTCCAAAACCTGAAAGTGGACGGCACCATCAACACCTCGAGAAAGTTTTGCGCCAGCTTCGTGGGGGCCATCGTTTACAACGGCTGCACTTTCACCAACTGTGTCAGCGATGTCACCATCAACTCCACTATCAACGGCGACGGCACACACGGCGGCTTTGTGGGGTATGCCGCATGGGGTGACAACACTTTCGAAGGCTGTGCCTTCACGGGCAAGCTGCTCGGTGCAAGCACCACCAACGTTGGCGGTTTCGTCGGCTTTACGGAAAGCCGTGCCACCGTTTCTTTCACCAACTGCGTCTTCCATCCCCAACAAGTCACCATGAGCGGCAACGGCAGCCAGACCTTCGCGCGCTGGCGTTCGGGAAACAGCAGCAGTGTTATCATCGGTGACAACTGCTACTACTCGCAGACCCTCGGTGCAGCCCAAGGCAAGCAGATGCTCAACATAACAGCTGGCGACTATGTCACCGCTGCCTTAAGCGGCAGTGCCACCACTTATGAGCGGAGCGGCATCAGTGCCTACGCTGTGGGCATCGTTTTCGACAGCATCCTTTATGCCGGCGACGGCGAGACGGTGAGTCTCAACCTTGGTTGCACACCGCCTTCGGGTTATTCCTTCAATGGCTTCATTGCCAGTGCAGGCACCCTCAACGGTACAGGTAATCCCTACACGCTGAACATGCCCAATGAGAACGTGACCATTCAAGCGGTTCTGGTTAATAATTCCATCGAATACATTGATGGGGATGGCAACACACACACTTGCAGCAACTATACCGTGCTCACGGGCAACGAAGCAATACTCCATGGGGGCTGGTATGTGGTGAACGACGACATCACTTACAACCGCGCACTCACCCTCACCGATGATGTGAATCTCATCCTATGCAACGGCAATACGATGACGGTCAGCACTATCAATGGGAGCAGAAACTTGGGCAACGGAAGCCTGATTGTTTACGGTCAGAACCTCAATTCCGATGTGGCTGGCACCCTCAATGCCGGCTCCACCAGGTATCCCCAATTCAATTCCAGACATACAACGTCCACGCACAATGGGGGCATCAATGTGATCAACTACACCCAACACAGCGGCAACGTCGTAGCCAGCAACAATTCTTCGCATGGAGATGCCCTCTATGCCAACCACTTCACTATGAACGGTGGTACCATCATCATTCCTAATAACCGTTACGAACGTAATACTTACTCCGGCTTATTTGTTAACGGCAATCTCGTCATCAACGGCGGCAAGGTGGAGGCTCCCAGTATTCACGCCTATGACGACATTACCCTCGGCTATACCAACACCGACGACTACATCCTTGCTGGCCACTATGAGTCCGAAGTAGGCACCATCGCCGTCAAAAGCGGCCAAGCCTTATATTACGAAGATGACTGGGGTGAAAATGTCATCGTCAGCGGCATACTCGACGAGGACCAGATCGATGCCATTGGGGGCAAGGCCCTGCGACCCCATTTCGTCAATTATATGGACGGGGACGGCGAGATGCACTATTGCAGTGACTATACCGTACTCACGGGTGAAGAAACAACGCTCACGGAGGGCTGGTATGTGGTGGATGATGACATCACTTACAACGGAATCCTCTACCTCAACGGAGACGTGACCCTCATCCTCGGCAACAGCAAAACGATGACCATCGGAACCAACGATATAGGCAACGGCGGCATCTTACAATCATCGAACAACAATGATACCGGAAACCTGACTGTTTACGGTCAGAGCCTCAGCCCCGACGAGGCAGGTACCCTCAACGCCACCCACAACAGATTTCCCCAATTCGAATCAGACTTCAATGTCATCACCGCAACACCTACTGGCAGATGGCGCGCTATTAATGTGTCAAACTACACCCAACATAGTGGAAATGTCATTGCAGGGACTGAATTAGACAAGGCCATTTCTGCCGACTCCTTCACCATCAATGGCGGCAGCATCATTGCCACCAGTAATGACATCGGCATCTTTACCAACGGAGACATGACTATCAATGGTGGCAGCATCAATGCTACCTGTGGTGACTACGGCATCTTTACCAACGGAGACATGACCATCAATGGTGGCGTTGTCACCGCAAGCGTCAACCCTCCCTATGCACAATGGTGCGGCCTTTCAGGCAAAAACAACATTATCATCAATGGCGGCACAGTGGAATCCGATGGCATTTACACCATAAATAACATCATACTCGGTTTTACGAAAGTCAGCGACCATATCCATGCCAACTACTACACGGCCAGAGACGGCACCGTCAGCGTCAAGAACGGGGAGGCATTCTATTACGAAAACGGCAATGATACGGTCGTCATCAGCGACATACTCACCAGCGAGGAGATTGCGGCCATTGGAGGCAAGACGCTGTGGCCTTACATCGGACCTTGTACCCCTCCCTACAATCTGGAGGTCACCGACATAGGACCCACCGAGGCCACCTTGCACTGGACTGGCTATTCCGAGAGCTACTATGTGAGCTACTATTATAAGACCTTCTTCTTCGACAGTTTTGAAGAGGACCTCAGCCAATGGACCGTTTTCCATGAAGGCGATCCCGAATCGTGGGAGTGGAGCATTGAAAACCCACACGATAACAGTACTGACTTGAATGCCCACAGCGGTTATTATGCTGCTGTATCCTATGGCGATTATGACATTCATGCCGACAACTGGCTCATCACTCCCCAGATTCAGTTCCCCAACCAAACCACGTTGAAGTTCTGGATCATGCGTTCCACTTACGATGATGCCCAAGACGAATATGAAGTGCGCCTTTCCACCACGGGCAACGCCATCTCAGACTTTACCACCATCTTGAAGGAAAAGGCTGCCGCCAACTCATACTGGACTGAGGTTTCCATCGACCTGAGCGAATATGATGGACAGCAAGGCTATATCGCCATCCGTCATGACTACACTGACGGTTTCTTCATCATGGTTGACGACTTCGGCATCTTCGGATGGTCTGAAGACATTGCCACCACCGATAATAGCCTCCTTATAGAAGATTTGCTGCCCGAGACCGAATACCAATGGCGTGTGCGAGGTGTCGATGCACAATGCGAAGTTGGTATTACCGAATGGAGCGAAATGAGTTTCTTCACCACACTTATTTCCTGCTATCCTGTCGACTTATTGAGTTACGACAACTTGACCTCCTTCTCAGTCAACCTGAGCTGGGTCTTGGAAGACGAAACACAAACCGCTTGGCAGATTTGCCTCAATGGCGACGAGAGCAACCTCATCGATGCAAACACCAACGAAGGCTTCCTCTTGGATGGCCTTGAGCCTAATGTGGAGTACACAGTGAAAGTGCGTGCCTACTGCGATGAAAACGACTACAGCAGTTGGAGCGATACAGTAACCTTCACCACACCCGAAGTCTGCTTCACTCCTAAAAACTTAGCCGCCAACAACATCACTGCAGTCTCTGCCGACCTCAGCTGGACTGGAAGAGAAGATGTGGAAAGCTACACGGTGAGATACAGAACAATGGCTGAACGCACTGGAGAATGGATAACAGAAACCACCAGTGAGACCGAGGCACAACTCACCGACCTCGATGGAGGCACCACGTATGAAGCCCAAGTGAGAAGCGACTGCAATCCAGATGGTTGGTGCAATATGATCACCTTCACCACGCTTGACGAAAACACCAAGGTCTTCGTCTTCGAGGGCGAATGGAGCGACGGAGACAATTGGGTGCCTGTTGGAGTTCCCACTATCGATAATGATGTCATCTTACGCGCCGAAGCCAACGTCTTCGACGTTGCCGAGGCCAACTTCATCACCATCGACGACGCAGGTGCCCTCATTATCGAGGATGGCGGCCAGCTGAAGACCAACGCCGACGTCGAAGCCACCATGAAGAAGTTCGTCATCGGATACGGCATCGACTATGTGGAAACCGACAAAGGCTACTACCTCATGACACTTCCGACTGTCGCTCCCATCTCAGCCGCTGACGCTCTTCTCTTGACCGAAGAAAGCGATTACGACCTCTACAGTTGGGACAGAACCGCCACTGACGAAGAATGGCAGAACAACCACAGCGGCATCGACTTGCAGAACGGCGTTGGCTTCCTCTATGCCAACCGCGACGACATAGAGATGCTCTTCACTGCCTCGCTCCGCAACAGCAGCGAACCCGTCGTAGTAACTCCTTCCTACGATGAAGCGGAGTACGGTGGCTGGAACCTCTGCGGCAACCCATTCCCATGCGAGGCCTACATCACCACCGAGGCCGAAGGCATGACCTTCTACCGCCTAGTCGACAACCAATTGGAGCTTTTCGAAGGTGCCATCTCCCCTATGGAAGGCTTCTTCGTTAAGGCAACGGCTGCCAACCAGACTTTCACCATCAGCAGAGAAGCCCCTGCCAAACACGTTCAGCCATAGCAGTTAGAACGTGACAGTTTGTAATGAGTCGAGGACGCTGGAGTGTTCAGACACGTCCAGTTCCTCGACTACCTCAACAGCCATAATCCCGAAGGCCTCAGCAATGCGCTGTTGAAGCTCTTCAATGTGCTTAACACGGGATCAAGATGTATCAGAAATTGGTGAAACAGCAGTAAAAACCATATTTTTTTGCTTCTGCTGTAACAAAATCCGCTCTTCTCCGTATTACTGCAAAAGTAACCTGATGAAAAACTACAAAACCCATATCATCCTGTTTGCCGTATTCGAGATCATCGCCGTATCACTTTGGCTGGCAACAGGCAGTTTGTTCTATTTGCTCAACTTCAGCTATATCGGCACCATCATCGGTGTCGGACTGGCCTTGTCAAAGGCGGGATGGAAATATGCCAGAGAATTCATCCAGTTTGGCGTAGGCGCCTATATGCTGGTCTTTCTCGGACTGATATGCAGGGAAAACATGCAGATCGAGGGCTTTTGGTATTACTTGTTCTCCGGTGTGGTGGGCGCAGGTGTGCTCCACTATCTCATCGCCAAGATCTTCGGGCCTCTCCTCTTCGGGCGCGGCTGGTGCGGCTATGCCTGTTGGACCGCCATGATCCTTGACCTCCTCCCCTACAAACAACCACAAGGTCCGAGAAAAAAGATTGGATTCATCCGTTACATCGTGTTCGCGCTGTCGCTAATCCTCGTCCTCCTGCTGTTCCATTTCGACAAAGCCAACAAGCACACCCTATTCATGCTGTTTCTCATCGGCAACCTGGTCTATTATGTGGCGGGCATTCTCCTTGCCGTTGTGTTCAAGGACAACCGCGCTTTCTGCAAATACATCTGTCCCGTCACGGTCTTCCTCAAACCGATGAGCTACTTCTCCTTGCTGCGCATCCATTGCGACGAGAGCAAATGCATACAGTGTGGCAAATGCTTGAAAGAGTGCCCAATGGAAGTGGAAGTGAACAACGACTCACGCAAACGAAAAAACGCCACCGAGTGCATCCTCTGCCATAAATGCACCAAGGAATGCCCTGTGAAAGCACTGAAATAAAGATTTGATATTTTTCCTTATTTTTGCAGCCGCTTATCAGAAGGAGTCGCCGAGATAGTCTTGCAGCCCTCGTTTAAGCTTCAGGATATGAAATGAACAGCCTTCCTTCCAGAACCAAAGCCCTGATCGGTGTCAGTTTC
>JAFWRA010000244.1 GCA_017508895.1 Bacteroidales bacterium
CCAGCCTCAGCCTCTACCCCAACCCGACCCACAACGTGCTCAACCTCAATGCCGACCTGCAAGACCGCACCGAGGTGATGATCCTCGACATGAACGGCAGGACCGTAAAGCACTATGTGGTCAACGGGCTCAACGAGATGCGCCTCAACGTGAGCGACTTGCAGAGCGGCGTGTATTTCATCCGCGTGAGCAATGAGACTACGACTGCCTTAAGTAAATTCATAGTTGAGTAAAGGTTCCCCTTCGCTTCGCTCGGGAACGAATACTACGGTAAGTCTACGGTGACGGATTTAAATAACTAACAAACAGTGGTTAAACCTCAAAACACAAACATTTATGAAAAAAGCTTTACTAACATTAGCCGTCGTGATGCTTGCCGTGGCGGCACAAGCGCAGATTAAGGTGCATGACAATGGGCATGTGAGTTTGGGATGCCTCAACCAAGCATACGGTGTTCAAGTGCAACCTAATGGATATGTCTATTTTCGAACTCAAGGCAACACCGACTACGGATGGGCTACATTATCTATGGCCAATGTGACCCATCAGCAGCATTGGATTGTAAAAAACGAATACGATTCTTCATGCCAATATGACCACATGTTCTACGTTTTCGGCAACGGTGCCGCATACTCAACCCACCACTACACCATAACCGGTTGTAATGTAGACAACTCTCGTGGCACAGCTATTCCAATCGACGGAGAACAAGCGGTGTCCATTATAAAGAATCTAAACGGCTTCTATTATGAGAGTAACTCTTTTATCTCCCAAGAAGAGTTGGAGAACAATGAGTTTGTCCGTCCTGAAGCCCTGGAGGGTATTTTAGGCGACCGAAACAAGCATTCCGTTAGTTTGTCAGCGGAAAACCTCTCTGAGGTCTTTCCCGATGCGGTCCGCACAGACCCAGAGGCCAGACTTTGCATTGATTATGACGCAGTTATCACCATGCTCGCAGAAGCTGTAAAACAGCAACAGTCCGAAATCGAACTCCTTCGCAAAACCTTGGAAGAAAACGGATTGATGGAACCAGAAAAGCGATAAAAACCCTTGCTGCCATGAGAAAGATTGTATACCTTTGCAGCATGATGTTGCTTTGTTTGAATGTTATGGCGCAAATCGACCCATACGACAGGAACTGGGACACTTTGTTTATTGAGGATTTCTCGGTTCCAAGGAACTGGAGTAATACACAATGGCAAGACTCGTGCGTCAACCTCGAACATGTTTCGTTATGGAGGTGCTTTTCGCATTCTAGTTGGCCCAGCGGGGTGACAACCAAAGAAAGTCATCGCCAAGCATACCAACCGAAAAATGCTGTTTTCGGCACGGATGGTACTATGAAACTTGTCGCGGAATTCAAAACAGCAGACACCATGTGGTGTGGTTTGGACTACAAGCCCGCTCCACATCCTTTTCATTGCGACTCCATTCATAAACAGCACAAAAACATCCACTACCATTCTGGGACAATTGAAACTATAGACCCTGTAGGCTACGGCTATTATGAAATCAAATGTAAGATGCCCATACATGACGGAGCCAACACTTCTTTCTGGTTTTGGAGTTCAATAGGAGGAACATACAATGAAATAGATGTTTTGGAACATTGCACAAATCTTTGTGAAGGTGATTTAAAGAAAAACTTTTTAAGTGGAATTTGGTACAATCCTATAGGAACCAACTATCACTACATACTTGATAGTTTAGGACACGTTGTTATTCCCGGAGCTCATAGATATGCAGAACGGCTTTATACTATACCAAATTCTTCCCCAGCACTTGACAATTACCATACTTTTGGCTGCCTTTGGTTGCCAGAAAGAATGGCTGTTTTTTGTGATGGAATAATGGTAACTGAATGTACTGAACCAAGCCATATTCCGCCGCACTCTATGAGGCTTAAGATTACTCACAAAGAGGATGAAGATGCATGGGACTCAATAGGAAACCATTGGTGGAATATTAATGACACGGTAACTGTTGATTATGTTAAGGCTTTTCGACTAAAAACCGATTGCAACACCGATGCAACCATCAGGAACGTTACTGATTTTTCCAACTATGATTATTACGTCAAGCATACCATTAGAATAGGGTCAAATACAGGAGGGTTGACCATACCCGATAACATAATATTTACCATGCGAGCCATTGAATCCATTATCATTGATGGAGCACTCGAAGTGCCAATTGGAACGAGTATGACTTTAATTACCCAAGAATGTCCGTATTGCTCCGACGATTAAAACAAATATAGTTAAGCAAGCGGACAGACTACAATAAAACCAAACAGCCATGAAAAGTTGTTTTATATTGATGGCAGCTCTTTTTATGAGCCACTTCGCTTTCGCCCAACAGGGCGAAATCATCTATACTGACTTTGAACCCAACCTCACAAGGACATATTTTTGGGCAACCGGTTGGGTCAACCAACCCTTATCTCTTGACATGGACCTTGACGGAGCAGATGACTTTCAATTTAGTGGTGAATATAGTGGAACTCACATGTTCGTTTGGGTGTTTCTGAAATGTGTGCCAAGTCAAGAAGAGGGACCTTGGAACTTCAGACTGCCTTATACCTTGTATGATGAAGATCCTTATAAACCCATCCTAGGCGACACCGTCCATGTTGGCGAAACGATTGCAAACATAGAAGAAAGTTGGTATGGCTCCTATCGATTTCATTATTATCCTTTGGGCGTAAATGGTTATTTGGCTGAAGGCGAAGGTGTGCACTATTACATCTCTGTCAGGAAAGAAGTCGATGATGGTTATTGCTACGGGTGGATAGATGTAAATTTGGCAACAACGTATGATGAAGGATTTCAGCAATTCTTTCTTACCGTCTTCCGTATGGCCTACTGCACCATTCCCAACTATCCGCTTCGCGTGGGGCAAACGAGCTTCGATTGGGCCATCCCAGAAAACAACGAGTCGCTTTTTGCAACCCTCCACCCCAACCCCACCACAGGCCTTGTCACCATCACGGGCAAGGACCTCAACCAAGCCGAAGTTCTCAACATGCTCGGCCAACGTGTGGCCACGGCCACTGGCGAGGGTGAGCGACTCACAGTGGATCTCAACGGCCTGCCTACGGGCATCTATTTCGTAAACATCACCGACAAGGAAGGAAAAAAATGCGTGAGGAAAGTGGTGAAAGAATAGAGGTTCCCCTTCGCTTCGCTCGGGGAATCTCATAACGCAAACTCGGGATGCAGCTGAAGGAACTTCCTGTCGAACTGCCTGATGCGGTTCAGGGAACGGCGCGTCCAGACGAGGCGCAGCGCATTGCGCTCCTCCTCGGTGAGGTGCCAGTCGATGTCGGTGGAGGCATGGAGTCGGTTGGTAAGTTCATACAGCAACAAGGCCGCCGAAACGCTGATGTTGTAGCTCTCCGTGAAGCCGTACATCGGGATGCGCACGTGCATGTCGGCATGTTCAACAGCATAATCAGAGAGGCCCAATTTCTCCGTGCCGAAGACCAAAGCGATAGGTTGGTCCAAAGGAAGCGTTTCGGGCGTGAAATCGTCGCGATGCGGACAGGTGGCCACGATCTTATAGCCTTGCTCATGAAGACGTCCGTAGGCTTCGGGCGTGTTGAATTCATTGCTCTCGTAATAATTCAAGTTCAGCCACTTGGTGCTGCCCAACACCACGTCAGGGTTGACA
>JAFWRA010000245.1 GCA_017508895.1 Bacteroidales bacterium
ATCTACATCATTCAAACAGGCATTGAACGACAAGGCGAATCGAAGAATTTCGGGCAAGTGAGCGGGGCGGTGGCTCCTGGCTTCAAGGCCGAGGTGCCGGGCGTGGAGGAGGCCACACGGATAACCTCCTTATTCAGTAACAACCGCTACACGGACGAGGACGGCCATATCATCACAGGCAATTTGCGTTTGGCCGATTCCTGTTTCTTCAAGGTGTTCGACCGCCCGATTCTGGCAGGCAACCCGGCGCAGGTTTTGTCAAAGCCGCTCTGCTTGATGGTCTCGGAATCGTTTGCCGAAAAGCTCGGCGGCGTGGACGAGTGCATCGGCAGGATTATCGCCAATGAAGATGTGCCCGACCTGAAAATGACCATTGAAGGCGTGTTCAAGGACTTCCCGAAAAACGGCTCGATGGATTCAGACCTGCTGCTTTCGATGGTGAGTTATTCCAAAAGTAGCATAGAAAACTGGGTAGGCAACGACCGCTATAGGGCTTTTGTGAAATTGCAGCAAGGCGTTGACCCACAGTCGCTTGACGATGCCATCCGCAAGATGCAGGAGACGCATCAGCCTTTGGAGGAACTGGAACAGAACGGGACGAAACTGTGGTATTATCTCACGCCTTTTGGCAAGGACCACATCAAGGAGTCATCGGTTCGCTCGATGGTGATTCTGCTTTCCATTGTGGCCGCGCTGCTGATTCTCATCAGTTTGCTCAACTACATCCTTATCGTCATTTCGGAGATGGTGCGCCGCTCCAAAGAAATCGGGGTGCGTAAGTGCTATGGCGCCGATGCCTTCGACATTCATTGGCTGTTGGCGCGCGAAACCTTTGTTCACTTGTTGCTGGCTTTGGCTTTGGCGGTGGCCATTATTTTCGCTTCCAAAGGATTGATACAGAATCTTTTGGGTATGCCGTTTGAGACGCTGCTCGTCCCGCAAAGCGTACTTGTCATCAGCCTCGTGCTGGTCTTTGTGCTGATAGTTTCGGTCTTCGTGCCGGCACAACTTTTCGTGCGCATACCCGTTTCGGTGGCCTTCCGCAACTACACTGAAAACTCGCGCCGCTGGAAAATCGGACTGCTTGGCGTTCAGGTGTTTATCAACGTTTTTATCGCGGTGATGCTCATCGTCGTGACGCTGCAATACCGCAAAATGATTTATTCCGACCCGGGCTACGACTACGAAAACGCCTATTATGTCAGTATGTACAACGGCAACCAGACGGAGCAAAGGCGCGTTGTGGAAGCGCTCAGGCAATATCCCGAGGTGAAGGGTGTGGAGGCCTGTTATTCTCTGCCCGTTAAAGGTACCAGCGGCGACAATATCCTTCTCCCCGGCGACGACCGCGAATTGTTCAATGTGTCTGACGGATACGAAGCCACAACGGGCTTTTACGAGTTGTTGGGCTTTGAGTTTGTGGACGGTCGCGCTCCTGCCGATTCTTCTGAAGTAGTTGTTTCTGAGGCTTTTGTCAATCGGATGAACGAGTTCGCCGACTGGAGCGACGGTGCGGTGGGCAAGCAGGTGCTCATCACGGGACACGGGAATGGCATGGAGTTGGTACCCTTCACCATTTCGGGTGTCTATCGCGAAATCCGTACTGGCAACCTTGTGAACTTGGATAGTCGCCCTAGTGTGCGCTTCTATGGCACCTTGGACGACGGCGTGTCCTATATGCCTTATCTCGTTTTCAAGACGAACCACAAGCTGAACGAAACTGATATGCAGAAACTGAGGGAGGGCATTGCGGAGGCCTTGGATGGCAGGCAGTTGGAGATTTTCTCTTGGGCAGACCAAATGATTGCGGACTACGATGACAGCCTCAAAATGCGCAACACCATCTTCATCGGTGCGGTTTTCGCCCTGCTGATTGCCGTGATTGGCCTCATCGGTTTCATCCGCGACGAGTCGAACCGAAGGAGCAAAGAGGTGGCCATCCGCAAAATCAACGGCGCGACGGTGGCTGACATTCTGCGTATGTTCACTTGGGATGTGTTGCGCCTCTCGTTGGCGATGGCGGTTTTGGCTTGCGTTGCCACCTTCTTTGTGGCCCATAAGTGGTTGGAGCAGTTTGCCGAGCGCATCGGCCTCTCTCCCCTTTATTTCATCATCGGTGCGGTGACGGTCTTGCTAATCGTGACCGCCGTGGTCGTCATGAGCAGCAACCGCGTTGCCCGAATGAATCCTGTTAAATCTTTGAAGAACAATTAGTTAAAAATGGCTAACCAAACAATGCATCGCCTTTCACCTCACGGGATACTTTCCGCGAGTACATGTTGTCCATTAGCCCGTTTGGGGTGATAAACGCTGATAGCAACGACTTCCGCGTTTTGGTGACCTTTCGGAAGATGCGCATTCTGCGTGCGAGTTGGCTGTCATAGCTCTTGGTGATTTCGTATTCATCGTTCGAGTATTTCATTTCACAAATGCTGATGCACTTGTCGGAACGGTCGATGAGGAGATCTATCTGAGCTCCGTGTTTCAGGTCTTCTTCCAAATCTTCTGATACAGTCTTGGGAGGACGGTAGAACCATGAGCAGGGTTTGTTGATAGTGCCGTCGATGCCCAAAGCTTGGACAATCTGATCCAAATGGTTAAGGCATACGATTTCAAAGGCATAGCCACACCAACTTTCATAGAGGGCTGTGGCTTGCATTTTTTGCCAATACCCTTTCAGATAACTTCCAGAGTCGCCCATAAAGCGGAAATGGAAGAGCGTAAACTGGTCAATCAACTGGTATAACATATCTTTTTTGCTCTTTTTGAAGGGGATATAGCTTCGGATAAAAGAGCATTCCTCAAGTTCTTTAAGCAGGCGTGTCAGGTTCCCGTTGTTGGTTTGGTGGGCAGCTTCTATGATTTCTTGTCGTGTCATGCCCATTCCTTTCTTTTCGAGTGCAGTCACTACAGCA
>JAFWRA010000246.1 GCA_017508895.1 Bacteroidales bacterium
AAGCGCACCTTGCGCCGAGGTGCCGTTGGCGTGTCCGCTCACGCTGACCTCCGGCGGATTGGCACTGATGATGGTGTAACGAAGATCGCCTTCCTGGAAGTCGTAGGCGAAAGCTTGCAGTACTGCAAATGTCAGTAAGAATGACAGCATCAATTTGTTGAGTGTTTTCATAGGATTATATTTTAAACTTTTTTTATTCTTTGATCCATTTCCCACTTTCCGCTTCTTTGCCGTCGGCCACCACTTTCCAAACATAACTCCCCGCAGGCCAAGAAGTCGTATTTATAACAATGACGTTGTCGGTGATTTCTTGATTGTAAATCATCCTCCCATTCATATCATACACCTCCACCCATGCATCCTTCAATCCCGTCCTGATATTCAGCACATCCTTTCCTGGATTGGGATAAGCCACCGCTACGGCAAAGCCAGCATCATGGGCTTCATTGATTCCATCAAAGGCTTCTTGGGGAATTTTGTAAATGGCACCAACGTCCTCTACCTCATCCATTCTTGTGCAAAGCAGGAAAAGGTCACCTTTGGGACTTAAACAGATTCCTTTGTCAGGGTACAGCCAGAAGAAATCATCAGTATAATAGATTTCATTGAGTTTGTTAAGGTTCTCGTCCAAATAGGCCACATAAATGCTTGTGGGTATGGTGTAGAACTTGTCCATGCCTCCAGACATGTATATGCCTCCTTCTGAATCAAAAGCTATGGAGTTTTTGTAGCCAGCCGCACTTGGAGCACTTGAAGTGATGCCCCATGTGTAGGCAAGCTGCTCGAAATGATTGGCATCGAACACGCTCATCAGTACATCCTCATCGTGCTCATGAATGTCGCCAGGTGCCCAATAGGTCTCGCAATTAACGGAATAGGTTTTTCCGTTGTATGGGTTCAATTTAAAAAAAGCCTCCTTGCCGCACAATCGGGGATAAGAGAGCCTATCGATATTCTCATTATGCTCCACAATGTTGAGGTTGGCATCCAAAGTGTAGCAATCGTATTTTACGGGGTTCGCTGTCAGATTCCGCATCACCATCCGGCAACCGAGCGAATCGGGGGTAGGAAATAGTTCAAACGCACGGAACATATTGCCACTAAATGGGATATCTTCAAATGCTCGTTCACAAAGCAATTGTCCATCTGCACCGAATTTCATCAGCCTGAATCCTGTTGTCCAAGGGATGGTTTGGCATTGCGTCAGGCTTTGAGACGGATAGGCGTAGAAAATGCTGCCGTCTTTGTTGGCTATAAAGCGTTCTTCGGAGAAATCGTCGCTTGTATAATAATCCGTGCATTGCCAATCATAGTCAAGATATGACAGCGACAAACCATCAGAAATGCCGATTTTCTGAAGCCGCAGTGTGTCGTCAGAGAATTTCATTACGAGCATCCCCAAGGAACCATCGGCAAATTGTAGGATTCCACATGACTTTGTCCTTCGCCCAATGCTTGGATTGTTCGTAAAAAGATAGGTGGAATCCACTATGTTACCATTTCCGTCCAATAGCAACAGATGTTGGTCAGCCCACCAGATTCCATTCTCATGATGTCGTATCCAAAGCCGAACCATCATGGTCTCTTGGTCGACAAAAACCGCCTCGTCGAAAAACGTGTTTGAGCCAATGGAAAAGAATTCTTGCAAAGTTTGACCAAACGACAGATTAATACCGATCGATATGGAAAAGGCCAGCAACAGAACTATTTTAGCTTTCATAATAATCCAATTTATTATCGGTGAGAAAATCAAGCACTTTTTGCTCGCTTTGCGACATACCTTGTTCCGTCTGAGCAACACCATCCTTTATTTGTGCGTTCTCTTCTTTTTTGCAGCCTACCATGATGACTGCACCTGTTGCAACAACCATTATTGACGCAACCAAAGTTTTCGTAAATCTTTTCATTTTAGATTCTCCTTTAACTATTAGTTTGTTTGTAAATCAATTAATGTGTTATCTAGTATTTAATACAAGAATCGTTTTGGTCATATTTACCTCTTCCACTCGAAAGAAAAGCAGAGGATTACTCCTTAATCCACTTCCCCTTCAATAATTCTCCATCCTCACTATACACCCGATAACCATACACCCCCGCCTTAAGCCCCGAAACCTCCACAGTAAGCACATTCCCCTCGCCACGGATAAACCTATCCAAGCAAGGGCGGCCAAGGGCATCCGTGATACTGATGCGGCAGCCTTCAAGACTCGCCAAACCGCTGATGTCAATGTTTAGTTCTTCCCTCGCCGGGTTGGGGTATGCCTTGCCTTGAATCTCCATCACAGGCATCTCCTTGACCGAAGTAGTTATGGGGTTCATCTCTTCGCGGTTCAGTTTCAGAACCTTACTTGCACAATAAGGGCCCAACATATTAGCCCCTCCGTCCATAACCAAGAGGCAGCCTCCGTCATCGTAAGGCAGAACAAACATGGCACCGTAATTTAGGTATTCCGCTTCATCAAAAAACCGACCGCCAAGGATTTCCATGTCTCGGTCAAAAAGACACAGACCTGTTTGCATGTCGCCCCCAAGCTCATACCAAGTGTAATAACTCCCATACATCGTAGTGTCGTTCACGGTAGCCATGCTTTTACCCATGCATTGTTCCTCTTTTCTGTTTTCCTTGTGATGAAAATTGGTGACAAAACGGTTTACTATACCATTGCCGCGCTCTTTGCTTCCACCCAAATCGAGGTCGGCAAGGCAGAGATGATACTCGTCAATGCCATCATCTTCACATCTGGTACAAAAAACCAACATGCTGTTGTCCGAAAGAAGATAATCCGAATAGCCTTTGTTGCCCACGGCGAAAATATATGTGGCTGTTCCGTATCGATAGGCTTTTTTATACTGGAAGTTTTCATCATAGAATGCAGCCCCCATCCCTCCGTGGTCGCAAAGGAATATATAACCATCTTCCAACGGGTTTTTGAAAATCTTATAGCACTTGAAATCATGCATCTGGAAAATAGGGTCGTTATAAACATAGTTTTCGGGCTTTTCATAGCGGCAAGCTAATGTGTCGGCGTTTTCATTGAACCTGTACATATAGGGGAAACTCCAATACAACCTTTCATACCATTCACCGCAAGCCACCACGTTTCCGTCGTCTTCAACTAACAGGCAGGGACTACTTATCAATTCCAAAGTGTCTTGGGTGTAAACCTGGGCCTCCAATATGTCAAGATTGTCATTAAGAACAATTGCCCACAGTTCGTTCCCCCCAAAATTGATCATCGTCGTGTCCTGAATCCTTGTCGCCACCGTGAAATAGTTACCGTTCTTCAGTTGTACAACATCATAGAAAAACAGCATTTTTGGCAAGTCCTCGTTGACATGTCTTTCATAACTGCCGTCTGGATGAACCTTAATAAGTTGCGTATTCCAGTCTCGGCGACGGCCAAACCTACCGACCAATACAGCATCACCATTGGCATCAATTATGCCAGCGTTAATGCGCGAATGTTGGTTGATGTCGGTCGGGTCACCAAAATCAATCTCCCATTGCTGGGCGTGCATAGTGACTCCCGACATCAGCAGGAGCGCAAGCAGGGTGAAAAACTTCGCATATTTCATCATTGTGTACATTTATTATAATTCATGCACACAAAAATATATCAAAAAAACACCGGAAAACAAACGCAAGGCCTTAGTTCAGATTTTTGCTAGAAATCAGATTTGAAAATCAAGTGGTTACACTACCCCAATTCAGATTTTTCCTTCAGCGATGAGCGTGGAAATCGGATCGGAACCAGCCTTTTTGTTGAGGTTGGAGCGGTATTTTAGGGTTGTGTTTTCGGTAAACCCGGTCAGGTCGGCCTCCTCCTTCGAGCGGAAACGAAGGAAATTGAGCACGGCAATTTGTCGCTCCGCTTCATTCAGGTCGGGGTAAGCAGCGGCCAACCGCTCCAAAGCAAGCGGATAAGCTGCCTCAAACTCAGCCATGATGCGCTCCATGCGGTTCGACACCTTTGAACGGTAAAGGTCATTCGCTCGTTGAGGCAACAATGTGCGTGACTGTTGTATGGCTTCGTCCTGTTGCTTTTTGATGGCCTCTAAATGATGCCTGTCCTTTTCTTCCAATGCTTTTTGTGCTTCCAATTGCCATTGTTTTCGTTCCTTTTCGTGCTCTTGTTCCGTCTCACCAAGCATCCTGTCCGCTTCCTCTTGTTGCTTCTTTAGTTGTTTCTTGTTTCTCAATATCAGCACAAAGTAAACAACCAATACGACAACAATAATGGGAATAATGATTCCCCAAGCTTTCCTCATAGCCTTCTCTCGTTCAATCGCTATCTGTTTCTCCTGTTTTTGATCCTGATAATTTTTGAACATGGCTTCAAGCTTCGAGACAACAGCTTTAGTCGTTCCATCCGACTTCTTTTGGTTGGCCAAAAAACGAATGCAGACATCAGCTTCTGCCATTTCTCCAATACTATCATAAACGTTACACAAATACTCTGCAGCTGAAATTTGAGACAGTCTGTTATCTGTGTTTTCAAAAACAGGTGTTAAATAGTATAGTGCTGAATCATAGATTCCTTCTTCATAGAAAAGAGCCCCAATGGTCAAAAAACGATTTAATCGCTCTGTTTCATCATCAGCCAGTACGATAATTCGTCTAAGTTCGTTCAAAAGTTGGTCAAGCCCAATCCCATACTGATAATCGGAAACAGCTTTGCTCGCCACTATATCTCTATAGACCAAATTGTTCGCGTCCGTCATACATTCTAAAGCTTGTACATAATACTTTCTTGCTTTATCTATCTCATTTATCTTGTCGTATTGCTTACCTATTCGATATAAAATGTTGGGAATTCCAATAGGAGAAGTGGTTTCAATTTTACAATATACAAGAGCGCACTCATAGCAAGTGATAGCAGATTCCATCATAAATTGCTCCGAGAACAAGTCACCAAGCCGATTGTAAGTATATGCCAAGAATCGCGCTTTATGCCCCACCAATTCATTCTCCTCAAAATGGGCTTCCATCACCTCCAATGTCTTCAAGTATTCCGCACAGGCATTCACAACATCGCCCTTTTCATAAAACCCCACGCCATTAATATAATGTGCCCTCGCATCCAAAAACACATCCCTTTGTAGGGTCGCACCGCGTGCGTCCGCTTTACCGCGTGCGTCTGCATTACGCCCATCAGCACCATCCACAATCGAATCAAAATACCCCACCGCCTTCAGTAGTTCCTCGCGGTTGCTCTGCCCCCAGTCATTCTTATACAACAGCTCCGAAATCAGTACCTGGCAATAATGCCCATTAAACTCATCCAAACTATCCGCCTCCGCACTCCTCGCAAACTCCAACATCACCGTCAAAGCACTATCCGGCTGCCGCCACATCAAACTATCAATCCCCTCCAGCGTCCGGTAGGCCATCCCCCTCTGAGAGGGGGTGCCCGTTAGGGCGGGGGAGTCCACTTCCTCTCCTCCAGGAGAGGGTCGGGGTGAGGTCGTGGGAGTCTCACAACTCGCCACCATCATCGCCAGCCCAATCAGCAAGCACCCTATGGAAAACCACCATTTCATGCCCGCAAAATTAGTCAAAATCCATCAAACTCAATCAAAAATCTATCACCGCAAGGCACAATGTAACAAACTCCCAACCGAATAACAGAACAACTCCAAACTTCCATCTCCCAACTAAAAAACTTTCCCTATCTTTGTCGCCGCAATCATCAAACACCCATCCTATGAAGAAGTTGACCAAACTCGGCGCACAATGGTTCTACAACCTGTTGGAACGTGGCGAATGTGATATTATGGACTTCAAACAGCAACTTGAAGACAAGCAGGTGTTTGGAAAACCATTGAAGAACTTCGCCCCGAAATACGAAGAAACTGCCCGTGATGTCGTGGCCTTTGCCAACAACAAAGGCGGATTTCTCTTCATCGGCATCGTTGACGAAACCAAAGAAATCAATCCCGATTTTGTTTACAACGAAACAAAGGTGTTTGACCTAATCAAGCAAGTTCAAGACCGTACAGCCCCAACCATTACTCTGATACCCCACACTATCATTGTCAATGGCCACACGTTGCTCGTGTTGGAAATACCTTTCTCTCCACAAATGCATCGCACATCGAGAGGTGAATTCCTGATACGATCCAATAACGGTAACCGTCCCATCGAGCCTTACGAAATGGCAACTATTATGGCCGAAAAAGGATTGATTGTCTATGACCAAAAGACATGGAACACTCATGGTAATTGGCTCGATGAAAAAAGAGTGCAACAACTTCGCGATATGATTGAAGCCAAAAACAGCGAAAGTCCCTATTTGGAAAAGTCATTGCCCGATTTCCTCGACTCTTTGGGACTGACAAAAGAAGACACTGATGGCATTCTACCTACTACCACAGGTTTGCTTTTTGTCGGTAACGAAAAAGCCCTTCGTGAACTTCCCTATTACGAAGTCAAATACATCCGTTACTTTGAGGATGGCACCTATCGTCCATACGAGTACAAGGGCAACATCATCGACGTGGCCAAAGGTTGTTTCGCCCAACTGAAAGCCGAAATTCGCCAAAAGGAATATGTTTTCGGCTTATTTCGTGAATATGTGGAAGACTATTCTGAAATCGTCCTTCGCGAATTGCTGATAAATGCACTCGCTCACCGCGACATCAGTCGTCAGCAAATCGTCGAAATCCGCAAGTATGATTCTTATATCGAATTTGAAAGCCCAGGCACTTTCCCACAAGGCGTTACAGTGGACAATTATCTGCATAAAACCAACGCCCGCAATCCGAATGTGATGGATGTGTTGCGCGAAATAGGCATGGCCGAAAAAGCTGGTAGTGGATTCGACAAGATTTTCACCGATTTGCTCTCTAAAGGAAAGCAACTCCCTGAACCAGAAGAAACAGAAAACTCCGTCATCTTTAGGATCAAGGCGGATGTGTTCTCCGAAAACCTGATAGAGCTTTCCCTCATGTATGAGAACCAAACAGGCAAGCCGATGAAATTGGACGAACTGTTGGTGATGAATCAAATTGTCTCACACAAGAAAGTCTCAGTTTCGCAACTGGAAGCCATGCCCTACATCAGTGCCTATAAGCTGAAGCAGATATTAGACAAGTTGCAAGAGCTTGAATTTATTGAGCCTACTGGCAAGACTTCAGGACAGCAATACATCCTGCATATCAGCAAGCGGAAGACCACGGGTGAAAAGATCGAATATGTATTGAGCAAAAAGCAGGAAAAGGCACGGCAAAAGGAAGCCATTTTGCGCTATGTCGATGAAGTAGGCTCCATCTCCAATAGCGAAGCCCGCCAGTTGCTCAAATTGCAAGACAAAGATCGCTCCCTTGTTTCCCGACTGCTTACAAGCCTTGTGGACGCTGGCGAGCTTGTTATCCTCAAAGATGCCAATTCCAACAAACGCATCTACGGCAGAAAACGCTGAAGTCGTTGCAAAACTCGTTGCATTTTTCCTGAACTCGTTGCAAAAATCAGCAATCTAAAAAAGGAATATAACATTAGTTTTCAATAGATTGCATTAGTTTATATTCCGAAGGTCGTTGCAAAACTCGTTGCATTTTTCTAAAACTCATTGCATTTTTCCCAATCCCCGCCAAGGAGTTCCGCGCCCCGTCGAAGCCTTTGTCTTGTGTCCGGCAGTGCTACAGCCGCTACCGTTCCGCGACGGACACGGCTCGTACCTCACTGTGTCCATCGCTCCACTAACGCGGCCCGCGCTGCCTACCCCAATCCCGCAGGCCTCGTCGAGGTGCTCCACATCGTGTTCATCCCGTCAGCCGCACAAGCCTAAGCTGCTGCCATTCGCCGCTTCGGTCGCTCCATGGGCGTTTTCATCTCCGCAAACGAGGCTCCCTCAGCTTCATCGTGAGTGCCCCACGCTTCGCGGCCTGACAACTCCCTTCCGCTCCGACGGGCAGACGACGGCTCCGTAAACTTCGCTGTCGTCTGCTCGCTCCGCTACAGTCCGTCGTCAGGTCGCCCAGCCGCACCAGCCACACCATCGCTGGAAGGCCTCACATTGAAAGAAGCTCGTCACCCCGTCAGTCGGTCGCTCCGTCTCTCACCCACAAAACGCCTATTGCGCTCACCTACGCGGCCAATACCAGCAGCCGCACCCCGTATGGAAGGCCACCACCGTAACCTTTAGCCAAAGCTTTCCTGAAGCACCACCAATTAGGCTTTGCCGACCAAGCCGCCGCTGTCATGGTTTTTGCAGAAGGAAGCTCTAACCCTGCCTGCCCAATGCTGGTCGGTAATGCCGCCAGTCAGGGTGCTCGTCCTCGTTCCTGCGGGCGAA
>JAFWRA010000247.1 GCA_017508895.1 Bacteroidales bacterium
TCTGTGACATTGTGCAGCCTCCTTAGCTCAGTTGGTCAGAGCATCTGACTGTTAATCAGGGGGTCTCAGGTTCAAGTCCTGAAGGGGGCGCAATTTTTATGTTTCATGTTATTAATTTTTTGGCCTCGTAGATTCTCCCCGTTTCTACGGGGTTTTTTTATGTGGTCAATTGTTTGGAAGACTGCATGTAAAAGGTTGAGATTCACCCAGCCTGTTTAAAATGGTGTCGCCCCTACGGGGCTGGGACGGGGTCTTTGCGACGGTATAGATGAATATCCATTTCTTCACCGATACGCGGCTTTTCAATATATAGTTTTTCATAATGGAAAGAGCACACCAAATCATAGCTATTCAAGATAAACAAATAGTCATATTTGTTGTATTTTCTATTGGGCGTTATCAAAAACCATTTTGGAGGAATAAAAGGCTTGGCGGTTTCCTCTTTCCAAAGCGTCGGCAAGTAAAAAGTCAATGATGTAAACAAAACTCTATTGCATTGCAAAAGGTTTTCATGATGCATCAAACTTGTTCCTACATTTTTAAGGTTATAATTATATATAGAATCGCGCTCATTTTCAGGAATGTTTTCAATACAATGGTGGAAGTTTTCGTAAATAAGAATCTCTTTTTCTTTATGAAGAACAAGGTCATTAATAAAGTGAAGAGTTGGACCACAAGCATAATAAGCAATGCAAAGCAGCGATATACTTAAAAAAACAGTTTTAGTTTTCCTATTTTCAATATAGTTAAATGTCATCATTCCAACCAAACAAAATGGCAGAAAAGCCATTAAGTAATACATGCTGAAAAGTTTTCCAAAAGTTATGACAAATAGAACAAAGGAAATAAGTATAGGTATGATTACACCTTTTTCTTTGGATGAATTCACTAATTGCAAGGAAATGTATGACAATAAAAACAGCGTATATGGTATGATAAACATCAAGCGCCTTCTTCTTAGTTTTGAATTTAAGTATTCAAGATTAGATAAGAATGAAGCGTAAACCATTTCATAAACGCCGTGCCATCCTGCTTTTATGTAGAAATAAAGGACACATGGAATAGCAATTGTTAACCACCCTAAAATGAAACAACCAATACTTTGAACCAACCTTTTAAAATCCTTTTTCTGTAAATATTGTATCCAGAGATAAGCAACAAATCCTAAAAAGGCACATGCGTTGTTAATTTGAATAAAAGTGATAATGCCAAAGCAAAGGCCAATAATGAACATTTGACGAATTGTAACTTCAGTTTTCGTTTTGTATGCTCGAAAATAGATCAATAATGGATAAGAAATGAAGGGTAAACACCATTCTTGAGTCTGGTCGCCAGCACTATAGAAACACAGAAGCATTATCAAGGCAATTCCCAAACAACAAACGCGCTCTTTTTCATTGCGGTATAATGCAAGCATTTTATCCCATATAATGAGGGTTATTGTCAATGAAAAAGTTTGCATCAGCAGAATAAAAAAATCACCCCCCAACCATAAACAAAATGCGTGTATGAAATATAGAATACAACCTTTGTTGTCAAAGTAGTCCACATAAAGAGTCTTGCCCCGTAAAAGAGATAATCCCATTTGTTTGAAAACAGAGGGGTCTCCGCCTTCAAAGACATAAAGAAACGATGTTGAGCGTGAAAACAAAGTCACAAACACAAAGGAAACAAAAAACAACAGCAAGGGATAAAACTTACTGTTGACAATTCTTTCTATAGGGCTTTGTTGGTTCATGAAATCAAAATATGGTCTTAAAGATTAGCCTTATATCTCTAAAGAAACTCCAATGGTCCAAATATTCGAGATTGATTTTCACTTTGTCAGGCCAAATAACGTTGTCATTATACCATTTTGGGTCGGCTTGTTGGGCAAGGAGTTCTTCCTCGTTGCGGTATTTGATACTGGCTGGTCCCGTGATGCCAGGACGGAGTTGAAGGATGCGACGGTCATCACCCTGTAGTTGATCAGCATAACCAGGCACATCGGGACGCGGTCCTACAAAGCTCATTTGTCCGATGAATACATTGACAAGTTCGGTAAGGCAATCCACCTTGCTGTGACGCAGCCAATGGCCAATCCGTGTTACACGGGGATCATTGGCTACGGTGACAGAATCGCCTTGCACTTTCATGTGCATAGTTCGGAACTTACAGATTCTAAAAGGTTTGCCATCCTTTCCAATACGCCATTGCATGAAGAAAACAGGCCCTTTTGAATCCAATTTGATAAGAATGGCAATGAAGAGCAAAGGAAGAAACAGAAGAATAAGACCTACTAATGCCACGATGCGATCGAAGCACCATTTGAAAAAGAATCCTATGTTGTGTTTATTTTTCTCCACGCTGCATGGCCTCCATATTGAGAATTGCCCTAATACGCGGCAAAGTTATAATTTTTCTGAATGGGTACAACAAATTGACCATTATCTTTAACCACCATCGATAATGGACAGCTAATTTGCAGTAAGATTTGCGAAAATGGAATTTATCAATTAGAAAATCCTGAATATGAGAGTGTTCTGTAATGCTACGTGAGCCATCTGTGACATAACGAAAGCCTTTTTCTTGTAAATAATACTTGTTCATTGAATAGAATAATCCATAGTATGGATAAGCTGTGCTTTTCCTTTTGTATTCCGGTTTGATGCCCACAACACCGTATTCACAAGCATCAGCCCAAACACGGTTGGCACAAAAACCGATAAAAGTATCATCTACTCGATCATAAACACCCCAATAATCGTAATGCTTCATTTCACACCATTTCATATAGGCTTCAAACGTCTGACGGTTGGTGAGGCGGTCGGTGACAGCATAATCGTCAAAAGTGGCTCTTAAAATAGGGTAACCTAATTTGAGGATGGGTTCATTATCTATGCGTCGGAATTCCAAATGTTCGAGTGAACGACGTACTTTCTTTCTTGTGTTGCCCGACAGCTCCTCAAGTCCTCCAAAATGGTCTTTAATCAGGTTCCAAAAACAGGTCTCTTGGCAGTCAAAATCGTATGTGTTTCTGACCATTAATCCGCTTTGCTTGAGAAGCGCTTTCCATTCCTTTTTTTGCAGTTTTTGCTCTTCATGAGGCGCTCCGTCGAAGCGCCATGCTTGGCGATAAAGGTAGAAATCCTGCATCAGAAAATCCGTTTGATGGTGGCATTAAAAGCATAGCAACAGAAACAAGTCAGGGCGTAGAAAAAGGATAGTTTTTCTTGTTTCCGATAAACGAGCCAAACATCTTTGGCGGCTTTCAGTTTGTTAGCGGAAGCTGAGTTGCTTCTAACCCTGTATTTCATCAAGATTTCTTTCATGGGATAGGCGCGATGACCGTCCTTCAAGATTTTGCACCACAAGGCCATGTCGTCACTTGTAGCATTGTCGGGCATTTGCAGGCTTCCTGTCTTGTTTGTGTCGAGCATGATGGTCCCACTGCCTATTATAGTGTTTTTCAAATACTTGTCATAGTCAATCACACCTGCGGTCTTGATGGTTTTTCCTTTAGGTGTACCGTCTTCATTCATGAGCTCGTATTCCGAATAGGCGAAGGGATAGGCATTTTCGGTTAGGAAACGGACTTGTTTCTCAAGTTTTTCAGGATACCATAAATCGTCGTTATCAAGAAAGGCGACAAATCGGCCTTTGGCTCTTGAAAGACATTGGTTTCGGGTGCCAGCAATGCCAGAGTGCTGTTGGGCTATGACAAAATCGATTCTCGAGTCTTGTCTGCAAAAAGATTGTACTATAGCAGGGGTTTGGTCGTTTGAACAATCGTCCGTTATGATGAGTTCCCAATTCGAATAGGTTTGATGCAACACGGATTGAATGCTTTCGGCTATATAGTTTTCGGCATTATAGCTGGGCATGATTATCGATACCAAAGGCTGACTTTCCACGGCAGTATATTATTATTTCAGTCCTTCAATCCAAATCTTAATCTGTTGCTCGTCATGGAGCTTGCAAACGAGTAAGGAGTGGTCGCGATAGGCCACAAGATAGTCTTCCAAACCTTCCACCACGGCTTCAAAACCCTCTTCAATATTGATGATGGTGTTCTTGTTATCCACCGAAACCACCTTACCACGAAGGGCGTTGCCGTTGTTGTCCTTTTTTGCATGGGTGAACAATGAGCCCCAAGTGCCAATATCGCTCCAACCAAAGTCGGCTGGAATGGTGTAAGTGTTTGGTGACTTTTCCATCACACCATAGTCAATGCTGATGTTGGGGCAGTCAACAAAATGCTCGCTGATAAAGTCCTGCTCCTTAGGCGTTCCGAAAAGGTGCTTGCCTTTCTCAAACACTTCGACCATCTCTGGCAAGTATTGTTTGAACGCCTGCATGATGCCATCCAACGTCCAGAGGAAGATTCCACTGTTCCAGAAGTAATTTCCTTCAGCCACAAACTTCACCGCTGTTTCATAGTTAGGTTTCTCCTTAAACATTTCAACCTTGACCACCTCGGGAAGCACATCTTGTTTTGGCACTTGGATATATCCATAGCCCGTTTCTGGACGACTGGGCTTGATGCCTATGGTCATCAATGCATTTTGGTGCTTTGTCAAGAAATCGAATCCAAGGCGAATAATACGTTGGAATTCGGTTTCGTTGGTCACCAAATGGTCGGCAGGTGTGACCACGATGTTGGCTTCCTTGCAGCAAGACTGGATGTGGTAGGCAGCATAGGCGATGCAAGGTGCTGTATTGCGTCGGGCTGGCTCACAAAGCACTTGTTCCGGCTTGAGCATAGGAAGGTGCTCCAAAACGAGTTGTTTATAGGCTTTGTTGGTCACCACGAGGAAGTTTTCGTCGGGGATGACGGGACTGAAACGTTCGTAGGTGCTTCTGATGAAGCTTTTACCCGTGCCTAATATATCAAGGAATTGTTTCGGATAATTGTCTTTGCTGAGGGGCCAAAAACGGCTTCCGATGCCGCCAGCCATTATGATGCAATAGTTGTTGTTCATAGAGGTTTAATTGTTGAGTAAGGATTTTCCTTTTTCGCTCAAATAGGGCTGCAGGTCTTTGATGGAAATCTTGCAGAGTGGCATTCCCGCTGCGTATGGGGCGATTTCGAAAGGACCGTAACAAAACACGATGCTATCGGATTCAACCCAAGGCTGGTTGGTGGGGAGGGGGAAAAAGTCGTCGGGTTCAAAGAGGTATTCTTCCTCCTCATTGTTGATTTTGTCGAAATATTGTTCGCGGATGTTGTTTGATATGAGTTCGATAAGCGGCTCGGGAGCATCAAACGCATTGTCGTCAAACATGTCATAGCCTAGCACGCTTCCGTCAAGTTTGCTGAATGTAATTCCATAATACCAAGGCATGGGATGGGCACCGCCAGTATAGCTATAGCCGTCTGCAATATAGGTAACGTAAGAGTCTGTTTGTTCCAGCAGTGCATAACTCCCATTGAATTCTGACTCTGGTTCGTCTCCTTCTTCAGCAAAGAAACGATTTTTGTCAGCATTGAAAAAAGCAACATAATCCTCGGTTCCTGGTTCAAGCATCCATTCCATGATATTTTGGCGCAAGTTGTCGTTCTTCGTGATAGGAAGTTCAAGATAGATGTAATAACGGGAATAATCTTGACCATACTCATTTTCGAGGAAAACACTGTCGTTAAGGGTGTAAGTCTCCACTGTAACTTCGTTGGGGTTTTCCTTGCTGCGGTTGCATCCTACAATGACCATGAGAAGTAAGGCAAGGGCGAAGATTGGCTTTTTCATGATGAATGAGTATTAATTCAATGTTGCAAATATACTGCTTTTTCAGATAACGGCAATATTGGCATATTATTTCACCCAGCGATAGAGAATCTCGATGGGATGTACGGCATGAACGCCCGTTCCGTCAAGTATTTGCTGACGGCAGGAGGTGCCTGGGGCTGATACAATACATGGAACGACACCATCTGTGTTAGATATGGCTTTGCGGATGGTCGGGAATAGTACCATCTCGCCAATGGCTAAAGAAGTCTTGTAGTGCTCTTTCTCGTAGCCGAACGACCCCGCCATACCACAACAGCCTGAGGGAATGACATGCACATTAGAACCTTTTAGCAGCTTCAACATGGCAACAGTCTTTTCTGTGCCAACCAAAGCCTTTTGGTGACAATGGCCATGGAGCCATATTTCCACCGTATCCATCTTGAAATCCTCGGCATTGATACGCCCTGCGGCCACCTCGCGCATGATGAATTCATCGAAAAGCAATGCATTACTACCCAATGCTTTAGCTTCTTTGCGCAATTCTACAGGCACCAAATCAGGGTATTCGTCGCGGAAACTGAGGATGCACGAAGGCTCGATGCCGACCAAAGGCGTTTGCGCTGTAACCTTGACTTTCAACAAATTGACATTCTTTAGGGCAAACTTCTTGGCGAGATTCAAGTTACCTTTCGACATGGCGGCGCGACCGCTTTCCACGTGATTAGGAATTTCCACTTCGTAGCCCAAATGCAATAGCAGTTTGGCAAAAGTCAAACCCAGTTCAGCCTCTTGGAAGTTGGTGAACTCGTCAGCAAAAAGATAGACTTTTCCTTTTGTGGCTTGGCGTTTGTGTTGTTGGCTTTCGCGTTTCACGGCGGTTCGCATCGTGACGCGACTCAATGTTGGGATGTCGCGCTCAGAGGCGAACTTGATGATGTTTTTGATGATGTTGGAAGAGAACTTCCACGATGCAAACAAGTTATACAACGGCCATACAATATGCCCCAACTGCTCCACGGTAGCCATATACGACACAGCAAAGGAACGCAAAGGCATGGCACTCACATTGTATTTTTGCTGCAAAATCTCGGAACGCAAGCGGGTCATGTCGACATTGGAAGGACACTCGCTGTGACAGCCTTTACAGGCCAAACAGCTGTCCAACACTTCGGCCAATTCTTTCGATTTTAAGATACTTTTCATTGTCGCGAACTGCGTCTCACACTTCGATGAATTGCCTTTTTTAAATTGCGGGATGCAATTTGCGACAGTGAAGGCCTCACTCTCCCACCCTCTCGTCAGGATTTCGCGAAGCACATTGGCGCGAGCGCGTGTGGCCTTGGTCTCGTCGCCACTCACTTTAAAGGCGGGACAAAGCGTGCCTCCAATCAAATTCGACTTGCGACAGTCGCCGGCACCATTGCATTGCTCGATGCTGCACATTAGGGCATGGAGTTGGTTTTTTGCACCCGTGGCACCTTCCACCTTGCATTCATCGAAAGCAGCCTTCCAATTGTAATAGGTCTTACCTTTGCCAATTACTTTCTCAATAGCATATTGCTGCCCAACATCAAAGCGCAGCATGCTGTCCATAGGTAAGGTGTCGACAATCTTGTGCAGATTGAACACTTGCATCGGGTCCCAACACTTTTTGAGGTCTTGCATCAAGGCATAGACTTCATCGCCATAAAGCAATTGGATGAACTCACCGCGCAAACGACCGTCGCCATGCTCGCCGCTGAGCGAGCCTTTGTATTTCTTGACCAACAAAGCGGTCTGAAAGGCCACTTCACGGAATTTCCGCTTGCCTTCAGCTTCCTTGATGTTAATGATGGGGCGCAAATGCAACTCACCCGTGCTGATATGTGCATGATAGACGCAACTCAAGCCGAGGTTTTCGAGCATTTGGGCAAAGTCGGCCATGTAAGCAGGCAGTTTCTCGGGTGCCACAGCCGTGTCTTCAATGACACCGATGGGTTTGGCATCGCCTTTCATGCCAGTGAGCAAGCCCAACCCCGCTTTGCGCAGACTCCACACCTTGCTGATTTCTGAACCGTAAACTCTTGAACAAGCATAAACCAAATGTTCCTCGTTTTCGATTAAGGCATTTTCCAATTGGTCGGCTACTGCATCGATTTCAGCCCTTGTCTCGCCACGCAATTCGATAATGAGGATGGCGGCAGGATCGCCTTGCACGAAGAAGCGGTTTTTTTGTTGCTCGACATTCTGTTTGCTGAGTTCCAGGATGTTGCGGTCCATCAGTTCAACGGCGGAAGGATGGAATTTCAGTGCAACCAGATTACCCAAGAAGCTCTTTTGCAAGGTGTCGCAATGGGCGCAGACTACCATCTTCTCTTTAGGTGGCAAAGGGTCGAGGTCGACTTTGATTTCGGTGATGAAAGCCAAAGTGCCCTCACTGCCCGCCAAGACTTTGCAGAGGTTGATGGTGCGTTCCTCAAGCTGTTTTGCCGTATTGTGAAGGTCTTCAATGACTTCATCGATGGCGTAACCGCAGGAACGGCGACGCAGGCTCTTGTCGGGGTAGTTTTCTTCTATCAGTTGGACGGTTTTTTCGTCTAAAGCCCAATTAATAAGTTGCGAATAAATGCTTTGGATTAATGAGGTTTGCTGAAACTGACCGCTTATAGATTGCAACCCCGCAAACCCCTGCTCGGAATGATCTAAGCGGTCAGTTTCCCAAAAGTGGGGACCAAAGCGTTCTTCTAATTCTTTGATAGTGTATTCTTTAAACATTTCAATGCTGCCATCGCAAAGCACGCCTCGGGCTTCCAAGACATGATGGCGTGTGCTGCCATAAATTAGGGAGTGCGAGCCGCAGGAGTTATTGCCGAACATGCCGCCGATGCAGCAACGGTTGCTGGTGGAGGTTTCGGGGCTGAAGAACAGGCCGTATGGCTCCAAAGCAAGGTTCAGCTCATCCAGGACAACACCTGATTGCACTCTCGCCCAACGTTCTTCCTTGTTGATTTCCAGAATCTTCTTGAAATGTTTGCTGATGTCGACTACGATACCGCTTCCCACCACTTGGCCCGCGATGGAAGTGCCGCCTGCTCTTGGGATAAGATGGGTCTGGCGTTCGCGTGCCGTTTGGGTCAAGTTGACAATATCTTGTTCGTTTTTGGGATAAGTCACCGCCTCGGGTACCTCACGATAAGCCGACGCATCGGTGGCGTAGGCGATGCGGTGCAAAGGGTCGGTGTAAAGCGTAAACATTGATTAGGCTTTGTCCAACGTGCTGAAAATGCTGTTGTTGCTCTTGAATTCAGGTACGATGACCTTCATCTGTGCCACAATCTTCATTGGGTCGCAGGTCTCAAGCTCGGTGTGGAGTTTGGCAATCATGTTGTCGACATCTGTGGTTTCATATTTCCGCACCACGGCGTGCATGATCTTCTCGTTGTCGGTCTTGATGGTGTTCTCTTCGTTGGCCAACACCTCCTCATACAGTTTCTCGCCAGGACGCAGACCCGTCTCGATGATTTCGATGTCTGGACGATGGGCCAATTTGCGCATCTTTTCGGCCAAATCCCAAATCTTGACCTTCTCACCCATGTCGAACACGAAAATGTCGCCACCTTCGCCGATAGAACCGGCTTCGAGCACGAGGCTACAGGCTTCGGGTATTGTCATGAAGAAACGTGTGATGCGACGGTCGGTGACGGTGATAGGCCCACCTTGGGCAATCTGCTTGCGGAACAACGGCACCACAGAGCCATTCGAGCCCAACACATTGCCGAAGCGCGTGGTGATGAACTTGGTGTTGCCCTTGCGGCTTTGCGTGTAAATCTCAGCGATACGTTTGGTGGCACCCATCACATTGGTCGGGTTGACGGCCTTATCAGTCGAAATCATGACGAATTTCTCCACGCCATATTCAACGGCCAAATCGGCCACAAGCTTGGTGCCAAACACGTTGACAAACACGGCTTCGTAAGCGTTCTCCTCCATGAAAGGCACATGTTTGTAGGCTGCGGCATGGAACACCACTTGCGGATGGTAAGTCTCGAAGACCATTCTCATGCGAACAGGGTCTTTCACGTTGGTGATAACGAAAGCCATTTTGTCGCGCAACTCCTTGAACTCGGGCGTGTTGTTCATCTCAAACTGGAAGTCGTACATCGGCGACTCGGCTTGGTCGAGCATGACAAGCTTGGTAGGATTATAACGCATCACCTGACGGCAAATCTCGCTTCCTATGGAACCTGCAGCACCCGTGACCAATACCACTTTGTTATTGATTTCGCGGGTCACGTTTTCCTTGCCGAGTTGGATGGGCGTGCGGCCCAAGAGGTCTTCAATCTTGATGTCCTCAATTTGGTTGGACTTGATTTCTCCATCCATCCATTTTAAGAATGAGGGAATGGTTTTCACCACCAAGTTCAATGCCAAACCTTTTTCGATGATTTGTTTACGGCGATCCTCACTAAGACTGGGAATAGCCAAAATCATCACCTTGATATTGTTTTTCTTGATGAAGCTTTTCGTCAAAGCCTCAGCAGGGGAATACACTTTCACCGTATTGATTTGTATGCCAACGCGTTTTGGATCGTCATCGGCGAAAGCCTTCACTTTATAAATTGAAGCCGTATCTTGACTCAAAGTGCGCAGCAACATGGTACCACCATCGCCCGCACCATAGATAAGCGTGTTTTCCTTTTGGATTGGGTTTTTGTAGACCTCATTGTACAAGCGCCTGATAGTGAGTCGCATAATAATCATTGAAACCAAGGTGATCAGATAATGGTAGATCAATGTGGAATATCGTGGGTAAACCAAAGTACTCCATTCCGGTCTGATTTGATGGACAATTAATTTACTGATGATAAGAAATGTGACAGCCGCAGTACAAGAAAACAGAATCTTTTGAATGTCGAGGAAGCCCGAGTAACGCAACATTCCATCGTATGTTCTGGTAGCCAAAAAGGCAATCAAATACACAGCGAGAACTATCCAAATACGGCTCCAATCATACCCCGAAGCACCAATGTCTCTGAAATACAACATAAAAATGGCCAATACAAACGCAGCAATGACGATGACCATATCGGCGATTAGAATCCAATAACGCGGCAGGGTGTTGCTTTTATGTTTACCAAAAATGAAATTACAAAATTTCTTAATTATGTTGGAATCACGCATATACAAATTGATTTAACGTGCAAAAGTACTGCTATTTTCAATATTTCAAAAGTTTTTTTCAACTTTTCAAAATATTTTTTCCATTAAATGCCATTTTCCCGTGGAAGGTAGGTTGGGGTCGGCACCTTGGCATTGCGCTACGTAGGCTTCCCACTCGGCCTGACGGGGCAATTGGGCCAATCGGGCCATGTCGCGGTCCCAGTCGAAATCTTCCACTGTGTCGCAAATCATAAAGACATGAGTTTCATAACGATAGAGTTGCATGTCGAGGATGCCCACTTCCCTTTGTCCAGAAACCACTTCAGGCCACACATGGGCGTGGATGTCACAATATCTTTCGATGAGTTCAGGGTCATCGACGAGTTCTAAAGTTTGGCAATAACGTTTCATTGTTTATTGAGTTTGGTAACGAAATGACCGTAAAGTACGATGACAATAAAGCAAATCAATGGCAGGATGAAGCTCAAGTTCACCGAAGCGATGTTTCCAATTCCGCCGCCATCGATGATGCGGGCCTGCAAAGGCGGCAGTACCGAACCACCCAAGATGGCCATAATGAGACCAGCTGCACCCAACTTGGCATCGTCGCCCGTGTCGGTCAAGGCGATGCCGTAGATGGTCGGGAACATGAGGCTCATGCAGGCCGAGACCGCCACCAAGCAATACATTCCGGTGCGTCCGTCAAGGAAGATGACACCTAGCACCAGCACGGCTCCGGCAATGCCCAGATAAGTCAGCAGCTTGGAGGGACTGATGTATTTCAGCAAGAAGGTACAGATGAAGCGGCTTGCACAGAAGATGGCCATAGCCACGATGTTGTAGCGTTGCGAGAGCACTTCAGCGGCCTGTTCTGTCATGCCTTCGTTCATGAAGACACGCGTGCCGTATTGGATGATGAAGGTCCAGCACATGATTTGCACACCGACATAGAAAAACTGCGCTAGCACACCATAACGATAGGGTTTGTTTTGCCAAAGCCGTTTCACCGTGGGACCGAAATTTTGGTCAGAGCTTTCCTCTGTCTTAGCTTGAGTTTTCACCAACAGCAGAATGACGATAAAGAACGCTACCAACACCGCTCCGATGATGACATAGGGTCGGCTCAGTACAGCGAGGTCGGCACTTTTCACAGCCTCAAATTGGTCTTCTGAGAGTAAGGCACGTTCCTCGGTGCTCAACGGATTGAGTTTGGCCTGAATGAACTTCATCGCCACGAACATGCCTGCTAAAGAGCCTATGGGATTGAAGGCTTGCGCCAGGTTGAGGCGGCGCGTGGCGGTTTCCTTGTCGCCCAAGGAAAGGATGTAAGGGTTGGCTGTGGTTTCAAGGAAGGAAAGGCCGCAAGTCAGCACGAAATAGGCGATGAGGAAGGGGTAATAATTGCCTGTCGCCTTAGCGGGAATGAACATCAGGGCACCTACGGCATAGAGTCCGAGACCCATCAAGAGACCGGCTTTGTAGGAGAACTTGCGCACAAAAAGAGCGGCAGGCAGGGCCATGCAGAAATAACCGCCATAAAAGGCCAGTTGTACCAAGGCACCGTCGGTGACGCTCATGCGGAAGATTTTCGAGAAGGCCTTCACCATGGGGTTGGTGATGTCGTTGGCGAAGCCCCAAAGGGCAAAACAACACGTCACCAGGATGAAAGGCAACAGATATTTCTTTTCTACTACTTTGTTCATACTTATCTTTTTTAGGTCGGCCCTTCGACAAGCTCAGGGACCTTTTACTTTCTTCTTATAGTTAGCGAAATAGCTTCGGGATGATTGTGACAAAAACTAGTGGCATCTTTGACCACGCAAGCAAGGTAACCGCCACCGCCAGCACCAGGCATCTTCCAGGCCAACACTTCGTCCATAGCGGAATATTTGTCAATGTAATCCTGCACCGAGCCTTGAATCATTGCGGGGAACATGGCGGTTTGGGCGTTGAACGAAGCTTTATAGGCCGCTGCAAAATCCTCTAAATCTCTTTTCATGATAGCCTTCCAGCAGTCATCGGCAGCCTTGGCCAAAGCCTTGACTTTCGGCTCCGTGATGTCCTTGCCTTCCACCACCGAGCAACCTGGTTGGCGCGGTTCCATGGGAATCATAATGAGGTGTTGCTCAAGCCAACTAAGGATGGGTTCGTCTTGGCAAGTCTCGAATTTAATGGGCCAGTAGAGTTTGTCGTAATAATGCCGCACCAGGCCAGGTATACAGATGCCAATGCTGTCTTGTGCCCCGCTGATGATGCCGTCGTTGCGCTCGGGGTCGTTCTCAAAACAGAAGACCAGCTTGGCTAAAATCTCGGGATCCATGTCGGGCAGCTTCATCGGCCAGATTTTCTTGATCATGTTGCGTGTCGAAGTGGAAAGGCCACAACGTTCGCGCACCTCGAAGGTGGGCTCCAAGGAAATGGTGATGGCCCATCCTGGAGCAAAAAATGAGACGTAGGGTTGATCAATCCAAGTGCCGGCGAGGTCCAAGCGAGTGGGAATCTGGCAAAGGTCTTTCTTCAAAGCTGTCGATGAACGGGCTTCCAGTCCTTCAGAAGGGGTGCGTTGCAGCACCACGTATTCAATGCCACGTTCCTCGCAAAACTGACGTTTTTCATCAGAAGCTCCATCCTCATTGACCACAAAGATATCGGGTTTCAGCCTGTCGACCGTGCCGATGAAGTCCATCACCCCTGCCCCATCGTTGATGAAAGCGTCTTTCACGTAGCGGATAGCCTTAACCATGAAAAGGCGTTCGTTTTCGGGATAAAGTGTCTTGTGTTTTTTGTAATGTAGGATGGTTTCGTCGGAGCCGATGCCGACGTATAGGTCGCCATATTGCGAAGCTTGTCGAAAGAATTCAACATGACCGCTATGCAGGAGGTCGTAACAGCCGGAAACGAATACTTTTTTTGTCATCTCTCCGCTCTCATCGGATTATTCAAAAAGTCATCATAAGCCAAACGAATGCCATCTTCCAACTCCGTCTTATAACGCCACCCCAACTTCTCAGCCTTGCTAACATCCAACAACTTACGAGGTGTGCCGTTCGGACGTGTGGTATCCCATTTGATTTCGCCTTCATAACCGACTACCTTGGCCACCAATTCCGTCAATGCCTTGATGGTCAGTTCCTTGCCTGTTCCAGCATTGACGGTCTCATTACCGCTATAGTTGTTCATCAGGAAGACGCAGAGGTTGGCAAGGTCGTCCACATAAAGGAACTCACGCAAGGGCGAACCGTCGCCCCAGCAGGTCACTTCCTTCAGTCCGTTGACCTTGGCTTCATGAAAACGACGAATCAAGGCGGGCAGCACATGGCTGTGTTCGGGATGATAGTTGTCGTTGGGTCCATAGAGGTTGGTGGGCATCACGCTGATGTAATCGGTGCCGTACTGGCGGTTGAGGAACTCGCAGTATTTCAGTCCTGAAATTTTAGCCAGAGCATAGGCTTCATTGGTTTTCTCCAACTCTCCCGTGAGCAGACAGCTCTCTGTCATGGGTTGTGGTGCCATACGGGGATAGATGCATGACGAGCCGAGGAACTCCAATTTCTTGCAGCCGTTCTTCCAAGCGGAATGGATGACGTTCATTTCGAGGATCATGTTGTCGTACATGAAGTCGGCGAGGGCGTTTTGGTTGGCAATGATACCTCCGACTTTAGCAGCGGCGAGGAAGACATATTCAGGCTTCTCGGCGGCAAAGAAAGCTTCCACTTGTTCTTGACGGCAGAGGTCAAGTTCCTTGTGGGTGCGGGTGATGATATTATGGTAGCCTTGGCGCTGTAATTCGCGCACAATTGCAGAGCCCACCATGCCACGGTGTCCTGCAACATATATTTTACTGTTTTTGTTCATTCTTAATCCTCCATGTGGGCTTTGAGATATAGTTTTTTCACAAATCGCATATCGTGCTCGACCATGATCTTGACAAGGTCTTCGAAAGATGTCTTGCGTGGATTCCAGCCGAGAAGGGTCTTGGCTTTGGTGGGGTCACCGAGGAGTTGTTCTACCTCAGCGGGACGGAAGAAACGAGGATCAACCTCAACAAGCGTTTTACCTGTGGCTATATCGATGCCTTTTTCGTCAACACCCTTGCCTTCCCAGCGCAAATCAATGCCTACATGCTTGAAGGCCAAAGTGCAAAACTCGCGCACAGTGTGATATTCACCCGTAGCGATGACGAAATCCTCTGGCTTTTCCTGTTGCAGGATGAGCCACATGCACTCCACATAATCCTTAGCATAGCCCCAGTCGCGAAGGGCATCAAGGTTGCCAAGATAGAGCTTGTCTTGATAGCCCTGTTTGATACGGGCGGCGGCCAAGGTAATCTTTCGTGTCACGAAGGTCTCTCCTCTCCTTTCGCTCTCATGGTTGAAGAGAATGCCATTGACGGCAAACATGCCGTAGCTCTCGCGGTAGTTCTTTACAATCCAGAAGCCGTATTGCTTAGCTACGCCGTATGGCGAACGCGGATAGAAAGGTGTCGTCTCTTTCTGTGGCACTTCCTGCACCAAACCAAACAACTCCGAAGTGGAGGCTTGATAAATCTTGCATTTCTTCTCCAATCCCAAGATGCGCACGGCTTCAAGGAGGCGCAATGTACCCACGGCGTCGGCTTCGGCAGTGTATTCAGGGCAGTCGAACGAGACTTTCACATGGCTCTGGGCCGCTAAGTTATAGATTTCGTCGGGCTGTATTTTCTGTATGATGCGCACAAGCGACGATGAATCGGTCATGTCGCCGTAATGCAAGGTGAGCAGGCGTTTGTTCTTCATGTCACGCACCCATTCGTCAAGATAGAGGTGCTCGATACGACCTGTGTTGAATGAAGATGAACGGCGGATAATGCCGTGAACGTCATAGCCTTTTTCCAACAAGAACTCGGCGAGAAAAGAGCCGTCTTGTCCTGTAATACCAGTGATTAATGCAGTCTTACCCATATTAATGATAGATTTTGGGTGCAAAGATAAGGAAATGTTTTATTATTGAATTAACTTCGTTGAAATGATCATTCGGCGTTAGCCAATCTTCGATTTGTTTATTGTTGAATTGTTGAGATGATAATTCAACGTCGCCTATGTTTTTATAAGGCTTTGGCTTCTGCTAGAGCACTCACGAAATACCAGCGACCATTGCTTTCGCAATAGCATTTGTAGCGGGTGCGCTGCTTCTCCCCTTTCTGGAAGACCAAACCGTTTTTCAGCACAAATCTGGCTCCATCAGGTAGACTTTCCACAGTCGTAATGGTTTCGACATGTTTGTCGTAATGCTTCAGCACCCTTTGGAGGTTTTGGTCAGCGGTACTGCTCGCCTTGATGTGGTGCAAATGCTTTTGCAGGGCGGTGAGGATGTCTTTCGGGAAGATGGTTTCGGTCATGAAAGGCAATATAAGTGTGGTGAATTGGTTTTGCCATTCTGTGCCGTGAGGTTGCACACTTCTTGAGCCATATTGTTGATACACATCGTAATGTGCTACTTCATGGACATAAGTGATGAGCATCTGGTAAGGGTTCAAGTCGAAGTTTAGGGTGATGGTGCAGATGCCGTTTTTGGTGCGCGGTGGACGGAAATCGCCCAACTTGGAGCTACGTGGCCGCTTGAAGTGAAGCATAAAACGCCTTTGCTCATAGATTTGTGCGACCATCGTCACCGATGCTTCGGGGAAATAGCGTTTCAGCAGTTCGAGTTCTTCAGCCTTCATCGTTGTGCAAAAGTTCGAGTTCTATTGCCTCTTGAGGAACATAGCTCCATTTCGTGCAGGTGTTGCAGTGGCGTGGTGTGCGGCGACGACCTGGCACTTCCTTGGTTTTACATGATGAGGCCACTAGTGTCGAGCATAACAACAATAATATCAATAATTTGTTTTTCATTTCGATAACCAATTCGCTGGGTTTTGTCGGTTTTGTTCCTTTAGTAGCTCGAAGTGGAGCTCCGTCTTGTCCTCGGTCTTGTTGGTGTGCACCGTTCCGATGTTCTGTTTGGTCTTCACCTTGTCGCCGCGTTTTACAGTGACATTTTCGAGGTTGGAATACACGGTGAAATACTCGCCATGGCGGATGATGACGACGGTATTGGCACCCGTCAGTTTGACTACGCTGGCCACCTCGCCTTCGAACACAGCGCGGGCTTGGGCACCTTCGGTGGTGGCAATGTCGATGCCGTTGTTGGTGACGGTGACCTTGTCGGAGACCACAGAAGCGTGCTTGCCGAAGGATGAGGAGATGACACCGCGTTCCACTGGCCAGGGCAGGTTGCCTTTGTTGTTGACGAAGTTGGACGACAGCGTCTTCTCAGCGGGAGTCAAGGCCATGCCTTTTTCTTTGGGTGCGGGTGCTGTAGTGGCCTTGCCTTTATTGGCATTTTTCTTGGCCTCTTCCTTTCGTTTCCTTTCGGCTTCCGCATTGGCCTTGCGTATTTCTTCGGCGATAATGTCGTCGATGGCCTTTTGTAGTTTTTTGGCCTGCTGCTGCTTGTTCTTGATATCTTGCTGGATGCTACCTTCTTTTTTCTTGAGCTTGGCCACTTGCCCGTTGAGGTCTTTCTTTTCTTTTTGTAGGGCTTCCTGTTGGGCTTTCTCGTCTTTCAGCATGGCAGCTTGTTCTTCGCGGGCTTTTTGGCTGGCTTCCACCTCGTCGTTGATGCGTCGTTCGGTGCTGACGATTTGGTCGATTTTGACCTTTCTGGCCTCGTTGAACTCACGGATGTAGCGTAGCCGTCTGAAAGCTTGGTTGAAATCCTTGGAAGCGAAAACAAAACCTAACATATCATAATGGCTGCGGTTTTTGTTGGCGAAGACAATCATTTTCGCGTATTCCTTGCGAAGTTTCTTCAAGTCGGAATTGAGCGTTTTGATGTTGCTTTGTCCCGTGTTGATTTCCTCGTCTAAGACGGCGATTTGCTGGTTGTAGGCCTTGATGAGGTTCTCGCGCTGCTTGATTTTCTTGTCGAGTAGGTTGACTTCATTAAGGGTCATTTCCTTATCCTTTTTGGTCTTTTTCAGCAGTTGGTTGGCGGTCGAGATTTCTTTCTGCAACGAATTAATTTCGCTCTGCAACTGCTTCTTCGACTTACCTTTCGTTTTTTGGCCGAAAGTCGGTGAAACAAGTGCCAAGAGCAATAAAACCAATATGATATGCAGTTTCTTCATTGCTTTTTCAGTAGTCGGAACCGTTCCATCTTGTCAGTAATTTTGAGTGGGAAAGTCGTTTTCTCGTTCAAGCGGATGTTATTGTATCTGATTTTGGCGGAAAGCTCGCCCATCATGAAAGTTTTCAACAGAACGGTCTGGTTTTCAACGGGAGGAAGACCTTGATTATTGTCCAAAAGCAAAATTTGCACCAACGGCAGACTGAGCGGCATACCAAGTTGAGCGGAAACGGTGTCCAAAGGCTCAGCCAAATAGGTCTTTTCCATGCGGTTGAGAATCCAAACGGAGTCGTTGCTGAATTTTGCGCGTAGCACTTCCACACCCATAGTGGCGGTCACGTTGAGCCAAATGATGCTGTCTTTCCGCATCCTGAGTTGCCCTGACAAGTCGTTATAAGCCATGCCATTGCCCTCAGCTTGGATGGCCATGTTGGCGGTGAGCCATTCAAAGGTTTGGAGCTGCTGCGGCTGCACGGTTTTCTTTCGCGAGGCGCAGGAGGCAAATAGCAGCGAAGCAAAAAGGAAAAGTATTGCTATTTTCGGGAAGCGGGGCATCAAAAAAGAAGCATTAATTCAATAAACCTTCAATGATTGTTACAAGTTCTTTTGCTTTGGATATCATCGGAAGCACTTCTTCTTCAGTTGTTTCAAAAAGGCAAGTGTAGTCGCTTTTCTCTCGCATATTTTCCAAACGGGCAAATAGTCGTCCATATTCCACATCGATGATGCCTTCCTTGACAAAATGCTTGCTGAAAAGCACGGAAACTCCTTGATGCGATTCAGCATGAAGTTCATTTTTGATAAGCAAAGCAGTGACAGCATGAAACACCGCGTAATACACACGGTTGGCCAAAGTGTCCCACAATTTCGCATTTTCAAGAATTGGGAACTGGTCTATCAATCGGTGGGCTTTCTCGATTTCAAACTCCACCATGATTTTTCTTTCGTCTTCGCCGAGGCTCATATCAGTACGATTTTGTCTTGTTCAACATTGTGGTAAAAAGGAGAAAATGACATATTGACCCATTGGTTCATTGTGTAAAGATGGGCTGAAATTGGGATGCCATAGTCATATCCCAAAGAAATGAAAGGATAGGAATAATTGTCGAAATCAGAAAACTCCTCTTTGTCCTTGTTTAGCAAGATGAGCAAATCCCAATCTGAATCGGGCCTGAAATCGCCTCGGGCACGCGACCCATAAAGGTACAAATGTCCATCGGCAGGAATAATTTCCTGGCCCAATTGTTGGATCTTATTGAGGATGTCTTTTGCTGACATAACACTTTTGGATTATTTCTTGCTGCAAAAATACACATTTTCGGGAATATCAACAGTTTCCCAAAACAAAACTGCCACGAATCACACAATCAATTTTGCGCGATTCATGGCAATATGATTATTGGCGGTCATATTCCAGGCCGTAGGCAAGTTGTCCCTATGATTTTTGTTTCCAAAGCCTCAAAATCATCAATTTTTCAGTTTATTCATGATGGCCTCGTAGTGTTTGGTGTAGGTTTCATCTGGCTCTTTCAGCAGTTTCATGGCTTTTTTCATGTGTTTTTCGGCTTCCTTGTAGTTGCCTTTCATGTAGAGTACCCAGGCGTGTGTGTCCAAATAAGTCGGGTTGTCGGGCTCGGCAGCGATGGCTTTGGTCGACATCTCCAAGGCCTTATCCAAGTCTTGGCCTTTTAGGGCAAGATAATAGGCGTAGTTGTTCAAGACCAACACATTGTCGGGGTCGTTGCGCAAAGTGCGGTCGTAGGCCTCAAATGCTTTTTCTTCATCGCCTTGCTCATGGTAGAGGTCACCCAAGAATGCATCAAAGTTGGCCATTTGTATCTTATCGGTAGTGTATCTCCTCCCCTTTTCCAAATAGTCGATGGCATTTTCGTTATCTTTTAAAACGGCACTCGCCACACCTGCGTACCAATAGAACACAGGTTGCATGGGATAGTATTTCAAGGCAGCCACGGCATGGTCACGGACAGCCTGGTTCTCGTCGAGTCGGCTCTCGCTGATGATGAGGTTTTGCCAGCCATAAAAGTTGGTGCTGTCGATGGCCAAGGCTTTCTGGTACAGCTCTTTCGACTTCACAGCGTTCTCATTGATGATGTAGTATGAACCAAGGATGAGATAGCCGAGTTTGTTGTCGGGATGGGTCTCTATGAAAGCCTCGCCGCATTGCTTCGCTTGCATTTCCATTTGCGATGAGCCTTGGTTGTTGTTCATCCAATAGTCATAGATGTTGGCCTTGGTGGTGAGGTCAAGGTTTTTGTTGCGGATGGCGGCAATCAGCTCGTCGAAGGCCTTGTCTTTGTCGCCGTTCTTTTCGTAAAACTCAAGCAAAGAGATGTTGATATACGGGTCGTTGGGGTTGAGTTCCTTGATTTTCTCAAAGGCCTTCAACGCTTCCTTTTCCTTTCCGTTTTCGGTGTAGACTTGAGCCAACATGCTGTAATAGCGCACGTTCTCCGGGTTCTCCTTGATGAGTTTCTCCAATTCGGCTATGAGCTTTTTGTCGTTGCCCTGACGCTTGTAGATGTTGAGGCGTTGCTCGGTGATGATTTCGCTTGGCCCGACTTGTTCTTCCAGCAGGTTCATATAGGTCAAGGCTTTGTCGAGTTGTCCCATACTCAGGTAAGCGTCAATTAATTCACTCAGCACTTCGGTATCGTCGGGGTATTTTTTGGTGAGTTCTTCATAGAGGTTGATGAAGTCGTCGTATTGCTCCAAATTACGGTAAAACAGACCCAAACGCAGTTGATACCACTTGTTCTCAGGGTTTGTTTTGACGGCTTTCTGTATCATACTGAAAGCTTCTTCAACGCGCCCAGCGTTGTAGTATTGTTCGCTCAGTTCGTACATGCTGGCATCGTCGTTGGGCCAGTAGCGTAAAGCTTGCTCGAAGTTGCGGATGGCACCTTCGGTGTCCTCGCGGTACTTGCTCTGAAGGCCGTTTGAGAAGTAAGTGGCGTTCTTCTTCTTGTCGGGCTGACTGTTGTATTCCGATTCCACTTGTTGCGCGATGCCGTTGAAGCAAAGACAACAAATCAAGGTAGTGATGAGTATGGATTTTAGCTTATTCATTGAATTTCAATAAGTTTCTTTTATCAAGAATTTGAGAATTAGAGATTTTTACTGAAGTATTTTTGGAATTAGAGATAAAAATCGTGGGCGATTTTTTAGTTTTTCCCTGTATGACCGAATCCCCCAGCACCGCGCTCGGTTTCCGAAAGAACCTCCACTTGCACGACTTCGGCTTGTTCGCATTTGGCGATAATCATTTGGGCAATGCGGTCGCCGCTGTTGATGACGAAAGGCTTGTCGGACAGATTAATAAGTATGACACAAATCTGCCCACGATAGTCGGCGTCGATGGTGCCTGGTGAGTTCAAGACGGTGATGCCGCTTTTGAGCGCAAGGCCGCTACGTGGCCGCACTTGGCCTTCGTAGCCTTCAGGGATTTCCATATAGAGACCGGTTGGCACAAGGCTGCGTTGCATGGGTTCGAGGGTTATCGAGCCTTCGGGTAGATAGGCACGGAGGTCCATGCCAGCCGAGTTTTTCGTCTCGTAAGCGGGCAGGGGGTTATTTGAGGTGTTGACGATGGGTAATTTCATATTTGTAATTTAAAGATTCAAAATTTAAGATTTAATACTTTAAGATTCAAGATTTGGAGATTTTTCTTTTGGCGAAAGAGACAACACCATTCACTAGGTCCTTTTCTTTCCAGCAGATGAAAGCGAAGAAGACCAGCAGCAGTCCCGTGTTGACAACCAATGTCCAAATGGTACTCTCAATATGGATGTTTTTTTGGACGAAAAACAGGACGACAGCCATGGCAAAATAGATGAAAGCCGACTTTAATTCATAGGGTATAGGGGCTTTCTTCTGTCCGACGAAATATGATAGTACCATGCAAGTGCCATAACCAGCAAAGCCGCCCCAAGCGCAAGCCATATAACCGTATTTGGGCACAAAAATGAAATTGATGGCCAACAATACCACGCAGCCGATGGCACTGAAAATGGCTCCCCACCAGGTCTCGTCGGTGAGTTTGTACCAGAACGAGAGGTTGAAATAGATGCCCATGAAGATTTCGGCCATCATCACGATGGGCACCACACGCAGGCCTTCCCAATAGTCGGACTTGATGATGTATTTCAAGATGGGCATGTACATCACCACGGCAAGGAAAGCCAACAGCGTAAAGATAATGAAGTATTTCATCACCTTGGCTTGGGTCTCCTTGTCGGCGGAGTCGCGCTTCCCGCCAAAGACGAAAGGCTCATAGGCATAACGGAAGGCTTGCGTAATCATCGCCATGATCATCGCGATTTTCACACAAGCGCCATAGATGCCCAACTGCACATCGCCCTCCTCACCTGGAACGATAAAACGATAACAAATCTTATCGGCCACTTGGTTGAGAATGCCAGCTAAACCTAAGAGCAGTAACGGCCATGTGTAATGCAGCATCTGTTTCAGCAAATCACGGTCAAGGCCGAAACGCAACTTCTTGATTTCAGGGATGAAGCAGAGTGTTATCAAACTTGTGCATATAAGGTTGACGATGAAGATATAACCAACCTGATAGCTGTTTTCATACCAACCCATTAGTGCAGGATGGCTCTCTTTCAACCCAGGCGCAACCAAGAAAATGAACAAGTTTAGTCCAATATTTAAGAAGATGAACAGCAGTTTTAATGTGGCAAATTTAATGGCCTTGTTTTCGTAACGCAACCGGGCAAACAAAATGGCTTGAAAGGCATCCAAAGCCACGATGATGGCCATGATTTCTACGTATTCAGGATGGTTAGCGTAGTGCAAGGCATTGGAGATGGGTTTAAGGAAAATGCTAACCAAAACCACAAACAGCAGAGAAACAAATCCTACTGACAAGGCTGAAGTAGAAAAGGCTTTATTGGGGTCAACGCCTTCCTTGTTGGAGAAGCGGAAAAAGGTTGTCTCCATGCCAAAGGTCAAGAGGACAAGAAGCAAGGCAGTGTAGGCATACAGGTTTGTTACGATACCGTAGCCTCCTGATTCAGCGGCGATTTTATAGGTATAAAGCGGGACGAGCAGGTAGTTCAAAAACCTGCCGATGATGCTGCTGAGGCCGTAAATGGCGGTTTGCTTCGCGAGCGAGCCTAATCTGTTTTCTGCCATAGGTCGTTTAGATTTCGGTTATAGTTTCAAAGACTCTTATTGGAACGGTATTATTGATGATTTTAGTTTGTTCTTCATCAAGTTGGTCGTAAGTTTTTTTGAATATCTTTATTGACAACTCATCTTTCCTCTCTTTAAAAGCCTGTAATATTTCTTTTTGTACGTCTAAATAGCGTGCAAATAAAGCGTTCCTGTCTGCATCAAAATAGACAATTCCTTTTGAATACAAAATGGTGTCTATATTATCAATAGTTTTCCATTCTACTTCTGGAGCGTTATTATCGCCAGGATGTGGTGTTATGAAGTTTTTTACCAAATCTTTTAGTTCTTCTAATGCGGTTTCGTGACCATTGACAAGTATTTTGTTATTTCCGTCTAAATAAACCCGCATTACATTTTGTTCGCCAATTCTTGTGTCTTCAAGATTTGGAGCAACGAATAGACTTGCACAAGACGTTAAGATACAGGTTAAACACAGTATGTAAAGCGTTTTTTTCATGTATTTTGTTCTTATTGTTTTGGTAGTTTTATAATAAACGTTGCCCCCTCCCCTTCCTGGCTTTCAAACGAGATAGTGCCTCCGGCCGACTGCACGATGTTGTAGGTTAACGAGAGGCCCACGCCCGACCCACCCGATTTGGTTGTGAAATTAGGCAGGAAAATACGGTCTTTGTCTTCTTCCTTGATGCCTTTGCCGTTGTCTCTCACGCTGATAATGAAAGCTTTTTCTGTATCTTTCAAACTTACATCGATGCGACCCATAGGCTTTGACCCGATGGCTTGAACAGCGTTCTTGACGAGATTACTTACAGCACTGTTCAAGTTGGTCTTGTCGCCGTTATAAGTATGGTCTTTTATCTTGTCGAAATCGTAATGGAATTCGATGTTTTCAGCATTGTCATATAGGTTCACCACATTACCAACCAGTTCAGCCAAATCCAAGGGTTGTGGATGGTTTTCTGGCAGTTTGGCGTAACGCGAGAAAGAGGATGCAATGTCCGATAAGGCATCAATTTGTTCAATCAAGGTATTGGTGGTGCGTTGGATTTGTTCTGGTGTGGCCTTGCCGTTGTCGACGTTGCGTTGCAACAGTTGTACGCTGAGGCGCATCGGCGTGAGCGAGTTCTTGATTTCGTGCGCCACTTGTCGTGCAACGCCGCGCCAGGCTGTTTCTGTTGTGGTTCGCTTCAGTTCGGCGGCACTCTTTTCCAACTCCACGATGAGCTGGTTGTATTGCATGACCAAAGCACCAATCTCATCTTTTCTTTCCCATTCAATAGGCTCATTCTTTTGGTCGATTTTGATGTCGCCTAATTTATTCTGAATCAATGCTAAAGGTTGGGTGAGACGTTTTGAAAACCTTAGGATGAAAATCAAAGCTATGCCCAAAGTGACCAAGATGATATTAATGTAGGTGAGCACGAAATTCTTGATTTCGTTGTGTAGGTCTGTGGTACTTGAGAAATAAGGGGTGTTGAGATAGGCTAATGTATTTCCGTTGGCATCGGTCAGAGGTATATAAGCCGATTCGTAAACACCTTTTCCGAGATGCTCTTCATGGGTATAAAACAGGGCTTTATTGCGGTGCATGCTATGGTAAGCATCAGCATTCATTATGGGGGCTTTTAAGTTGAGGTCAGTGATTTCGGGTCTTGTGGTGGCAAGAAGTTGGCCGTTAAGTTGGTAAAGGTTCAGGTCGGTGAAGAAAGTGTTGGAGTAGTGTTGTAGAATCTCTGTCCAGCTGTCTCTTGAGGCTGTTCTCAGCAGTCTTGCAAAATCAAGGTCGTTCTGCATCTCGATGGTGAGCGTTCTAGTAGTCTCAAATTGGGTAGTTGTTGTTTTTTTGTTGTAGAGGCTTTGCATATAGATGACGGAAACGGGACCGATAGTCAAGAATGCGACGCCAAGGGTCATTAGGATGATGGTTTGCAGGCGCTGGCGGAAGCTTCTATCGCGCCATTTGTGGTTCTCTTTTGGCCTTATTAACCAGTAAATCAATAAATAAGGTACTAATAGACACAGGAAAAACACTGCGAAAGGAGCAGTTACATCCGACCAGCCTTTTCGTGGTGCGCTAATGACCAATGCATTGTTTTCTCCATTTTTAATGGTATAGTGTTTATAAACACTGCCGTAAAGGAACTCTCGGTCTTTGAAATTCAAGCTGTTAAGGAAATTAGGATAGATATAACGACCGTATTTGTAAACGAGTTGATTGTCGCGGTAATTGGCTACTGAATAGTCATAAGGTTTTTGATTATTGGATTCTTGTAGGAGCTGTGGAAATCCGAAACCTTCTGGTGCGATAGGCTTATAGAACTCAAAATAGAGTGTCTTTTGCTGTAATGAGTCTGCCGAATGTATTCTTATCTTTCCTAGGTAATTTGGGTCGAGTGTGTAATAATCCATGAAATACAATCCGTTGCCCACCCTTTGCTGTTTGTTATTGGCTATCTTTTCAAGGAAGTAATCATCACAGTTCTCAATATAGCCTTCAGGTTGTATGCTGATTTCATCGTTGGGAGAACATACGGTAAGCGATGCGATGTAGGCTTGCATGGTTTCGTCGAAAAGTAGTTCTTTGGAGTAGCCTAATATGACGTCGGCCAAGATATTGCTTTCCGCAAAAAGCATTTCATGGAGCGTGGTATCGGCTTCTATCTTTTGAACGAATTGGACATAGGATTGTTCGAAGTCAGCATCCCGTTTCTTGAGTAGGCTTTCGGCTATGTTGGCCAGTCTTTCGTTTTCTTTGTTTATCGTTATCTTATCGTAAAGATAAGTGGCTAGAATTGCGACTATTATGATGATACCAATGCCTAATTCAATATTGAAACCTTTTCTCTTTCTTGTGTTTTTATTTTTACTTCCGAAGGCCATAATAATTCCAGCAAGTAGTAAGATCAAGAGCAAATATGGCAAATAGGCGTATGGTTTTTTGATTTTGGGTTGTGTGTTGATTTGGCATCGGGTAAGTGTTTTTCCTTCATGGTTGTGTATGTTACGCCCTTCTCTTTCCTGTTCAAAGCTGATGTCAACATCGATAAACTGAGGGTAAAGCGTGCTGTAGTTTTGGAAGTAGCGATTCTCAATGGGATAGGTGGTGTTAAGTAGTTTGAATAAATAATAGGTCATCGATCCAGTTTGGTATGATTTGATGAAATAATTGCCATTAAGCAGGTGGCAAATGGTGTCGTTGCCCACTTTCACCTTTCGTTTCATCAGTTTTGGATGGACGTCGTTATTGTTCCAATATACCAAGGTGTCGTTCATGAAAACCACCAATCCAATTTTTTCTTTTTCAAGTTCGGTATTGTTGAGTCCTTTGCCAATCAGTTGCTGCATTTCGTTGTCGATGCGCAGCACGGATTGCTGTATGCGTTTGTTAAGTACATCTTCCCTCGTTGAAAGCAGGTAAACTATGCCGAGCAACAAGAATAAGCCTATGCTTGTCCCAATCAATGTTAGTCCTGTTCTTTTTACTCTTTTGTTCTTCATTTTTCTTCGAATTATCGCAAATTCTGCTTTTCCGTTGGTTTTGAGTGTATTATAAACGTTCTTTCTATTCGCTTTTTCTCCTCTGTTTGATACCAATCATTATTTTTATCCAAAAACGCCTTAAAACGCCTAAAAACGTCTAAATTTTTAAATTCGCTTATTTCTTCTCAAAAATGTATACCATACTTGACCATTCTTTCGTGTGTCTTGCCTTACAGTTGGAAATGCATCCTCTGAAGGTGCCTTTCAGTAACGGAAATTTATGTTGTTTGTATTGTTCGCTCATATAGGAAATGTAATAGGCATCCCAAATCAGTTTATCTGTCCGAACCAATTCTAGGTTTTTGCTTTTAAAAATTTTGGTCAATACATTCTTGTTGAAGTGGCTTAAGTGTCGGGGTACATCGTAAGCTGCCCATAGTTCTTTATAGTATTGAGCATCGTAAGATTTATAGTTGGGAACGGCGATGACAATTCTGCCTTTGGTTTTGGTGAGTCGATGTAATTGCTCGATTTGCCATTTCAAATCATCAACATGTTCTAAGACATGCCACATGGTTATCAAATCAAATGTAGCGTTAGGAATCTTTTCCATATCTTCACTATTGATGATGTTGGCTTTGGTTTTGGTCTTGGCAATGGCTTTGGCATCCTCTGAGGGTTCTACACCTGTACATGTCCAGCCGTGTTCTTCCGCTGTGTGTAGAAAGTCTCCTACTCCACAGCCTATGTCAAGCATTTTTCCTACATTCAATCCTTGGGTGGCCAAGTTGTATTTATGCTTCAGATTGACTTTTTTCACGGATTCGTACAGCCTTGGAATGAAGCCTTTCTTGTTTTCCTGGTGACTGTAATATTCTTCTGATTTGTAATACTCGCCTATTTTTTCTTTGTTGGGTCGTGGCATGGTGTATGATAAGCCACAATTTAGGCATTCGCAGATGTGGAAGTCTTCTTTGCTTAGGAATTCATCCTTTAGCCAAAGGTTGATTTGTGCTTTTTCGGATCCGCACCACGGGCATTTGTTGTTCATCTTTTTTCGTGTTTCATGTGAAACAAATATTTTACCTTCCTAAAAATATGGCCAGCACATTGATGTCAGCTGGCGAAATCCCGCTTATCCTTGAGGCTTCTCCCAAAGTTGCAGGTTGGTATTTGTTGAGTTTCTCTCTCGACTCGTATGATAGTGATTGCAGATTGTGAAAATCAAAATCTTTTGGTAGTTTCACGTTCTCCAATCTTCTGAGTTTGTCGGCAAGTTCATCCTCTTTTTCAATATAGCTTGCATATTTGATTTGTATCTCTGCTTCTTCGAGACATTCTCTGACGAACCTGTCTTGATTTCTGAAATGCTCTAATGAAGGCAAAATCTCAATCATTTCGGAAAGGCTGATTTGAGGTCGCAATAATAGATAGGACATTTTCATCTTTTGGTCTATCTTTGTGCTTTCTTTTTGCTCTAAGAAGCCGTTTATTTCGTCAGGATAGACATGGTTTTCGTTTAAGAAGCGTTTGATTTCTTCAACTTTTTCGTGTTTCTCCAAATATTTTTGAAGGCGATCTTCTTTGGCTAAGCCTATTTTATGCGACAATTCTGTCAGTCTTGCATCGGCGTTATCCTGCCTCAATAGAATTCTGTACTCAGCCCTGCTGGTAAACATTCTATATGGTTCGTCAACACCTTTCGTGATGAGGTCATCAATTAGCACGCCAATATAAGCTTCGTATCTTGATAACACCAGGGGCGTATCATCCCGCAACGCAAGGCTGGCGTTGATACCGGCCATCAGTCCTTGGCAAGCTGCTTCTTCATAGCCTGTGGTACCGTTAATCTGTCCTGCGAAATACAGTCCGTGCATCAGGCGTGTTTCTAAGGAATGGTGCAACTGTTCTGGTGGAAAGTAGTCGTATTCGATGGCGTAGCCGGGACGATAAATCTTGGCATTTTCAAAGCCCTCAATTTGTCGTAAGGCTTCATATTGGATGTAATCGGGTAGCGAAGAACTGAAGCCATTAAGATAGTATTCTTGCGTTGTCCAGCCTTCTGGCTCAACAAAGAGTTGGTGGCTGTCTTTTCCTGAGAATCTTTCAATTTTGTCTTCTATGCTGGGACAATATCTTGGCCCCACGCCTTGGATTCGGCCATTGAACATGGGTGAGTATTTGAATCCTTTTCGAAGCGTATCATGTACTTTTAACGAGGTATGGGCAATCCAGCAGCTCCTTTGTTTTGTGATTTTGAAGGGCTCGATATAGGAAAAACCAACCACCTCGTCATCGCCCTTTTGCTCGATGAGTTTGCTGAAATCTATAGTACGACCATCGATTCTGACGGGTGTGCCGGTCTTGAGTCGTTTTGCTTCAAAACCGTATTCCTTGAGCTGTTCAGTGATGCCATGGCTGGCTACTTCACCCATCCTTCCTCCTGCGAAATGTTGTTCACCGATATGGATTAAGCCGTTCAAAAAAGTCCCATTAGTGAGGATTACTGCTTTGCTTTCAATCTCACCTCCCATCATGGTCTTCACTCCCTTCACCTTGTCGCCGCTGACCAAGAGTCCTGTAACGGTGTCTTGCCAAAAGTCGAGGTTTTGGGTTTTTTCAAGCATGCTTCGCCATTCTGCTGAGAACATCATTTTGTCGCTTTGGCATCTTGGACTCCACATGGCCGGTCCTTTCGACTTGTTAAGCATCCTAAATTGTATCATGGTCCGGTCGCTGACGATGCCGGAATAGCCTCCCATAGCATCAATCTCGCGGACGATTTGTCCTTTAGCGATGCCACCCATGGCTGGGTTGCATGACATGGAGGCCATCAGACGCAAATCCATGGTGACCAGCAACACCTTGCTGCCCATGTTGGCTGCTGCCGCTGCCGCCTCACATCCAGCGTGACCAGCTCCTACTACGATGATGTCATACGGTTCAAAATACATTTCTTTGATTAGTGTTTCACGGGAAACAATTATATTAACAAACTGATATTTAATTAACTAAATAATGTTTTCAACGCTTCTTCCTCTTTTTCACGCATCTCTTTTTCTTCTTCGTCAGTAAGGTCATCAAAACCGATGAGATGCAACACACCATGAATGATGACACGATGCAATTCGCTCTCGTAAGTGCGGCCAAAGGTTACGGCATTTTCTTTGATGCGGTCAACACTGATGCAGAACTCACTCGACAAGACCGTCTCACAATCGGTCAATGGGAAGGTCACAATGTCTGTATAGAAATCATGGCTGAGACGCTCTCTGTTGATTTCTAACAGCTTCTCGTCGCTACAAAAATAGTAGTACAACTCTCCTACTGTCTTGCCATGTTTTTCCACCACTTCTTCAATCCATAGCTTCACGGATTGCGGTTTGATTGGCGGCATCTCTACATCCAGTGTACTGAATCTGATCATGTCAATGTGTGTTTTTCTTCAAATAATACTCATTAATCTTATTCTGGTAATAAGGGAAATATTCAATCGGGTTGGTCTTAAGGAACTCTTGGTTTTTCTTCAGCGTTTCCTTATAGAGAAACTCATCAATTTGTCGGTCGAAATGCGAGCCTTTGTATTCGTTCGACTTGCGCTTTTCTTCTTGTTCGCGTTTCTCTTGCGCTTTCTGCGATTCTAACATTCTGGATTCAATGCGTTGGCTGCGCTCAATCATCTGGCGGTTGATTTTCTTGTTTACCAACTCTTCTTCAAGCTTCTCCATGTCCTTGATGATTTCATTCAGGCCGTCGTCGCCGATTTGTCCGTTTTCCTTCATGTCGTTCAGCATTTGTTGCATTCCCTGTCGTAGCATCTCTTGTTCAGCGGCCATGCGGGCAAACTCTTCGCTCATTGAGTTGGGTGTTTGCTGTCCGGATTTCTCCATTTGCTGTTGCATTTGCTTGAGTTGTTCGCTGAGCTGTTGCTGTAGCTGCTGCATTTTTTGCATGCTCGATTGGCCTTGACCTGGTTTGGGCATGGAACATGACATCGGCATGCCCATAGATTCCATACTGTTTTCCATATTCTCCAACGACTCGGCCAACATCAGAGCCAGGTTGTTCATCGACATCATGGCGGTCTGCTGGTGACGCACAGCCTGAGAAAGTCTCAAGTCGTTGAGGAATTTCATCGCATTCTCTGTCTGATTCTCTATGGTGTGCAGTTCATCGAAGACAAAATTCTGTATCATGGGCTGACGCATAGCCATGCTGCGCAACGAGTCGCGGACCATATTGAAGTTGTCGGCTATTTCTTTTTGATGGATAATCTTTTCAACCAAGGATGGGTCGTCAACACGCAGTGTGCCGATTTCGCTCATCAAAGCTTCTTGCTCGTGCGAGGCGTGGACGACATTCTCAAGCAAGATACGCATCAAGTGGGCATCCTCAGCCATCTGTTCCATGCCTTGCATCTGCATTTGCATCTTCATCTGGTTGGCCATCTGTTGCATCTTCTGACCGGCATTTTGCTTCTTCTGCTGCGACTGTTGCTGTTGGCTATTTTGCTCGTTCTGCATGGCGTCTTGAAGGTCTTGGTCGATGCTCTCTTGCATCTCTTCGTCTTTTTGCATGTCGAAAGGTTGCTGCAAGTCTTGGTTTTTCTCCAAGAGTTGGTCGAGTTCGTCCATCATCTTGTCGAATTCCTCTTTGGCTTCTTCAGCTGTTTTTGGGTCTGTCTCCTCCCCTTCTTTTTTCTGATTTTCCGACTCTTCTTTCTGCAATTCCTCGCCAAGTTTGTCCAATTTGTTGGCCAAGTCGTTGAGGTCTTTCTCCATCTTGAGTTGCTCCAAAAGCGACAGGTTGCGGTCGAGCAGTTCTTGCATCGATTGGTTGTTTTTCTTGATGTCCTGCATCATTTGTTGCATCTGCTCGCGCGGCATCTCCTCAAGCAATTTGTCAATCTGTTCCATCATTTTTTTCAACTCTTCGGGTATCACCTCGTTGAAGAGTTTGTTGATTTGCTCTTGCTTCTTGATGAGGTCTTCGTTGGCCAAATCATGCTCTTTCATGAAATCGGATAACTTATCCTGCTCTTCTTGCAACCTGTTCCATTCGTCTTGAATCTGCTGCTGTTTTTCAAGCAGGTCTTTCATTTTTTCCTTATCTGACCAATCCAAATCTTTTTTCTGGATAAGGTCTTGCAACATCTTCTCGATTTCGTCTTGCAGTTTGTCAGCCTCTTGCGATTTTTCCTGAAGCCGCTCCATGATGTCTTCCGACTGTTGGTTGGCGATGCTGTCCAAGGCCGACTCAGAAGGCTTATAATAAGTGAATGTTTCTGAGCGCTTCGACTTGGGTCCGTGGAAACCATCGTTGTCCCAAACCACGAAGTAAACCTCCATGTTCTGTCCAGGCATGATGCCGAGACTGTCCATGTTGAATTGATAGAAGAATGAGGTGCGGGTCTGTTTGAGATCCAAGGGCACGGTCTTGACGATGTTTTTTTCTATGGGTTCTTTCACGGTGCAGTTGAAGGTCAGGCGACTGAAACCGTAGTCGTCGGTGACGAGGCCCGAAAAATATACGTCAGTGGAAAGCTGCTCGTCGAACGATTCCACACGAATGTCTGGATAGGCGTCAGGCAACACATCGACAGAGAAGGGGAGAGGTTCTAAACTTCGGTTCCATGCATTTTGCACTTGCACCTCAAATTTGGTGGATTGTGCAGCTACGAATTGGTATGCAAAGATATCGTCTTGTGCGGTCAATTCGGTGGTCAGCGAGTCGCGAGCAACAGACATCTGCTCGGTGTCGCGGGTAGTGAAGCTGAAAGTAAGACGGGTGCCTTGAGGTACGATAAGTCGGGTCTTGGCTTCTAAGGTCTCGTTGGTGCGATGAATATAAGCAGGATATTGCAATTCGCAGCGGTAGGAGAGTAGGGTAGGGTTGGGGTGCACCGTGATGTGTAGGGGACGGCTTGTGTATTCACCGCCAATCACATTAAAGGTGAGGTCATTGAACAAGTTCTTGAAGGTATAACTAAAGTCGTTGGCCGAGCCTTTGGTCATCAGCTGTTGTCCCAACTCGCTTTTCACATAAAAGGCGTCAGGAATGCGGTCGCCCGTAACGTGGATGCTGAACTTTACCTCCTTGCCTTGTGTGGTCTCAATTTCTTCCTGTCCGATTTCAACTTGATAGGGGAGGGGCTTCTCGAAATGCTGCTCATAGTTGACGATACGCTGCGTGGGTTGCACGGCAAACGATGGCAGAAACACCATAAGTGCTATTAATAATAGGAGCGAACCGAAAAAAATGCCGAGATATTTCAGATTGCCACGCAAATCAACGGCATCGGAGAAGCGGATAGGGGAGAGGCGGGCACTGCGTTGTTCGATGGTGGCAGCCAAAAGAGCGTTGTCATCGGAGATCCCTGAGCCCGTCGAAGGGCCGACTCCATTGTTGGAGTTTTCCATCTGATGGGTCAACTGTATTGTATTCAGCAGTTTGTCCTTGATTTCAGGGAAGAACTTTCCAATCAGTACTGAGGCTTGTTCCACCGACATCTTCTTTCGGAAGCGGATGAGGTTGACAAGAGGGATGAGGAAATGATACACCAAGACGAAGGAACTGCCTGCCAGCAAAAACAAGAGCAGAACAAAACGCCCTTTAGGCGGAAACCAGGAGAAATACTCCAACCCGTTGATGAGTAGATAGAAGACAATCCACAATACAGCACCCACCAATACGCCTTGTATCAAGCGGTTAAGGTAATACTTTCGTGTGAAACCTTCAATTTTCTCTATCAATTTATTAGGTGCAGACATATCCAAAATAGAATAACCTGCAAAGATAGAGATTTTTCGTGAAAGGGAGATGGACTTATTGCATTATCAAGCATTATCTTGACAACAACATGTGATTTTGTCAAATGAAAGCTTGCACAATTCTTCCGCAGGCCAATCCATCACCGTATGGATTCACGGCCTTGCTCATCTTGTCGTAATAGGATGAATCCTCAAGAAGTCGGCTTACTTCGCTAACAATCAAATCGTGGTCTGTTCCTACCAGCTTCACCGTTCCAGCATCAAGGGCTTCAGGTCGTTCCGTGGTGTTGCGCATCACGAGCACGGGCTTGCCAAGCCCAGGGGCTTCTTCCTGAATCCCACCGCTGTCGGTCAGCACCAGATAGCTCTTTTCCATTAAGTAAACGAACTCCAAGTATTGAAGCGGCTCAATGAAGAAAAAGTTCTTGTAAACCGTCAAGTCTTCGCCAAACACCTCGTGGATTGGCTTGCGCACATTGGGGTTGAGGTGCATGGGATAGACGAAGTCCACATCGGGATATTGCTCGGAAAGGTCTTTCATGGCGGTGACCATACTGATGAAACCCTCGCCAAAGTTTTCGCGGCGATGACCGGTGATGAGAACAAGTTTCTTGCCATTACCCAAACGTTTGACATCGTAACCAGCGGTGAGTAAAACTTGCTCTTGTTCCTTGGCTAGATCCAGGTCTGTGTTAAGTTTCTCTACTACCATGTGTAGGGCATCTATCACAGTATTGCCTGTTACGAAAATCTTGTCCTCGCTGACATTTTCGTTCAGAAGATTAGTTTTGCTCAATGGGGTAGGGGCGAAGTCATAAGCAGCGATACGACTTGTGATTTGCCGGTTCATCTCCTCCGGCCAAGGACTGTAAATGTTGTAGGTACGTAAGCCTGCCTCCACATGTCCCACGGGAATCTGTTGATAGAAAGCTGCAAGTGCGGCAGCGGTGGAAGTGGTGGTGTCGCCGTGAACCAATACTACATCGGGCTGGGCTTTTTTCAGCACGTCACGCATACCCACCAACACTCGGGCGGTCACATCGTACAAATCTTGCCCTTGTTTCATGATGTTGAGGTCATAGTCGGGCTGAACCTCAAAGATACGCAGCACTTGGTCGAGCATCTCACGGTGTTGTCCCGTGACACAAACTATGGTTTCGAACTTCTCAGGTTTTTTTTGGAACTCCTTGACCAAAGGACACATTTTGATTGCCTCTGGTCTTGTACCGAAGACAAGCATGATTTTTTTCATCGGCTTTCGGATTAAATATGGTAAACACCCTCCAGTGGGCAAATATTATGGCAATCCAAAATCACCTTATTTTTCAACTTGTCCCAGTTCTGCTTGATATGGTCATGTTTCACCATGATGACCACCATGTCGACTTCGTTGAGGAATTGGTCGAAGTCAAGGATTTGGTTCGGGACAATCTCCTTTTCAGTAAAGAACGGGTCGAAGCTCTTCAGCGGACGGGCCAGATGACGCTCTTGGATATCGAGCATCTGCAAGGTCGGGCTCTCACGGATATCGTCCACGTTTTCTTTATACGTGATTCCATAAAGACCCACGCGGCGGTTGTCGGTGATGCCCTTCTCCTTCATGATTTCGTAGATGCGTTCCAAGACGAACACGGGCTGGCTGTCGTTGGTCTTCATACTTTCGTCGATAACCTTGGCCAACTGCGGATAGTCGCCCACGAGGAACCAAGGGTCGACGCTGATGCAATGGCCGCCCACGCCAGGACCGGGCTGCAGGATGTTGACACGCGGGTGCATGTTGCAGATGCGGATGATTTCATAGACATCCATGTTGTCGTGGCGGCAGATGCGGCTCAATTCGTTGGCAAAGGCGATGTTGACGGCACGATAGGTGTTCTCTACCACCTTGGTCATCTCGGCAGTGCGGATGTCGGTCACCACGATCTCTCCTTGGCAGAATGAGGCGTAGTACTGCTTCACCTTCTCGCCAATCTCGCGGCTGTCGGCACCGATGGTGCGGTTGTTGTGGAGCAGCTCATAGACCATGTTGCCGGGGATGATACGCTCGGGAGCATGCACCAGATGGATGTCTTCGCCGATCTTGAAGCCGTTGGCTTCCACCACGGGACGTACGAACTTGTCCATCGTGCCCGGACTGACGGTCGACTCAACGACCACAGTGGCACCTTTTGGGCAGACTTTCATCACTTCCTTCACCGCCGCCACCACATAACACGCATCGACTTTCTTGCTGAACTTGTCGTAAGGCGTGGGCACGCTGACGATATACATGTCCGTCTTTTGGTATTCCGTGGTGAACTTGATGCCCGCTTTCAGTGCGGCAGCAAAGAGTTCGTCCAATCCATCTTCCTTGAATGTGGTCTTGCCCGCGTTGAGCGTGGCAACTAGTTCTTTGTTGTAATCCGTTCCAATTACTTCCACACCGTGTGAAGCCATCATCAGAGCGGTGGGTAGACCAATATATCCGAGTCCAATTACGTTAATCATTCGCTTTCATTTAAAACGCTGCAAAAGTAACAAATAAATATAATTTGATATGAAATGCCGACAAATTTTTTGGATATAATGCATTCTGCCATTAAAACTTGAGAAAAGTGATTGGACATTTTATTTGTGTTTTTTGTCAAAAAAGAATCTCCAATCCATAGAATTGTTTAAAAAAAGGTGTTTTCTTTACGGGTGTATTGAATTCTTTGTATTTTTGCATCGAAAATTTCGAAAATTATTGTCTAACTAAAATTTAAATTGTTATGAAAAAAAGGATTTTTGCATTAGGTTGCCTTTTTGTTATGGCAGCATTTCTTTTGGTTGAATGTACCAAAACGAAAGAGACAACAGTTAACAAATACATCACTGTTAAAGACGGTACTTTGGTTGCCAAAGAAATGCCAGCAGCCAGTTCTGATGTGAACATTGATGTAACGATGAACAAGAAGGTGATTCCTGGCGGTACCTCTATCGTCAATGTTGATTCACCTGTTACAGTTAAGAAAGTCTATGTGGGTGTTGATAATGAATTTGGTTATTATGAATGGGTTCCCAGCAGCACCAACTATGAGTTCGTTATCCTTGTCAATCAGGACATTACTTTAGGTGAGGAAGACGATGATTTCGTCATTTTGGTGTCCATTTTGGACAACGACGGTAAAGTGAGCGAAGTCGTTGAAAAAACTGTCGAGTTGATTGAAGTGGGTACAGGTAAACTGCAAATCAGCCTTTCATTCGACACGGCAAAGGACGTTGACCTTCATGTGATTGAACCTAATGGAGAGCATGTCTATTATGGACATAGCACAAGTGAAAACGGCGGTGAGCTCGACCTTGACTCCAATGCCGGTTGTAGCCTTGATTACGTAAACAACGAAAACATCACCTATGGTGAAGAGGCTTATGTTGAACCTGGTCTCTATACGGTGTATGTTGACCTTTGGGAAAACTGCGATCCTTCCGTTAAAACCAATTATGTCGTCTCTGTTTATTATGGTGGTGCTTTGATTTCTGCCGAATCAGGTTCCAACCCCGTTGCTGGCACTTTCCCGATAGATGCGCCAAGCAACTATAACAACCTTGACAATCTTGAACCAGTAATGACGTTCCTCATTCCGGATCATGGTCAAGCAAAGACCAAGAAATTTGCACCAAAACCCTTGACACCAAGTGCCATGGAAAAGTTAGAAATGAGCGCAAATAATTGATTTTTTGTAACGAAAACCAGAAAAAGCAGGTCTCGGCCTGCTTTTTTTGTTTGCAATTATCAAGAAGGAAATACCTTTAATAACACAGAATCTGTATTTTTGCAGCCTCAAACGTAATCCATACAAAAATGAAAGAAGTAAGAGTAAGATTTGCCCCTAGCCCGACGGGTCCTTTGCACATCGGGGGTGTGCGTACTGCATTATATAACTATCTGTTTGCCAAGAAGAACGGAGGAAAAATGATTCTCCGTATCGAGGATACCGACCAAACCCGCTTTGTGCCAGGAGCCGAGCAATACATCGTGGAGTCTTTGGACTGGTGCGGCATCAAGTTTGACGAGAGCGACTATGTGGGGGGCGAATATGGTCCTTACAAACAGAGCAACCGCAAACATCTTTACAAACAATATAGCGATGAATTGTTGGCCAAAGGCTGCGCTTATATCGCTTTCGATACCGCTGAGGAACTTGACAAATACCGTAAAGAAGCCGAAGCCAACAAGCAGACCTTTATCTACAACTGTCAAAGCCGTAAACGCCTGCGCAACAGCTTGACCATGAGCAAGGAAGAAGTCGACAAGCTCATCGCTGACGGCACGCCTTACACAGTACGTTTCATGATTCCTGAGGACCGTGAAATCGTCATGCATGACCTGATTCGTGGCGAGGTGCATGTGCAGACCAACACGTTGGACGACAAAGTCTTGTTCAAGTCTGATGGCATGCCAACCTATCATTTGGCCAACATCGTTGATGACCACCTGATGAAAATCAGTCATGTGATTCGTGGCGAGGAGTGGCTGCCTTCCATGCCTTTGCACATTATGCTGTATGAGGCTTTCGGCTGGGAAGCCCCTCAGTTTGCCCATTTGCCGCTCTTGCTCAAGCCCGATGGTAACGGCAAACTCAGCAAACGCGACGGTGACCGCCTCGGTTTCCCCGTTTTCCCGATGTATTGGATCGACCCGAAGACTGGCGATACGGCAATGGGTTACAAGCAATCAGGTTACTACCCCGAGGCTTTCATCAACATGCTTGCGCTTTTGGGTTGGAATCCTGGTACTGAACAGGAAATCTTTACCATGGATGAGCTTATCCAGGCCTTCTCGTTGGAGCGCTGCAGCAAGAGTGGCGCCAAGTTCAACGTGGAGAAGACCAAATGGTTCAACCACGAATGGCTTATGCGCAAATCGAATGAAGAAGTCGGCAAGGATTACCAAACTTGGCTGAAAGCCGAAAAAGGCATTGATACGCCGCTCGACTTTGCCGTGAAAGTAGCTGGTTTGGTGAAAGATAGGGTCAACTTCGTGAAAGAGATTTGGGACCAAAGCTTCTTCTTCTTTGAGGCTCCTACGGAATACGATCCTGTCACCGTGAAGAAGCGTTGGAAGGAAAACTCTGCCGAAACTATGCTCAAGGTAAAGGAAGTCATCAAGGGTATTGAGGACTTCAGCTTGGCCAACATTGATGAGACACTCAACAACTGGATTACCAGTAACGAGCTGAACATGGGCCTGGTGATGAACGGCCTTCGTCTGATGGTGGTGGGAGCCGGAAAAGGTCCACACATCGGTGAAATTCTTGAACTTTTAGGTAAGGAAGAGACTTTGAAACGCATCGACGCTGGCGTGAAAGCTTTAGGATAAGAATGAAAAAAGCGTTCAAAATCCCACTTATCATTCTGGGAGTCGTTGTTGTTCTGCTCCTTGTGGCTAATTTTTTGGCTGCTCCAATAACAAAAAAGTATGCAGAAAAGCACGACAAGGAATTGATAGGCCGTGAATTGGACATTGGGAAAATCGATGTTAACGTTTTCACAGGCAAGGTGAAAATCAAGGACTTGACGCTTTTTGAAGATAATGATACCGCACCATTTGTAAGTTTTGAACGCTTCGAAACGAAAATAAGGTGGCGCGACTTGCTAAGCCGCCGTCTGCAGATCAAAGAAGCCACGCTTTCTGGATTGAAGGTTAACGTGGAACAAGATCACGATTGGTTCAATTTCAACAGTCTGTTGGAACGGTTCGCCTCCGATACCACAGATAATAAATCCTATACTTTTGGATTGATTCTCAATGACATCCTTCTCGACAAAAGCAACATCCGATATGCCGATTTGGCCTTGGGCAACGAGGTTTTGTTACGTGACATTTCGTTACGGATTCCCAGCATCGATTTTTCAGATTTGAATACTGATGTTGGTCTCGACTTATCGCTCTCCGACAATGCCACTTTACATACCGACATCCGCCTTTCCGAAAATGCGAAGGAATATACCATTAATCTGAAACTGAATAATATAGACGTTGAATTCATCGAGCCTTATGTGCAACAGTATTATCCCGTTGAGTTGCTGGAAGGTCTGGCCAATTTGGATTTGATGGCCCAAGGCTCAACGGACCACATCTTTGATTTTGACATTACGGGCAACCTTGCACTCAATGCGTTAACCTTGCAAGATACGACAGGCAATCCATTAGGTGCCATCGATTCGGTTTATGCAGAGATTCGCAGTTTGCGTCTCGAAGATAAGATTATTGACCTTAACCAACTCTATCTTTCTGGACTGAATACGACTTACATCATCAAGTCCGACAGTACTTCAAATTTCGATTTGGTGTTGGGTGGTTATTTTTATCTCGATTCAACTGAAATGCAGCCTGTTGTTGATACAATGATGGTGGAAGAAAATGAAGAGGAAAAACCTTGGAAAGTCAACATTGCCGATTTGAATATCAACCAATCGAAAGTGATGTATGAGGATTGCACCCTTGCCGATACTTTCCGTTATATGATTTCGGATATCAACCTGACATCCAGGCAATTCTCTAATGACGGAGACAATGCCATCCAATTGCAGGCTTCACTCAATAAAGTAGGCAAACTCCGCTTAAATTGGCAAGGTCGTTTCAGTGGACGTGACAATCATAACCTCACTCTGATGCTCAGCAATGTGAAGGTTGCCGACTTTTCTCCTTATGCTATACAACTGTTTGGCTTCCCAATAGAAAACGGGACGCTTTCCTTCCGAAGCCAAAATATCATTTCTAATGGCAACTTAAATGGAATCAATAAGTTACAGATAGCTGCTCCAAAACTTGGCGACAAAGTGAAGCATTTTCATCCTCAGTATGAGAAAGTGCCGCTAAAACTGGGTTTTTATCTACTTACTGACAAGAGCAATAATGTCAGCCTCGACTTGCCCGTTTCTGGCAATTTGAATGACCCCGCTTTTTCCTACCGAAAGGCTTTGAACAAAGTGTTTTCCAATCTTCTGACGAAAGTGGCTGCTTCACCATTTCGGCTGATGACCGACGAAGAAAACAACCTGAAATACATTCCTTTCGATCCTTTGCAATTCGATTTCTCACCCGCCCAATACGTGATGATCGACAATGTGGCCACCACCCTCCAAAGCCGTTCTGACTTGAGTATCGTCTTAGAGGAGCAGATACAGTATGAAGAGACTATCAAACAGCTGTGTATCATGCAGCTGCAGCGCGATTATTACCTCTCCATCCACCCCGAACTGCAATCTGCTGATGTTGACTTTTTGACACATGAGGTAATACGAAACATCAAGCTGAACGACAAGGGATTGTGCGAATATGCAGTCCAATATTCCAAGAAAAAGAAGTTGCATTCCAAAAAGGATGTGGCTTCAGTGGCCTATGAGGTGTATCACGATAAATCGGAAAAGATTCTCTCGGGTGTGATGAAAAGATGGAACGATTTGCTCACCGATTACTTGCAAAATGTCAAAGGCTTGTCACCCGAGCAAATAACCGTGACCACCATTGACTCGAGCCTGATGAAAACTATAGTAAAGCCTTCCCGTTATGAGATGCATGTCTTCACCTACGAGGAAATGGAATAACCTTATTTGACGATTAGTTGTTTTGACACAACACTACTTTCGGTGGTTATCCTTACCATGTAAATTCCAGAGTCATATTGGCTTGTATGGATGGTGATTTGGTCTTCACCATTCATTTCAAAGGTCTCGATAGCTTGCCCCAAAAGGTTGTAGATTTCAACCCGTTGCAAACCATCTTCAGTCAAGATATGGACGGCATCTTGAGCTGGATTGGGATATATTGCCACCTGGTTTTCTTCGTTTTCTGAGACACCATCATGATTTAATCCTGCCAAGGTTGCCACCAACCCAAGGTTGAGTTCGGTGAAGCGTTTTGCTTGGTTCATGTTGTTGACACTTTGGCCTAAAACATCGTTTCTTGTGTGGATAAAAGGTGAACTGGCGTGAACATCTTCGAAAGGATGAATGGCAGCATACCCATTGCGGTTGAAGGAGGAATAATCGCTGTCGCCCCAAGCTAGCCAGTTTTGGCGGATAGGCATATCAGGGAAATAAATATGGCTAAGGTTGTAGACATAATTTGCAATGAGCGAATCTTGTGTGGTGTACATCAGATGGACATGAATGTCTGTGCCTTCTTTGAGGTAGCCTATCATGTCGAGGTTGAAATAGCCTACAATGTCCATCCCTGCTTCGGCACAATCTGCCGCATAGGCTGCGCTACCTATCAGACCGATTTCTTCGGCACACCAGTTGGCAAAAATGAGGGTGCGGTCAAAGGTATAATTGCTTAACAATCTTGCAGTTTCAAGAATGCCTGCCACACCCGATGCATTGTCGTCGGCACCAGGAGAGCGGATGGTGTCGGGGTCGGCACCATCGGAGTTCCATGAGTCGTAATGAGCCCCACATATCACGTACTCTTCAGGGGTCTTTGTGCCCCATTTTATAGCGAGAATGTTGTCAGCAGTCTCGATGTCAGTGTCGGGGATAGAGAAATCGTGTAGCGCTACCGTGTCGAAACCCATTTGTTTGTAACGGCTTACAAGCCAGTCTTGTACTTCCCAAATATAACGACTATCGTATCGGCGGTTGTGGTACGAACTTAGGTGGGCAATGCTTGCTTCGATACTATCGACAGAGACGGAATCCATGAGCGAACGGATTTCCTGGTTCTCGGTTCCAATCACTGGATAAGTATGCTCATAGATATGCGGTGCTTGCGCGATGCTCGCGAAGCTTACCGCCAAAAACAATGCGACAAATACTATTTTCTTCATCATAATACTCTATAATTCTCTCAATTTTTAATTCTCAATTCTATCCCAATCCTTTCACGTGTGGTTTGCCGGCAATAAAGTCCTTCAAGTAAAACGGTTCGAAATAAGCCACGTCGACAAACTGCTGTTTATGCAAAGCCTGTTCCGCCAAAAGACGCATATATGCCGCTGAGGGTCTGAAACCATCAACAATGCTGATATTAGGTTGGCTTTCAAACAATTTCTTTAACTTTGGTGCACCATCACCGAAAAGCCACAGCCGATGTGATTTGCGCAAGTCTTCGAAAGCGTTTTCATCGATAACAAGAGCTTCAGTATCATTGATTTTCTGCAAGTTGGCATCGAAAACGGAAGCATATACCTCCATTCTTCGGGCATCAATCATGGGAATGAGGATGTCGTCGGGTCCAATCTGGCTACCTAACTTTTCTTTCATGCCATGCGCCATGGCTTCCAACGTGTCGATAGCCATCAGAGGGAGGTCGGCAGCATAGCAGATGCCTTTTGCCGTACTTACTCCGATGCGTAGCCCTGTATAAGATCCTGGCCCTTTACTTACGGCTACTGCGTCCAATTGGGAATAACCAATGCCCGCTTCATTCATTACTTCATTGATGAAATTTGTAATCTTCTCAGAATGTGCATTTTGACCTTCAGTCTCACGCATTGCCAACGTACAACAAGCTGAATTAAGAGCGACCGAACAAACCGGAGTTGCCGTTTCTAAACATAGTATCATTGTTGCATATTTTTTAGTGGTGCAAAAATAAACAATTTTAAAATCTAACTCGCTATTTCAGTGTTTATTAATTATTATATAATAAAAAGGGCAATGTATTGAAAAAAAACATATATTTGCAAGTTTTAAATACCGTATTATGCGGTTTTGTATGGTGTTGAAAAAGAGTTCGTTAAGAGTTTTTTAATGGGACTTAGGAGGCGAAGCTGTATGAAGTCGGAAACAACAAAAATGATTTCAAAAGCCACAAGACGGAATTGGGACAAATTGCGGTTGAGTGAAAAAGACCGTTTGACGAAAAGAGCCAATAAAGTCCGCTCGCAAAAAATCATTGTTCCCGAAGGCTATGTAAGCGCGGGTAGTCTACCTCGATTTGTTGAGGATTTGAAAGCCCAGCAGTATCAAATCAAGGACTTGATTTTCAGTCTTTGCGCTGCCTATTTGGAACACAACAGAGTCAATCAGGACAACAAGAATCGTTTTTTTGAGGAATACACGCATTATGAAAGACTGCCGCTGTCGATACCAAGACAGATTCTGAAAAACAGGCAGGACGATTGGATTGGTTATGTGTATCAGTCGCTTACGACAGAGGGGAGCCGCATTTTGACAGGCTTGTACTATACAAAGCCCGTTATTGTCGAAGAGATGCTTTCCGAGGTGCAAGTTTATGAAGGACAACGGTTTTTGGATCCTTGTTGCGGAAGTGGCATTTTTTTACTGAAAGTCAAAGGGGCGAGTCTTGAACAGCTTTTTGGCATCGACAACGATCCACTCGCAGTAATGATTGCCAAAGCGAATCTCATCGTGAGGTTCAATGAATCAAATACTTATCCTCAAATTTTCCAGATAGATTTCCTACAGCACGCCCAATCGGCCTTGGCAGGATTGAAGTTTGATTATATCATTACAAATCCGCCATGGGGCAGTGAAAAACGCAAAAAGCACAGTTCTGATATCATCCAGTCGAACGAGCAGGCGACTTTGTTCTTTACAGAGTCATATAAGTTTTTGAACGACAAAGGGATATTGCACTTCCTTATGCCGTCGTCGGTGCTGAAAATCAAGGTTCACGCCGATTTGCGCCGTTTTGTGGCACAAGAAACTTGTATTGATACGTTGAAGCTTTACCATGAGCGTTTCAAGGGTGTGTTTACGGATTTCATTAGTCTGAAAGTCAGAAAATCCCCAGTGAGTGGCTGTCAAACCTATTGGGTCAAGACGGCCCGACATGAGGTGTTCAAGAAGACGTGGCAACCTGGTAATGATGACTTTTGTGCGCTTCCTTTGCTTGACGACCGCACCGAAAAAATCCTTTCTAAAGCAGATCGCCTGCGTCATGATGACCTCTCCCATAGCCAATGGGCTTTGGGAATCATCACTGGAAACAATGCTAAAGTTCTGAAAGACAGACCGCAGAAGGACTTGGAATCCATTTTTATGGGTAAGGATATTACGAAATACGGCTTGAAGAAAGCAAGCCGTTACATCAAATACAACCGTGCTGATTTTCAGCAGTGTGCAAAAGATGAATTCTACCGCGCAAAGGAGAAATTGGTGTATAAATTCGTCTCAAGCCGTCTCTGCTTTACTTACGATAATCAGCAACGCCTATTCCTCAACAGTGCCAATATCCTCATTCCTCAAGTGGATGGCATGAGTATCAAGACGGTGTTGGCATTCCTCAATTCGGAGTTGTTTAACTTTTTGTATGTCAAACGCTTCAACGACCTCAAGATATTGAAAGGCAACCTTTCGGCTTTGCCTTTCCCCAAGATTACGGCAGATCTAGACAGACAGTTCACAGCCCTCGTTGACCGCGCTTTGGATGGAGACAAGGATGCTCCAAAAGAGATTGATAATTTAATATTTACATTGTATCAACTTGATACAGAAGAGGTTGACCTGATTTTAAATCTTGAATCTTAAATCCATGAATATCTTAGTCACAGGCGGCGCCGGCTTCATCGGCTCGCACACTTTAGTGGAACTCACTGCCTCAGGTCACGAGACCGTTGTCATCGACAACCTCAGTAACTCCAACCGCAAGTCGTTGGAGCGCGTGACGGAACTGACGGGTAAGGAAATCCCTTTTTATGAAGTCGACATCCGCGACCGCGAAGGCCTCAACCGTGTGATGGAAGCCCATCGTTTCGATGCCTGCATCCACTTCGCTGGGCTAAAGGCCGTGGGCGAGAGCGTGGAAAAACCTTGGGAATACTACGAAAACAACATCAGCGGCACACTGACTTTGCTTGATGTGATGCGTCAACATAGATGCAAAAACATCATCTTCTCTTCGTCGGCCACCGTCTATGGCGACCCTGCCATCATCCCCATCACGGAGGAGTGCCCCAAGGGACATTGCACCAATCCATACGGCCAGACCAAGAGCATGCTTGAGGAAATCATGATGGATATGCAGAAAGCCGACAAGGAATGGAACATCGTGTTGTTGCGCTATTTCAATCCCATCGGTGCCCATCCCAGTGGTAGGATAGGGGAGAACCCCAACGGCATCCCGAACAACTTGATGCCTTACGTCACACAAGTTGCTGTGGGCAAGCGTGCTGAGTTGGGCGTATTCGGCAATGACTATCCAACCCCTGACGGCACTGGTGTCCGCGACTACATCCATGTCGTCGATTTGGCACGTGGCCACGTGGCTGCCTTGCAAGCCATCGAACGGAACTGCGGTTGTGCCATTTATAACCTCGGCACGGGACACGGTTACTCGGTGTTGGACGTGGTGAAGACCTTTGAGAAGGTCAACGGCATCAAGATTCCGTACAGCATTAAGCCCAGACGTGCGGGCGACATCGCCACCTGTTATTCCAATCCCGCCAAGGCCGAACGAGAATTAGGCTGGAAAGCACAATTCGGCCTCGAAGAGATGTGTCGCGACTCATGGAACTGGCAAAGAAACAACCCTAACGGATATTAGTTTTTGGGTCGGCTTAAGCCGAGAAATCATCCAAAATCTTCATTAGTCACATGGAATGTTGGTTAATTTCTCAAAGGATCGCCTTTATAGCGAATGGTACATCCGAGACAATGACGGTGAAATAGAAAAAGTAAGATTATTATAAAATTTTGAGAGATTTTTCAAATTGATTTTGAGAGATTTCTTGCGAAGCAATCCCTAAACAACTATGAAAGGAATAGTATTAGCAGGAGGTTCAGGAACCCGCCTCTATCCCATCACCAAGGGAGTGAGCAAGCAGTTGCTCCCCATCTACGACAAGCCGATGGTGTATTATCCCATCAGTGCTTTGATGCTTGCGGGCATCCGCGACATCCTGATTATCAGCACGCCATATGACCTGCCTGGCTTCAAGCGTCTTTTGGGCGACGGCTCCGATTATGGTGTCCATTTCGAATACGCCGAACAGCCCTCCCCCGATGGTCTGGCCCAAGCCTTCGTCATCGGTGAGAAGTTCATCGGCGACGACTGCGCTTGTCTCGTTTTGGGCGACAACATCTTCTACGGCAATGGTTTCACCAAGATGCTTGAGGATGCAGTACGTACTGCCGAAGAAGAAAACAAAGCCACTGTGTTTGGCTATTGGGTCGCCGACCCCGAGCGTTACGGCGTGGCCGAGTTCGATAAACAAGGCAACTGCATCAGCATAGAGGAGAAACCCAAGCAACCTAAGAGCAACTATGCTGTGGTGGGCTTGTATTTCTATCCCAACAAGGTCGTTGACGTAGCCAAACACATCAAACCTTCTGCAAGAGGCGAGTTGGAAATCACTACGGTGAACCAAGAGTTCTTGAAAGACGGTGAACTGAAGGTGCAGACCCTTGGTCGCGGCTTTGCATGGTTGGACACGGGCACGCACGACTCGCTGAGCGAGGCCTCCACTTTTGTGGAAGTCATCGAAAAACGCACTGGTCTGAAGGTCGCCTGTTTGGAAGGTATCGCCTATCGTCGTGGCTGGATTACCGAGGAGAAGATGCTCCAATTAGCCCAACCCATGATCAAGAACGAGTACGGTCAGTATCTGTTGCGTGTCATCGATGAGATGAAGGAAGAGGTCAATTCTGAGACACTTAGAAAACTACGCTAAAAACAAAAACCATGACATACAAACGTTCCATCATCATCACTGGCGGAGCAGGTTTCATCGGCAACCATGTCGTCCGTCTATTCGTCAACAAATATCCCGAATACAAAATCATCAACCTCGACAAGCTGACCTATGCAGGCAACCTCGCCAACCTGAAGGACATTGAGGATAAGCCGAACTATCGCTTCGTCAAGATGGACATCTGCGACTTTGAAGGCGTGTATAAGCTGATGCAGGACGAGCACGTCGACGGCATCATACACCTCGCTGCAGAGAGTCATGTGGACCGCAGCATCAAGGACCCGTTTACCTTTGCACAGACCAATGTAATGGGAACATTGTCCATGTTGCAGGCAGCCAAGTTGTATTGGGAAACCTTGCCTGAGAAATGGGAAGGCAAACGCTTCTACCATATCAGCACCGACGAAGTTTACGGTGCCCTCGAGCTCACCCATCCCCAAGGCATTGAACCTCCATTCAGCACCAAAGCCAGCAGTGGCAAGCACCATTTGGCCTACGGCGACAAGTTCTTCACCGAAGACTTGAAATACCAACCCCATAGTCCTTACAGTGCAGCCAAGGCAAGCAGCGACCACTTTGTGCGCGCGTTCCACGACACTTATGGCATGCCTACCGTGGTGACCAACTGCTCCAACAACTACGGTCCATACCAGTTTCCCGAGAAGCTCATCCCGCTGTTCATCAACAACATCCGCCACCGCAAACCGTTGCCTGTCTACGGCAAGGGCGAGAACGTGCGCGACTGGCTCTATGTGGTGGACCATGCCCGTGCAATCGACCTTATCTTCCATGAGGGCAAAATTGCAGAGACCTACAACATCGGTGGCTTCAACGAATGGAAGAACATCGACCTCATCAAGGTCTTGATCAATACCGTTGACCGCCTGCTGGGTCGCCCAGAAGGTGCTGATATGGACTTGATTACCTACGTCACCGACCGTGCTGGCCACGACATGCGTTACGCCATCGACTCGACCAAACTCCAGAAAGAACTCGGCTGGGAGCCCTCCTTGCAGTTCGAGGAAGGCATCGAAAAGACCGTCCGCTGGTATTTGGACAATCAGGAATGGATGGACAATGTGACTTCGGGTGACTACCAGAAGTATTACGAGGATATGTATAAGAACAGATGATGAGCGTTGATGAGGCGAAAATAATAAACCTGCCCAAATTGTTGGATGCCAGAGGAAACCTCTCCTTCGCTGAACAATTTGCCCAGATGCCTTTTGAAATCCGTCGCGTTTATTGGCTGTATGATGTTCCAGGAGGTATCAACCGAGGCGGACATGCGGAGATCAACAACGAGGAACTGGTGATTGCCTTATCGGGCTCTTTTGAGATTTTGATCAATGACGGTGAGCACACCCGCACCTTTACCTTAAACCGTTCCTATTACGGTCTTTATATCCCAAAGGGGGTATGGCGTGAGATTCGGGAGTTCTCTACCAATGCCGTGGCACTGGAGTTTGGGAGCATCCCTTATAGCGAAGACGACTACATCAGAGACTATGATGCGTTTTGCGAATTTGCAAAGCATCCGATGGAGCCCCGCTTGGTTCGACCCTTGCCCGTCCCATCACATCTTGAGAAAAAATGTTTTCATGTCGAGGATTGTTCGATAATGGAATTGGACAAGCATCACAGCGACCGAAAGGGTAATCTCACTGTGGTTGAGAATGGGACGATGTTTCCTTTTAGTACCAAAAGGGTGTATTATCTTTATGATGTCCCGGGAGGAGCTTCGCGTGGTGCCCATGCGCATAAAACCTTGGAACAACTGATAGTTGCAGTATCTGGTTCCTTCAGGGTGTCGTTGGATGATGGAACGAACAAAAAGACTTTTTTCTTGAATCGTCCTTATCAAGGGCTTTATGTCAGGCCAGGCTTGTGGAGAGATCTCGAGGATTTCTCGTCGGGTGCGGTGTGCATGGTGTTGGCTTCGGAAGTTTACCAAGCCGAAGACTATATCAGAGATTATGATGCGTTTTTGGAGTTTAGAAGTCGTTTGTAAAGCTAATTCTTAGATGATGAACATCCCCTTTCTTTCATTAAAAGACGTGACAGCCCTTCACGGTGATGAGATCAATGAGGCTGTCACCCGTGTGATAAATAGCGGTTGGTACTTGCAAGGCAAGGAAAACGAACGTTTCGAGGCGGACTATGCAAAGTTTATCGGCACCAAATATGCCATTGGTTGTGCCAACGGTTTGGATGCGTTGATTTGGATTTTCCGCGCTTATAAAGAACTTGGTGTAATGCAAGATGGCGATGAAGTAATTGTTCCTGCTAACACTTACATTGCTACTATTTTAGCCATCACCGAAAACAACCTCAAGCCCATTTTGGTTGAACCTAAGCTGAACACTTTGGAAATCGACGACGACAAGATAGAAGAACGGATTACATCCAAGACCAAGGCTATCTGTATTGTCCATCTCTATGGTCGCAACGCATATACCGATAAAATTGGAGCGTTATGCAAGAAATATAACTTGAAACTGGTTGAAGATAACGCTCAAGCTCACGGTTGCAAACACACTGATGGTCGTATAACAGGTAGTATTGGCGATGCAGCAGGTCATTCGTTCTATCCTGGCAAGAATCTTGGGGCCTTAGGTGACGGTGGAGCCGTAACTACCAACGACGAGGAGTTGGCAATAACTGTTCGCACTTTGGCCAATTACGGTTCTTCCAAAAAGTATGTCTTCAAATATACGGGCCGCAACAGCCGTTTGGATGAAATCCAGGCAGCAGTGTTGGATGTGAAGTTGAAATACTTGGTGGAAGACAACGCACACCGCAAGGCGGTAGCCAATTATTATTACGACCACATCAAGCATCCGCTGATTTCCCTTCCCGACCGTTTGCCTGACAGCCAGAATGTTTACCATCTCTTCCCCATCCTTTGCGAGAAGCGCGATACATTGCATGATTATCTTGAAAAGAACGGCGTGGGAACCATCATTCATTATCCCATCGCCCCCCACAAACAGGAATGTTATAAGGAATGGAATGGGATGACTTTGCCGATTACGGAATACATTGCCGATCATGAGCTGAGCCTGCCCATTGGACCAACTATCACCTTGGACGAGGTGGATTACGTTGTTGATTTGATCAATCGTTTTGAATAACCACATCAGTGAGTGCAACGAATTACATATCGTTTTTTAGAAACAAAGGCATTCGTTACGGTGTCGTTGTGAGTCCTTTTCCGTAATCTCAGACTGGGACGACGGGTGTAACCCGAACCTAGTCGAAACGTTAGATAATAAATTAACTAATTGAAAACTAAATAAATACTCACAAAAAAATAAATGGATAAAGTAACAATCATAGATTATGACCGGATTTACAAGAACTTCATTGATGAGAAGTACTTGCACGGGCATGACGAATACTACTACCGCGACCAGCAGGTGAAAAAGCCCGCTGGTGGTTGGAGACGTTTGCATACCGATGAAATTGAACGTTTGGTGAAAAACAGCAACTCCGCTACGAATTGGGAAGACATTTGGGTGACGGACGAGTTCGACACCAACATGGTGCATAACAACCATTTCTTCGGTAAGGTGCGCATCGGCCGCATCAGCCGCAAGGTGTTGCAATACCACGACCTTCGTGTGCCGGTGGGCATTTCCAACAGTAGCATCATCTCTTGCGACATTGGCGACGACGTGGCCATCCACGACGTGCACTACATGGCCAACTACATCATCGGCGACAAGTGCATTTTGTTCAACATCCAGGAAATCTCTACCACCGACCACTCCAAGTTTGGTAATGGCACCATCAAGGAAGGCGAGCCAGAGGATGTGCGTGTGTGGCTTGAGGTGATGAACGAAGTCGGAACGCGTAAAATCATGCCTTTCGACGGTATGATTACAGCCGATGCCTACCTTTGGGCCAAATATACCGATGATACCAAGTTGCAGAAACGCCTTGGCGAAATTACTCAGGCCAGCGTCGACTTCCACCGTGGTTATTATGGTACCATCGGTGAATCGTGCGTCATCAAAAACTGTTGGATTCTGAAAGATGCCAAGGTGGGTCCGCACTGCTATATCAAAGGTGCAAGCAAACTGAAGAACGTCACCATCAATTCATCGGAAGAGGAGCCTTCGCAAATCGGTGAAGGTGTTATCCTTGTGAACGGTGTGACTGGTTACGGATGCCGTATCTTCTATTCCGTGGTGGCCACCCGATTTGTGTTGGGCGACAACTGTAACCTGAAGTATGGTGCCCGTTTGATTCACTCTGTGCTGGGCGACAACTCCACCATTTCTTGCTGCGAGGTACTCAACAACTTGATTTTCCCCTCGCATGAGCAACATCACAACAATTCGTTCTTGATTTCCGCCTGCGTGATGGGTCAGAGCAACATGGCTGCTGGTGCCACTATCGGTTCCAACCACAACAGTCGCGCCACCGATGGTGAGATTGTGGCCTCGCGTGGCTTCTGGCCGGGTCTCTGCTCCAGTGTGAAACACTCCTCGAAGTTTGCCTCGTTCACCCTGCTCAGCAAGGCAGACTACCCCAGCGAGCTCAACATTATGCTGCCCTTCTGCTTGGTCAACAACAATACAGCTAAAAACGAGCTGGAAGTTATGCCCGCCTATTGGTGGATGTACAACATGTACGCCATCGCACGCAATACCTCGAAATATGTGAAACGCGACAAGCGCAAGCGCAAGATCCAGAACATCGAGTTTGAAACCCTCGCTCCTGACACTATCGAGGAGACCATCGAGGCACGTAAGCTACTTGAGGTTTGGGTGGCCAAGGCATACCTTCGCAATAAAGGTGAAGACCCGGAAAAGTACGAGTATTACGACCTGCGCGAATGCGGCAAAAACCTGCTTGACAACGAGCCTGAAACGGTGAAATCGTTGGAAATCTTCGGCGAACACATGGAAAAAGGCAAGCGCAAGGTACGCATCCTCAAGCCCTTGGATGCCTATCATGCCTATGGTGACATGATTACCTATTATGCTGTCAAGACTCTATTGGATTACCTGAAAAAGCATCCCGATGTTGATATGGAAGCCATCGTGAACCACATGAAAGGCAAGCGTCTTCGCAAGTGGATCAACCTCGGCGGTCAGACCATGCCTGAGGAATATGTCGACCAGCTTCGAGCCGACATCCGTGATGGTGTGCTCAACACCTGGGATGAAATCCACCACCGCTACGACGAGCTTTGGGAGAACTATCAAAAGGAGAAGCTGCGTCATGCCTACTTCTCGCTGATGTTCCTTTACAAGGACGATGCCGATGTGCTTACCGCTGAGATGTGGCGTGAGAATTTGGATAAAGCCATACGCATCCAGCACTTCATCTGTGAACAAGTCTACGAAAGCCGCAAGAAAGACTACGAGAACGAATTCCGCAACGCCACCTTCCGCAATGAAGACGAGAAAATCGCCGTCATCGGCAAGATTGATGAGGTGGGCTTCGTTCAACAGATTCGCGAAGAAACAGAGGAATTCGTGAAATCCATCCAAGATTACATCAAAAATCATCTATCATAAAAACAACAATTAAACAGTCAACAATTAAACAATAAACAACAATGAGAGTCATAATCGAAAAAAACTATGATGCCATGTCGCGTTGGGCTGCCAACCACATTGTCGAACGCATCAACGCTTTCAAGCCAACTGCTAAAAAACCATTTATCCTCGGTCTTCCCACTGGTTCAACTCCGATTGGAACCTATAAGGAATTGGTGAAACTTTATAAAAAGGGTCAAGTCTCCTTCAAGAATGTGGTCACCTTCAACATGGACGAATATGTCCGCATCCCTGAAGACCACCCCGAGAGCTACCATAGTTTCATGTGGAACAATTTCTTCAGCCATATCGATATCAAGAAAGAAAACGTCAATATTTTGAATGGCAACGCCGAAGACCTTGAGGCCGAATGTGCCCGCTATGAAGAAAAGATCAAGAGCTACGGCGGCATCGACCTCTTCATGGGCGGCATTGGTCCTGATGGTCACATCGCCTTCAACGAGCCTGGCAGCTCCCTGACTTCACGCACCCGTGTGAAGACCTTGACCTCCGACACCATCATCGCTAACTCGCGTTTCTTTGAGAATGATATTAATAAGGTGCCGAAGACTGCCCTCACCGTGGGCGTAGGTACTGTAATGGACAGCCGCGAGGTGATGATCTTGGCCAATGGCCACGGCAAGGCACGTGCCTTGGCCCATGCCATCGAAGGTGCGGTCAGTCAGATGTGGACCGTCAGCGTGCTGCAGATGCACCCGAAAGGCATCATTGTTTGCGACGATGCTGCTTGCGACGAGATGACTTACGGAACCGTCAAGTATTTCAAGGATATTGAAAAGAATAATCTTTAATTAACCCATTGTAGGGCTGTCATACTATGGCAGCCCTACCTTAGAACCGCAAATGAAGAATTTTGCAATCATCGGTGTCGGTGGATACATTGCTCCCCGGCACCTCAAAGCCATCAAAGACACAGGCAACAACCTTGTCTCCGCCTACGACAAAAGCGACAGCGTGGGCATCATGGACAGCTACTTCCCCAAGGCTGCCTTCTTCACCGAGCAGGAGCTCTTCGACCGTCACAACACCAAGTTGCGCGACAGCGGCACTAACATCGACTATGTGAGCATCTGCACCCCCAACTATCTGCACGATGCGCATTCACGTTATGCCTTGCGCCTCGGTGCCGACGTCATCTGCGAGAAGCCCCTTGTGCTGAACCCATGGAACATCGACGCCTTGCAGAAAGTGGAACAACGTCAGGGACATAAGGTCAACACCATCCTGCAGTTGCGCCTGCACGACAAGATTGTGGCGCTGAAGAAGAAAATCGAGGAAGGTCCGAAGGACAAAATCTATGACATCGACTTGACCTATATCACATCGCGTGGTAACTGGTATTACGCCTCATGGAAGGGTGATGTCAACAAGAGTGGAGGTATTGCCACTAATATCGGCATACATTTCTACGACATGCTGTGCTGGATTTTCGGCGATGTGCAGAAAAACATCGTCCACGTGGCTTCGCACGACCGTGTGGCTGGCTATCTGGAGCTGAAACGTGCCCGCGTGCGTTACTTCCTCAGCATCAACGCCGACACCTTGCCACCCAATGCCGTGGAAGGGGAGAAGCGCACCTATCGCACCATCATGATTGACGGTGAGGAGTTTGAGTTCAGCCAAGGTTTCACCGAGCTTCACACGAAGAGCTATGAAAACATTCTGGCTGGTCACGGCTTCGGCTTGGAAGATGCCCGCCGCTGCATCGACATCGTCTATCAAATCCGCAACGCCAAGCCCGTCGGCCTCATCGGCGACTATCACCCGATGGCCAAGTTGCCATTGAGCGGGCATCCTTTTGGGTGGAAGTGAGTTTGCATCAACCAAATACACCGTTATGATTATAAGATTTAAAAAGATAAAAAAGCGAACACTGTTCTATTATTTAATAAACTTGGTGAGTGCTGCATTGTTGATGAGCGAAACAACATCTGTCATAAAACCGTTTTTGTTGGTTTTGTTTTCCGTATTGATGATTCCCAATCCGCTTGCATATATCCCGATGTTGTTCGTTTCTTCGTGGAGTATTTCGTTTACAGCACTTCCGGGATTAGCCGCATTCTTCTATTACCTGGTATTGTTTTTTATATCTGTTTTTATCTCTTTGCTTATTAACAAAGAAAAAGTTGTATCCTTCGTTTCATCGTTTCCTGCGGCTCGTTATTCCCTTTTATTCGCCATTTGGATTTTTGCCACAGCTTTTTCTTCTGTTTCCGGTGTATGGTATGGTGCCGTGAAATTGGCTTTATATATTATCCCGATTTACATAATTTCTCGCCTCCGCTTGCGGGATATGTCTTTTTGCCGAACTTCAATGGATATCATCGCGGCATTCTTTTCAGTTTATTGCTTATATGTCCTTTTGTTTGCGCCAGTACAATATTATTCAGATTTGGAGACTTTTGGACGAACCTCGTTAAGAAGTGACATGAATCCCAATACGGCATCACAGATTGTTCTCTTGCTTTTTACTATTTTGTATTGTGAGGCATTCCGGACTAAAAAGTTTTGGTTGTTGCCATTTGCATTATTGAATATGGGTTCTTTGATGGTTTTGGGAAGCCGTACAGCGTTCTTTACTATGGTGATTATTGCTGCTGTTTACTTGATGATAATTCTGAGAACCTCTTTATTTAATAAAATATTCATATCTGTCATTTTTATCGCTATATTTATAGGAATTTACTCCATTGGTACCGGGGTTGGACGATCAGAGCGACTTTCGCTATCTACCATCGAAGCTGATGAGGGTTCGGGAAGATTCTATAACTGGGAGGTGCTTCTCACAGAAGTTATTCCGTACCATTTGGTGAAAGGTGTCGGTGTCGGTAAAGAGAATTATGAAAACTTGCCTATTTTTGCACGTGATGCGGACAATTTGTATATTGATTTGCTGACCGCAACAGGAATTGTGGGATTGATACTCTTTTTCACTTACTATGCTTCGACGCTGATACATTTGTTCCGATTTAGAAAAAAGAAACGAGATTGGGATTTCTTGATTGCCATTTTCTTGGCCTATTTATTTGAAGGCATAGGTGAAACTGTATACGATACGCCCATGTTTTGGTTTTGGGGAATACTATCTGTGTTGGCAATAAACGATTTAAAATATGCAGAGGATCAAACAGACCAAAAACAGGAATTTGAACCTGTACAAAACATGTCTGAAGAGACCGCTTATTATAACACGAAGTATCAAATACAAAACAATCAAATATTGTAAACATGTATATTCAACATACAACAGATCATCTTTTGTTTCGTTACCTTTTGTGCAGTATTTCTCCGAAACTCAGTGCTTCTTTTTGGTATCGTCGTTATTTGAAGCAACCGTTGGATTTGAAGAATCCTCAGACATTAGACGAGAAAATCCAATGGATGAAGCTGTATTATTATAAGGATAATCCCTTGGTTTACCAATGCGCTGATAAGTTTCGTGTTAGGGAATATGTAAAGGAATGTGGTTTGGAGCATATACTAAACGAGTTGATAGACTCTTATCATTCGACAGATGAGATTAACTGGGACGCCTTGCCGCAAAAATTTGTCTTGAAATGGAATTTTGGCAATGGAGGAAACATTGTTTGCAGTGACAAATCGAAATTGGACATCAAGCAAGCAACAAAGGAATTGAATCACTTCCAAAAACTGAAAGCACATTTAAGATGTGCTGAGCCTCAGTATGATGTTGAAAAGGTGCTGCTTTGTGAGAAGTTTATTGAAACTGAAAATGGAGAGGCCCCTGTTGATTACAAGTTTTATTGTTTCAATGGAGAAGCCAAGTATGTGTTGTGTTGTTACGGGAGAAGCTTAGACCACCGACCAGCTTTTTATTTCTTTGACAAGGACTGGCATCTGCAACGGTTCAATAAAATGGGCAAGGAAGCCCCCGAAGGCTTCACCATGCCCAAACCTGAGGGAATGGATGATTTGTTCCATTATGCTGAAATACTCTCCAAACCGTTTCCTTTTGTCAGGGCTGACTTCTATTTGGAGAAAGGAAAAGCATATTTCGGTGAGCTAACCTTTACACCTGGCGGTGGTTATGACATGAACCGTTTGCCTGAAACCCAACTGAAATTTGGCCAAATGGTGACATTGCCTCAGAAAAGAAGATAATCTTTTGAGATAATACTTTTTGACTTTTTTACTATTTGCAAATAATAGACATGAATAACTATAATTATTCCATCGTATTGCCCTATCGCGACAAATATGAGCTTTTTCTGAAAGCCATTGATTCGATACCCGATCGCGATGACATACAAATTATCGTTGTGGACAATGCCATTGAACCTTTGACAAAGGATCAGATTCCTGCCAAGGACTATGCACATGTGGAATATTTCAATTCATCGACCACCAAAGGAGCAGGATGCGCGCGAAATGTAGGTTTGCAACACGTGAAAGGAAAATATATCATATTTCTTGATGCAGATGACTATTTTACAGCAGAGGCTTTTCCTGCATTTGACAACTATTTGGAAAAAAGTTTCGATATTGTGTTCTTTCGAGCCGATAGCATTAGCTTGATAGATGGTTCTCAAAGTAATCGCCATGAAACTATAAATCAAATCGTCAGTTCTTATCAGGTTTCAGGAAACGATGATTTGTTACGATATAAGTTTGTCAACCCTATTGCCAAAATGTTACGGGCTGAGTTTGTTATCAGCAAAAACATCCAATTCGACGAAATACCTGTCAGCAATGATATGTGGTTTTCCATAATGACAGGATATGCTGCCAAAAAAGTCACGGCTGATGACGCCGTGGTGTATATGATAACAGCTGGTGACAAAGGAAGCAGCCTTACTCGAATGATGACAAAGGAGAATTGGTTTATTCGCTATCAAGTTCAGGTAAAAATCAATAAGTTCTTGAAATCTGTTGATAAATATAGATACCGTATTCGATTGCTTGGAGGATTGCGCATTGCATGGAAGGAATTCGGATTCAAAGAGTTTCTCCACTTTTTGAAATATACTATTGAAAACAGGACTGGCATATTCTAATTGAAATTTACTTTTAAACCCATGAAAGTATTGTATCTTTACGACAATTTTCCAGCATATAGGAAGGATTTCTTTGCTTTGTTGGATAGTAAACTACATGAAAAAAAGATGCAATTTGCTTTTTATTATGGAAGTCAAAAAGAAAATGCTTCATTACAGGAAACTGTTTCATCCTTTCCAATTAAGAGTTTTCCAATTGTAGAATCAAGAGTGTTGGGTATTGAGCTTAAGCGTTATAAGGATTTCAGGAAAGCATTCAAAAAGTATAATCCTGACGTGGTTGTATTACAGTTCCATGTCGCAATTCTTACTTATTGGTGGGCATATTTTTACATGAAACGCCATCATATCCCATTTATAATTTGGGATTGCAACTATACACGTGACACTTTAGGGAGTGTAATGGTGTCAATTAGAAAGAAGTTTGTCGATTTTACATTCAAAAAGGCCGCAGCATGTATCACATACGGTTCAGTTTTCAGAGATTACCTAAAAGATTTGGGCCGGAAGGAAGAAGATATTTTTATTGCACAGAATACTATAAATATAGAATCCATCATTAGCCATCGTTCCAAGAACTGTTCAAATAGGAGATTTGAACATCCTATACATTTTTTGTATGTGGGTGCCTTATTGGATCGTAAATATGTTGATTCGGCAGTAATTGCTGTTGCCAATTTGATAAATAAAGGATATGATATCTATTTTGATATTGTCGGCGATGGACCGGAGAAAAGTAAGATTATTGCCATCATCCAAGAAAGAAAAGCAGAAAAGCACATTATTATGCATGGAGCGAAATATGGGGATGAGTTAAAAGAGTTTTTTGAAAAAGACGATGTTTTTCTGCTTCCAGGCACGGGCGGGTTGGCTATCAACGAAGCTTTGGCTTATTCTATGCCTATCATCTCAACGGTTGGGGATGACACCGTGGTTGACTTGATGGATGGGAATGGTATTCTTTTGAACAGTTTTGGAGATGTGGATGAGATAGAAACAGCATTAAACACATTTCTTGATTTGCCAGAATCGGAAAAGCAAACTATGTCACATAGAAGTGAACAAGTTGTAAAAGAACGTGCATCATTGGAGAATATGGCAAATCAGCATGTAAGAGCTATTGAACATGTTAGGAAGGAAGGGTGATGACTAATGAAAGAGACCAGAAATATTGATGATTGCAGCAATTTGATGACATAAAGGTTATGTTTCGTTTTTTTCGGGTTATCTTAATTTGCTGCTTCTTCGTCGCAACCTCAACTTCAGTGGCCCGTACTACCATAGTTGTAAGCAGCCAGACGGAATTTGATGGACTACAAGAACAGTTAATAAACACAATCAAGTCTGGGGAAAAGGTATTTATGTAAAACTGTTGCCAGGTACTTACATTGCGAAAGAAAAGCACATTACATTGAAAGATATTGATGCTGCCGACACAAAGATTCGCTTTGTCGGTCACGGTGCAACATTGATTCCGGAGGGACATGAGTATCATGATAGAGAAAATTATCAAGGTACTTTCTCAGTAGGCAACAGTTGGATGAGTGGCAACAAGGATGTAGAGACTTGGTCATACGTCAAATATGCCGATAGCCTCATCGAGGTTTTGAATGCCGAGGAAAAGCTTTGTCGGTTAAAATGTAAGAACTCTTTTTCGGCCGACACAGATTTCAACAATGCTTATATTCTTATCACACATTGGTACCAGTCGAGCACTTATAAGATTGAAAAGATAGAAGGGCAGTACATCTACTTCACCGCCGATGACCTGAAAGAATCCTCTTATGGTGGATACAACGTGAACGACGACTACAACTACGGCAATAAAACCATCCGTTACAAACTCTGCAATATAGAAACTGGTGAGGACTATTTTCGTATCACAGACGGAAAAGTGCATCTTCCAAATGGTGTCACATCGGTGTGGGAAGGCAAGACGTATAACTACTTGACCTTTCAAAATTGCAAGTTTGCCATTGTGGAGGTTGATGGCATCCAATTTTATGGAAATGCTTTTGCAGAATCTCATCCAGCAATTATTATTAGAAACACAGCATGTAAAAAGATAAGGATTCACAAGTGCGGCTTTTATGGCATGCGAGGAAGCATCATCACGGTTTCGGCATCACCAAACGTCAAAATCGACAACAACCAATTTGCAGATACATATTATTATGGCATCTGGTCGAATAACGGAAGTGCCAATACAGTGGTGGAGAAAAACAGCTTCAAGTCGATGGGTAAGCGCATGAACAACACTACATGCGTTGGATGCTTAGGGACGAATTATCGTGTTTCTGATAACGTTTTCCTAAACTTCGGTTATGGCGGAATCCGTACAGGTGTGTGGTACAAAAACAACATGAAAAAACCTTGCACAGGAGTCATAGAAAACAACGACTTAAGCTACAGCCAAGACTATTTGGACCACATTGACAATTATGGCATCATGGATGGCGGAGCCATCTACCTTGCCACCAAAAACGCTGGCTCGATTGTCCGAAACAACTACATCCACGACTTCTCTGGAATAAAGCATAACCGAGGCATTTTTTGTGACGATGGCGCCAGCAATATTGAAATATATGGCAATGTCATCACAGATATTGCCAACAGCATGTGCATTGACTCCCGCCGTGTTACCTTCGTCGAGCGTTCCAACACCCCTGAATCAGGTATCGAGAGGGCGAATATTAACATTGTGATTCGGGACAATACCGTTGATGGAAGCATACGCTTTGAGGCACATGAAGACTCGGACAACGGTTGCGTTAAAGGTGCCAATTACATTCTTCCTGCAAAAGACGGCAAGATGCCAAAAATGGTAATAAGCAACGTAGCTAATCCGGAAGAAGACATCGTTTTAAAATCTTCAGAAACCAAATTCAATCACAAGCATAGGTACCTCAAGTAAATGAACACCTATTTCAACATTAACTACGAATTCGACAGACAGACCATCTGGAACCAGATAGATGAGCAACTTCAAAAAGAGGGAGCCCGATACATCTGTGTTGCTGATGGCAATATCTTGCAGATGGTGCATAAGGATTTGGAGTATCGTAGGATAGTGAACGAAAGCTTGTTCTCCATCTGCGACAGCAGCTGGGTGCCTGTGTTTCTTAAAAGGCTCTATGGTGTCGAGTATCAGCAATATTGTGGCAGCCAGATTTTTGAGGACTTGACGGACAGAAAGCAATATAGGCAGTTCTTTATTGGTACTTCACAACAGATACTTGACGGTTTGAGAAATGAACTGTCAAAAAAAGACCCTTCAGTCAGTAATATGACGTTTTTTGCCCCTCCGTTTTGCAAGGTCGAGGATTTTGATTATCCCGCTATTGCCAAAATGATTAATGAGGACAACCCTGACATTGTTTGGGTGGCCTTGGGTGCTCCCAAGCAGGAAAACTTCATGCATCGACTTCAACCTCATCTGAAAAGAGGGGTGATGATAGGTGTGGGTGCTGTTTTCAATTTTTATTGCGGAATCGAAAATGCTCCCAAACGCGCTCCAAAATGGATGATTGATCACCATTTGGAGTTTGTGTATAGGGTGTTTTCCGAGCCCAAGAAACAGTTGCAACGCTGTCATCAGATTGTTGCTACACTTCCCAAGATTTATAGGGAAGAAAAAAGGAAGAAATCATTTTAGTCGTTTTTTATTTTTCTCAGTATGCCTGACATCTATTTTATTGTTTTAGTTTTTTTCATTTCGCTGCTAGTGGCGGCATTGGTGCACCAACCGGTACTGTCTTTTGCGAAAAAGAATCATTTTTATGACAACCCAGAAGCAAGAAAGCTTCAACGAGTCCCCGTTCCTGTCATGGGCGGGTTTGTGGTGTTCATGGGTGCCATGGCAGGTTCTTTGTGTTATTGGTTCAAACATGATTGCCATTCCATCGTCTTGGTACAGATAGCCATGCTTCTGATGCTCATTATTGGGGCTTGGGATGATATAAAGAAACTTTCTCCACTTTTGAGATTTGTTTTCGAAATCCTCATCGTGATTGCTTTAGCTGTTGGAAACAATTATCCGGTCAACGATCTTCACGGTCTTTGGGGAGTGCATGAAATTTCACCTTGGATTGCCTGGCCGTTGACTGTTTTCGGTTGTATAGGCATCATCAACGCCATCAACATGATTGACGGCATCGATGGTCTTTCTTCGGGCATTTGCATCATGGCATTCGGCTTTTATGGGATATTGTTCTTCTACTCTCACGACTTTGTCAGAACTGCTTTGGCAGCTTCCATTATAGGTGGGCTTATCCCGTTTTTCATCATGAATGTCTTTGGCAACCGGTCAAAAATGTTCATCGGCGATGCGGGAACCATGATGTTGGGCATTGCTCTTTGTGACATGGTGATGGCTATGCTGACAAAGGACTCGGCTTGCGCCAGACAAACAGAGGAGACCAACTTCTGCTTGATTGCTTATGCCTTGGCGGTGTTGGCCATTCCTGTTTTCGATACGGTTCGAGTGATGTTTGGCCGTATTAGCCGTGGCGAGTCGCCTTTCTATCCCGACAAGACCCATCTACACCATGCTTTCATCGACTATGGTTTCCATCATTTGGAGACATCTTTGATGGAGATTATGCTCAACATGATGATCATAGGGGTTTGGTGGGTGTTCTATAAGTCGCATTTCTCGGAGCAATGGCAGCTTTATGGTGTCATTGTGGCTAGTATAGGTGTATGTTATGGCTTATATTGGATGTTAGGTCGTCGTAAACGTATTGCTCAAAAGGTGAAAGAGATGTATGGCATCAGTATGGATGAATACGAAGCCTTGACGGATGAGGAACGAAAGAAATTGAAGAAGAATTAAAAGAAAGAATAACAATAATAACCATTATTATTATGAAAATTGCTTTAATAAAGGAAACTAAAAATCCAGTAGACAATCGTGTTGCTCTTGCACCCAAACAGGTGGCAGAGTTAAACAAATTATATCCCCAGCATCAAATTGTGGTACAAACAAGTGACATTCGTGCTTTTTCCGATGAACAATATCGATCAGAAGGTGTCGAAGTCGTTCGTGATGTGAGTGACTGTGACATATTGTTTGGTATCAAAGAAGCCAAAATTGAGAGTCTTATTCCAAACAAGCACTATTTTTTCTTTGGTCATATCGCCAAGATGCAGGAATATAACCGTCCTTTGTTGCAGGCTTTTATACAGAAGCGTATCACTTTCTGCGATTACGAATATCTTGTGGATGACAACAATATTCGTGTATGTGCATTTGGTTGGTGGGCCGGTGTAGTTGGTGTGTACTATACCTTGCGGGGTTATGGTTTGAAACATAAATTGTTCGAATTGCCTAAGCCGGATAGGCAGTTTACCCTTAATCGTTTATTGGATTCGTTGAAAAACATAGAATTGCCCAAGGTGAAATTGTTGGTCACGGGCGCTGGTCGAGTGTCACATGGTGCACAGCATGTGTTGGAAAGCATCGGTGCTCATAGAATGAGCGAAGAAGCGTATCTTTCTGATGCAAGCATCGACACTTTGTCTTATTGTGTAGTTGATGCCGACCGTTTGGTAAAGCGCAAGGATGGAGCTACTTTCTCATGGAGTGATTTCACACACAATCCCAAGGATTATGAAAGTGACTTTATGAAGTGGGCGAAGAAAACCGATATGCTGATTTGCGCTCATTTCTGGGGGCCAGAGGCTCCTGTCTATTTGAGCGAGGAGGATTTGCGCAACAAAGATATGCGCATCCGCATGATTGGTGACGTGACATGCGATATTAAGGGAAGCATAAAATCAACTGTACGCTCTTCCACTCACGATGATCCTTATTTCGATTACAACCCCATGACTGAGAAAGATGAACCGGCATTTTCGTCTGACCATAATATTTCAGTGATGGCTGTTGACACCTGTCCGAATGCCTTGGCCATGGATACCAGCGAGTATTTCGGTACCATGTTGATGAAGCACGTGTTTGAGCCTTTGCTGAATGGTGAGCATTCAGATGTGATTGACCGTTCCATGATTTTGAAAGAAGGCCAGTTGACTCCAAGGTTTGCGTATTTGAAAGACTTCGCGGAAGGTAAATAATATGGCGGAAAGCTTAAAACAAAAGGCCGCCTCTGGGATGGTGTGGACGGCCTTGCAGAAGTATTCGACGATGTTCATTAGATTCTTCTCGGGTATTATTTTGGCGCGTCTGCTTACACCATATGATTATGGCTGCATCGGTATGCTATCCATTTTCATGGTGTTAGCGGATACTTTCATTGATGGCGGTTTTGGCTCTGCGTTGATACAAAAAAAACGACCTACACAAGAAGACTATAGTACCATATTTTGGTGGAATTTGGGTATGGCTGCACTAATGTATGCTATACTTTTCATTAGTGCGCCGGTTATTGCCCGTTTTTATAACACACCAATCCTTTGCGTAGTGTTACGGGTGCAGGGGATAGTCCTTTTTACGCATGCATTAAATCTTATCCAACAAAATAAACTAAAAAAGAAACTAAATTTCAAATTATTATCTATTGTTTCGATTGTTATTACAGTAATTAATTTGGTGATTACTATTATTTTGGCATACAAAGGATTTGGGGTATGGGCACTGGTGGCACAAAATCTGATAGGTTCTGCTTTATATTCTTTGATATTTTGGTTCTATGTGAAATGGCGGCCTTCTTGGATTTTTTCTTGGAAGTCTTTTAAAGAGTTGTTCGATTTCGGATTCTATATGTTCTTGACGCATCTGATCAATAGCTTCAGTGGTCAAATACAGGGATTGTTAATTGGAAAGAAGTATAATCCATCTACTATGGGGTATTATTCAAAAGCAAGTGGAACGGAAAGTTTAGCTTCCCATAGTATTTCTAGCATTATGACACAAGTTACGTATCCTCTTTTTGCTGAGGTACAAGATGATAAGGTTGTTTTGTCGAATATGATTAAAAGGTTGTCCATGACTTTGTCTTACATCACTTTTCCTATGATGTTTATATTGTTGCTATGCGCAAAGCCATTATTTGTTTTATTGTATTCCGACCGTTGGTTACAAAGTATCCCTTACTTTCAAGTACTTTGTTTTGCTGGTTTGGCTGGGTGTTTGCAATCGGCAAACCTCCAAGCAATAGCTGCCATAGGCAAAAGTAAAACTATGTTTGTTTGGACTTTACTAAAGCGAGGAGTGGGCATTGGCGCGATCGTGTTGGGAATGGTGTTTTTTGGAATGAAGGGGTTATTGGGGGGTATGGTTCTCAATGCTTGGTTTTCCTATTTTGTGAATATTGGTTTGGTTTCCAAGCATGTGGGTTATAAGTTTTGGAGGCAGATTCTTGATTTGCTTCCTGTGGGTATTGTTGCATTGATAGCGGCAGCGGTCAGTTTTGGAGTTGGACATTTGCTTCATCTGAGCATGTATCCAGACGGATTGGTAAAAGCAGGTGTGTATGCTGTTATATATTTGGGGTGGTCTTTCATTTTCAAACCAGAAGCATATACTTACTTTTTGACCATTATTCCAGATAGATTTAAATTGTTCAAGAAATTGAAGAAAAATAAAAAACAAGATAATTAAGTATAGTTAAAAGTTTTACCATGATTAGACATGTTATTAATAACAGTAAATTAGTAGTGAGAAAAAGCAAACGCTATGCCCAAGATATCGGTCTTGGAAAAGGCGAATGGGTAAAAGTGCTTATTGATTTTATAATAAGTAAGATATGCTATAAGTTCACAGTGAATGACTACTTTGTAATCGGTAATGGGTATACATTGTCGAGATATGAGAAAAAAAGATTTTTTACAAGGACAAGAGGCTGTTGGTTATGGAATAATGTGAATGATCCAAAATACGTTCATTTATTGAAAAATAAAGTAAACGCATTGAAGTATTTTAGTGATTTTGTCTCAAGAAGATGGCTTTATGCTCCGAAATCTTCATTTAGCGAATTTATGGATTTTGTGAACAAGACGCCGGTGTTTATAGCAAAGCCATTGCAGGGGCATGAAGGTCGTGGAATTGAGAAACATTCCACGAGCGGTGTTTCTGAAGAGGAGTTGAAAACACTTTATAATCATTTTGTGTCAGACGATATGTTATTGGAAGAATGTTTGAAAGCACATGATGATATCTATCTTGGAACAAAATCTCTCAACACATTCAGGATATACACGATGATTGATGGAAAAGGTGATGTTCATGTTTTGAAAGCCAAGTATCGTGCGGGTACTGGTAATGCTATAACAGACACAGCCGATGGATGTATCGCTTATCCTATTTCAATTGAGCATGGTGTTATTGAAGGACCAGGAATTAATGAGGTGTTGAATAGTAAGAACTATTTTTATCATCCGGGTTCTGATAAGTTGGTGGTTGGAATGAAGATTCCAATGTGGGACCGTGTATTGGAAGTTGTTACTGAAGCTGCAAAAAAAATACCCCAAGTAAGATATATCGGTTGGGATTTAGCTATTACTAATGACGGTGTCGAAATCATAGAAGGTAATAATGCCCCATGGACCGGTACATTCGAAATAATGGGAATTGAAAGATTATGGTGGCCTAAAATAAAGGCATTAATATGAAAATATCTAGCGTTCTAAATAAATTAAGACATTCAATACATAATTATTATGTGTTTTATGCTGATTCAACGGATTTGTTGGAAAAAGCACAAGAAAAATTACGTCCTTTGCCTGAAGGATTGAGAATAGTGAAATTGACATACGAAAACAAGCATCTTTATAAGTGTAGAATTGGTGATATGGATAAATTGTTGCAGTGCTCGGTCAATGGGGAATTGTGGGTTGTTGTTGATGATGACAACATTATTGTCGCCTTTCACTATGGCACCTATCGGGGTAATCGTTCCATTTTCAATAATGTGAAGAATTGTGATTTCGAACATGTTTCACTCGAGGTAGATAAAAGGTATCAAAGAAAGGGAATTGCACTCCACCTTTTATATCACACGGTTAAAAACTTAAAATATGATGATGTAAAGAATAAAAGGTTGGGTACGTGCATCAAGCCATCTAATACCAAATCCATAAAGTTGCATGAACTCATTGGGTTTAAAAAATCCCATAGGGTAATATTATTCCACATAAGAAGAAAAAAAGATGGACGTTATACATTTATAAACATACCCCGTTTTAATATTTAAGAATGAATGCTTAAGTGGGTGATTTTATGTTTCCAGATAGATTGTTAGTGAAGCCTCGTTCGACTTATTATCCTGAAGAGCCTTTCGACCTCTCTTCATTACCGATTCTGATGGATTCCCCTATGTAGAGTGTGTGACATATAAAAAGTGGAAACCTTTAGGAAGAGTGGGAATGATAGTATTGTCAGAATTAGATGGTAAAAACCTCGCTCCACTTATAAACTAACAAGAGAACATGAAGATGGAATCATTTCATTTTATAACGATAAGAAAATAGATTCTATTTTGAGTCAAAGAAAGCAATTGCTTAAATCTTATTCATATCCTTTTGTGATTTTTGTTGAAAAATATAGTAGATCACTTTTGCGTAGGGTTGGAATGAGAAAATAAAGCTTATTTTGGGGCGTTTGTTGAATTTGTCGATGTATCCTGACGGAATTGTCAAATTTGCCGTATATGTGTTGATCTATATGTGTTGGTCATTGATTTTTAAAAATAAGAAGTATATAACTGTTTTTTGACAATCATTCCTGTGGAAACTTAAATTTTGGGATAAAAATTAAGTAAAAAATAATGATTAAAATAGCTGCTGTTGGTGATATTATGCCTGGTGGCATTCTTGCAGGCGTAAATGATGGTTATATTTCCCAAGAAGTTCTGGAGGTTTTACGAAGTGCTGACATCAGAGTGGGCACTTTGGAGACCGCAATTGGAAATGAGCCAAACTTCAATGAGGAAAAAATGAAACGCAAGGGAGATGTAATTTATGCCAAAGATGAAGATTTAATAAAGTTAAAGCAACTGGACATTAACATTGTAAGTTTGGCCAATAATCATTTTTTTGATTTAGGTTTGAACGGAGCAAAACATACCATACAAATGCTTGATGAATTAGGCATTCAACATATAGGGGCTGGTAACAATATTCAAGAAGCTAGTGCCCCCGTGGTTAAAGTGATTCATGATAAAAAAGTGGCGTTTTTGGCTTTTTGTGATAATGAAAACATAGGTTGGTGTCCATGGGCAACGGAAACGGAGCCCGGAATCAATCCAATGTATGATGACTATGTGGTATCAGAAATCAAAAAGTATAAACAACAATACAACTATGTAGTTGTTTTGTGTCATTGGGGAAAGGAACATACTTGGGTTACGACTCCACGTGTATATAAGAAAGCAAAGAAAATGATGAAGGCCGGTTCGGATTTAATCCTTGGTAGCCACCCTCATCGTGTTCAACCAGTGGTAAATTACAAGGATGCTTCTGTTGCCTATAGTATGGGTAATTTTTTGTTCCCTGACAGGTTATTAACAAAGCCTCGATCAACGTATTATCCCAAAGATCCTATTGACTTTTCTTCCTTACCTGTTACTGATGGATACCCGTATGTGGACTGTGTGACATATAAAAAATGGAAACCTTTGGGAAGAGTGGGTTTGGTTGTCATATCGGAATTAGGTGGCAAAAGCCCTAGCTCTTCTAATAGACTAACGAGAGAAAGTGAAGATGGAACCATTTCATTTTATAATGATAAGAAGATAGATTCTATTTTGAGTCATAGAACGCTATTGCTTAGGTATTGCCCTTATCCTATTATGGTTAAGATGGAAAATTATAGTAAGGTCTTTTTGCGCAAAGTCGGAATAAGAAAAAAATAAAGTCAATCACTTTGATTAAAATGTGTTTGTTTGAGTAATTGGTTTAAAAACATAGTATTATGGGAAGCTTCACAAAAAAAGCTAAAGCAACGAAAGTATTAATCCGTAGGGCAAAATCAATTTGTTGCCAGGAATCTTATTATCCAGATGAACCCCATAAGTCAACATGGCAGATTTTCTGCGATCAATTATACTTTATTTGGAAATTTGGGGGGAGGGAAAAGTATTATTTTGTGTACGGGTTTGATAGAAAGAGTATGGATCGTAAGAAAATTTGTGATGAATATATTGTTTATGAACATACGTTTTTAAACAAGATGTTCAAAAACAATAATTATTTTGATCGTAAAAAAAGGATATGCTCTGCCAATTGTATAGTTTCAGACAAATTTTATTTTTACCTCTTTCTAAAAGGCTTAAATATCCCAACCCCTAAAATTCTCTATTATACTCGAAATGGAAAATTGTTTTATGATGAATATCATCATGGCGATGAAATTTCAACAATTCTTAATCATGACATGGATGCTTTTGCAAAAGAATTTGACGGGCAACTGGGAGATGGGGCTTTTGCTCTTAAGATACAAGACTCTAAGGTTTATGTCAACAACGAATTGGTTTCTTCAAAAGATGATTTGTTAAAGACGTTTGCAACTTCGAATTACATCATCCAAGAAAGAATTGTTCAGCATCCTGAATTGAACAGGTTGTGTTCTACCGCGGTGAACACTATACGTTTAGTCACTTTGATAACTCCAAACGAGGAAATCATTGCTGTTAGGGCAGGACTGCGTGTCGGAAGAGAGGGAAGCCGTGTTGATAATTGTGCAAAGGGTGGTATATTTGTTGGCATTGATATGAATACTGGAAAATTGATGAAAAAAGGGATCATTAAGCCGCCCCATGGGAAGTTAGTTTATCAGCAGCCCGACAATGGTGTTGTTTTTGAAGGATTTGAAATACCTTTTTTCAAGGAAGCAGTTGAGATGGCAAAAGAATTGCATTCAAAGCTTTATAGGATTCATTCTGTTGGTTGGGATATAGCAATAACACTAGACGGACCAATATTCATTGAAGGCAACAGCTTATGGGAAGTGTCTGGAACTCAGGCAGCCGTGGGAGGATTAAAGCATGTTGAAAAATATTTCCCTGAACTTGGCAGGATTAATGATAGCCCATTTAATTAATTGATTATCAATAGAATTAGAAATATCAAATCCACATAATCCTCTTATAAATAAAACATCATATAAATATGAAATTTCAATTTGTAAAAAAGTGCCGCAGAATTTATTCACTTTTCAAAAATAAATCATCAATTGTTGATGGAGTAACCTATTACCCAGATTGTAATCACAAGTCAAGAAAACAAATTCTGAAGGATCAATTGTTTTTTATTCGAAAATTTGGAGATTACGAGCCTTTTTATTTCACATACGGATTCGATAGGTCTGAAATGACAAGGGAACGTATGACAAGTGAATACTTGATTCCATACGATAGTTTTCAAGCCAAAATAAACTATTTAAACAATCACAACCCGAATTTTATGTATACCAGTCGGGTAATTACAGCCGACAAGTTTTATTTTAATGTGTTTTTGGAGAAGTTCGGTATTCCTACCCCCCCCGTGTATTGTTTTATTAAGGACAAGAAGGTGTTATATGTCGATGCTCAGTTTGAGATAGACACACAACAAGATGCAATCCAACAATTGAAGCAATTGTTTTCTCGTGATATGGATGCGTTTTGCAAGCCCTCAAGTGGTCAATTAGGCAATGGTATTTTTGCCTTGAAAATACAAGATTCAAAGGTGTATGTTGATGGGAAACTGTCTAGTATTGATAAGCTGATAGATGTTTTGTTGTCTGCCAATTATTTGGTGCAAAAAAGAATCTATCAACACCCTAAAATGAATACTTTATGTGATTCTACAATTAATTCCATCCGTATGCAAACAGTCATGACAAAAGACGGAGAAGTTATTCCTTTTGGTGCTGGATTGAGAATGGGCAGAAAAGGTAGTTCTGTTGACAACTGGGCAAAAGGTGGTGTTTTTGTTGGTATTGACATGGAAAATGGAAAATTGATGGAGATGGGCTTCCTGAAACCCCAATATGGAACATCTACAATTGAACATCCCGATACACATATTGTATTCAAGGACTTTGAAATCCCATTTTATAAAGAAGCTGAAAGAATGGCTGTAGAACTACATAAGCGTCTTTATCGTTGTCATTCTGTTGGGTGGGATATTGCGATAACTGAAGATGGGCCGATGTTTATTGAGGGAAACGGCCTTTGGGAAATATCACTGATACAGGCCGCTCATGGTGGATTAAAGAAACAAATTGAAAAATACTTTACTATGTAATATGAAAACTGCAATTAAAGAGTTCCTGCAGAACCATGAAATCAAGCGAATCGAAAGAAACTACGAAAAAGCTATCCAACAGTCAATGCAATTATGCCCGATGAAACCGCTTTCGAAAGGTCAGGAAGCTGATATCAAGGCTTATTTCAAGAAGCATTTCGGAAGGGAAGTACCTACTTATTGGCATCAGTATTTGTATTCGAGAAACGGTGTGTATTCTGAAAAATACATCCCCGCAAGTATCTACAACTCAGAAATCATTTACAGGCTGAACAAGTTCCAGTTCCGCCACGCCTATGTGGACAAGGGTTTTTACGACACGTTGTTTCCCGATATCAACCGGCCGAAAACTATCATAAAGAACGTTAATGGCTATTATTATGACGACCATAATGCTTTGACTTTGGAAGAAGCTATAGAAAAATGCAATAATCTTGATGAAGCCATTATCAAGCCTACACTTGAAGGAACCTGGGGGCAAGGAGTGAAACTTATCAGAACTGAAAACGGGATGGTTCCTTCATTGAACTGCTCAATTCAAGACATGTTCAAGGAATACAAACGCAGTTTCATCATACAGGAACGCTTCCAGCAACATGAGGGCATGTCAAAACTGAATCCTACTTCGCTTAACACCTTAAGAGTAATGTCCTATAGGAGAGGAAACGAAGTGGTTATTTTGTATGCGGTTATCCGAATTGGTAGAATGAATCAGGTTATCGACAATGAAACCGCTGGTGGCATCAAGGCTGATGTCGATTTGTCAACTGGAAAAATCAAAGGCGTTGCTTTTGGCAATGCCAAGGAGAAGCTGATGCCAACAACAGATGTCGGTACCGTGTTGGATGGTTATCAGATACCTTGTTTTCACAAAGTGTTGGATCTCGTTAAGGATATGCAGTTGCGGATGCCTTATTTCAATCTCATCGGCTGGGACATGTCGGTAGACGCCAATGGAAATCCCGCCATGATTGAATGGAATCGAGCTGCTGAACTGAGTCAAGTGGCGCACGGTCCAGCATTTGGTGAGTATACAGAGGAGATACTTTCGATAGTGAAAAATAGGGTGAATACCAGATTTGAGGGATCACCTTTATAATGTGTATAATGAATAATGATTAAATTAGATATTGAATATGAAAGACTTAAACCAAACTAAAATCTGTGTAATAGGCTTGGGTTATGTGGGTCTCCCCTTAGCCCGCCTATTTTCAACGAAGTTCGAGACCATTGGCTTCGACATGAACCAACGCCGCGTGGATGCCCTCATGACAGGCCATGATGCTACCCTCGAAGTCAGCGACGAACTGCTGCAAGATGCCATCAAGAACCATGGCTTCCGCTGCACCACCGACCTGGAGGAAATCAAGAAGTGCAACTTCTATGTGGTGGCCGTGCCCACCCCCGTGGATGCCGACAATCGTCCCGACCTGCGCCCCCTGTGGGGTGCTTCCGAGACCGTTGGTAAGGTCATCACCAAGGGCGATGTAGTGGTCTACGAGAGCACCGTCTACCCTGGCGTCACCGAGGAAGAGTGCCTGCCCGTGGTGGAACGCGTCAGCGGACTGAGGTTCAATGTCGACTTCTATGCCGGCTATAGCCCCGAGCGCATCAACCCTGGCGACAAGCTGCACACGGTGGAGAAAATCAAGAAGGTGACCTCTGGTTCTACGCCCGAGATTGCCGATTATGTAGATGCCATCTACAACAGCGTCCTTGTCAACGGCACACATAAAGCCCCAAGCATCAAGGTGGCCGAGGCTTCCAAGATCATCGAAAACTCACAGCGCGACGTTAACATCGCCTTCATGAACGAACTGGCCAAGATCTTCAATGCCATGGGCATCGACACACATGATGTCATCGAAGCCGCTTCATCGAAGTGGAATTTCATCAAGCTGAGCCCAGGCTTGGTGGGCGGTCACTGCATCAGCGTTGACCCCTATTACCTCATCCAGAAGGCACAGGTCTATGGTGTGCTGCCCCGCGTGATGAGCAATGCCCGTCGCCTCAACGACGGCATGGGCGCTTACGTGGCCAACCAGACTATCAAATGCATGAACAAGAAAGGCGTGATGGTGAAAAACGCCAAGATCCTCATCCTCGGCATCACCTTCAAGGAGAACTGCCCCGACATCCGCAATACCAAGATTGTCGACATCTACCATACGCTGCGCGAGTACACGCCTAACATCACCGTCTACGACCCTTGGGCCAATGCTGAGCATGTGTTCCAAGAATATGGCGTGTCGGTGACCAACGAAGTCCCGAAAGACCAGTTTGATGCAGTCATCCTTGCCGTAGCTCACAATGAGTTCCTCGACTTGGACATAAAGGCCTTCGTGAAGCCTAATGGTGTCATTTATGACGTGAAAGGCATTCTGCCTCGCGACATCATTGACGGAAGATTATAACCAATCATGTTTAACAAAACCGACCCTTCCTTTTTCGACGGTCCTTGGACCTTCGAAAAGACCGAGCACGCTATTTTAGGCTTATGTAAAATCCTCGACCGTTATGCCCACAAGCTGACGATGGACGATTTGCAGAATGACCCGCGTTGCGCTCGCATCCCTGACCTCAGCCTCGAAAAGGTGCAAGAGGTCATCGCAGCCGTTGAAGGCAAACTCTGGCGTGGCGCCAGGTTCTTTGAAAATGAGGTCATCTATCATACCGGACCACATCATGATGACATCATGTTGGGTCTCATGCCCTTCATCAATAGGCAACTACGGTCTCCCTCCAATCAGGTGCACTTTGCCATCATGACTTCGGGCTACCATTCCGTGACCGATGCTTTCCTCCAAAAAGCCTTGGAAGACACTTTGGACTACCTACATCAGGGTCGCATACAAATGGTGCGATACCCCGACTTCTTTGAGCAGGGTTATCGTTACAAGCAGGAGAAAGACGTCCACCATTATCTTGACAATGTGGCCCGTAAAAATCCCGATGAGATGCGACGCGGCTTTTGTCACCGTATCCTCCGTGACGCTGTGGAACTGTGGCAGTTGAAGAGCGTTGACGATATTGAAACCCGATTCCAAACCGAAATAGAAAACCTTCGAAATGGCCTACCCAACAGTTCCGAGATACAGAAACTCAAAGGTGAGATCCGTGAGTTTGAGGAGGAGCTTGTCTGGGCTTACGGTGGTACTTCGCTGAGCCATATACATCATCTGAGGTTGGGGTTGTATGACCAAGGGTCTCTGATTTCGTCGAAGGGCTCGGTTCATGACAACGACATCAACATCATTCTCAACCAGTTCCGTACCATCAAGCCCACCGTTATTACTGTGGCTATCGACTCGGAAGGCCAAGGTCCCAACACACATTACAAGGTGATGCAGAGCATCGCTGAGGCTGTCAGGGTGTGGAGTGAGGAGACCGACCTTAGCCATCTGAAGGTGTTTGGTTACCGCAACGTCTGGTCGACGTTTCATCCGGCTGAAGCCAACGTCTATGTGCCTGTGTCACTGAACGCCATCGCCGTGTTCGAGAAAGCATTTAAAGACAGTTATTTGACTCAGGTAAAGGCTGAGTTTCCCAATCCCGACTTTGACGGTCCTTTCAGCGAGTTGGCGGAGAGTATCTGGGTGAAACAGTATAAGGACATACAACTCATCCTCGGTAAGAACTTCTTCTACGAGAGCAATCACCCGCTGATTCGCGCCACGCATGGGTTGATTTTCTTGAAGGAGATGGATGTCAAGGGGTTCGTTGATTTGGCTGAGAGCATGAAGTCAATAATGGAGAGAAATAAATAAAAGATAAAGGAAACAAATCGTCCATAAATCTAGTCACAAATGGTTTAAACAGCAGCCCGATGAGGGCTGCTGTAGTTCGCTCGCAGGCTCGCCAATGAACAAGTATTAGGCAGAGAAAAAGATTTGATATAGATTTGTTTTAGATTTGTTTCCAAAAAAACACCTATGGACTTCCTATCAAACCATTGGCTTGACATCACTACCACGGCTCTTGGATTGGCCTACATCCTCTTGGAATATAAGGCCAGCGTCTGGATGTGGATTGTGGGTTTCGTGATGCAAAGCCTCGGCATTGTATTGTACTATCAGAAAGGACTCTACGCCGACTGCGGCATGGAGTTTTATTACCTCGCCATGACCGTCTACGGCTTCGTCGCCTGGATGCGCCACAAGCAGAAGACCGCCGACCTTCCCATTCGCCACATGCCCAAGCAGAAGGCCTTCGTCTGGCTCGGCCTCGCCGCCTTGATTTGGGTCGCCATCTATTTCCTGCTGTCGCGTTTCACCAACAGCAACGTTCCCGTCCTCGACGCCTTCACCACCGCTTTGAGCATTGTTGGCATCTGGGCCTTGGCTCGCAAATACCTGGAACAGTGGTTCGTGTGGATTGTGGTCGATGTGGTCACTTGCGGGCTGTATTTTTATAAAGACATCCCCTTTAAAGCTAGTCTCTATGCCTTATATGTTGTGATAGCTGTGTTTGGTTATTTCAAGTGGAAGAAGATGATGGAGCAGGCTTGTTAACATGTAAGCATACAATTAACTATAGGTAGTTGAACCTATATATTGTACCGAAAGCGGTTATAACTTGATGCAAAGTTATAACCGCTTTTGTTTTTGTTGTACCTATATGTCGTGTAGTCTGGTTTTTCCAAAGTATCTATCAATTCCCAGCGCAAGCAGCTGTAGCCGCACTAATCACAATCCCGGGAACATTTTCCAATTGGTGCGCACATGATTCAAGTGTGGCACCCGTAGTAAGCACGTCATCGATAAGGAGGACGTGCTTTCCAATTAATTCGTCCGCAAACCGCACCTCAAAGATGTCTTTCACATTTTTGAAGCGTTCTTCGGCGGTTTTGTGGGTTTGTGTTTCGGTATAAATGCCTCTAACGAGGTATTTGTCACCGATGGCAATACCTGTCACCTCATGGATGCCTTGGGCAATCATCAGGCTCTGATTGTAGCCACGTTGCTTCTCGCGCTTGGGATGCAATGGTACAGGAATCAAATAGTCAATGCCTTGAAACAAAGGTGCGTCTTTGATGGTTTCACCTAATTGTTGGCCAAGAAAAATACCTGCTTCCTTGTTGCCTTTGTATTTCAGCTCGTGGATGAGGTGTTGCACCTTGCCCGACTTGGCGAAAAAGAAACAAGATGTCACAGCGTGAAACTTGACCCTTCCATAGAAACTTTGAGCCAATGGGTTCTCGGGGTTCAATTCATAGCCTGTCTTTGGCAATAAGTAGCGGCATTTCAGACATACAGTCTCCTCATCCTTGAGCAATGGTTCGCCGCAGGCCGCACATACACGCGGATAGAATAGGTTGATAATGCTATCGAGCCAGTCACGGAAGGTCATGATGGAATGTTTTATTGTCCAAAACGGATGTATTTTTTCCTTGGAACCATTGGCTTGATTTTACCTACTCTGTTTACTGTGTCAAGTTCATTTTTGTTTCTGTTGGTTTCGGCAGCTTCATCGAGTTCATACAATTTATAATCGATGGCGAAGTCCAAGGAGTCGGGAAGGAGTTCGTCGGTGCGACCTTGCTCGCGCAATACTTCATTATACATGCGCCTGTTGCTGAGTAGTTTAGCTTGTCGGCGGGCTGAAGCGTTGTATTTATCGTAAAGGTATTGTATCGGGCTCGCAGTGACAGTGACCATGCCTTTGCCCGCTGGGGTACGGCTCAGCCAGAGTTCGTCAAGGTCTTCATAAAGTCGTGCAATTTCGCCAGGCATCTTGACGCTTGGCATAGTGATCAGTATTTCCTTGAAAGTCTCATAGTTGCTGAAAGGCAGTACGGTGACCTCTCTCAGAGTGATGACCTCTGGAAGAAGACGGATAACGAGCGTGTCGGAGCTAGTGAGGGTAGAATCGATGGCAATCAACCGCCTTGAATAGCCAACACAACTCACCCAAAGTGTGTCGGTTTGCCTTGCTTGGATGTGAAACTTGCCCTGTTGGTTAGTGATTGTGCCGCAATGTGCCATCTTGCTGATAACATGAGTGTTGCGTATAGGGCGCAAGCTGTCGGCAGTGACTACATAACCATAGAAATCTATGCGCTTGTGTTCCTTTTCCTCAGTTTGTGCAAAGGTGACACAATACGATAAAAGTATTGCCAATATGAGAAGTTGACGTTTCACTCAAATAAAAACAGGTTATTATGGTATAATTAACGTTGGGTTGGTAGTTTTATTTTTGAAAAACACAAGTATTACTCTCCTAATACTCTTTCAATTTCTTTCAGAAGCGCTTCGCCTTCAAGGTTACGGGCGACAATCATACCGTCCTTGATAAGGGCGTTCTGAGGGATGAAAGCGATGGCATATAGAGCGCCAGCGGCATTGCCCCAACCTTGAAGATCGGATACGTGAGTCCACGTAAGACCGTCTTTTTCGATGGCGGCAAGCCAGGCTTCCTTGTTGGTGTCGAATGACACACCAAGGATGTCAAAGCCTTGGTCATGATATTTCTGATAGGCAGCCACCACATTGGGGTTTTCCTTGCGGCAGTCGGGGCACCACGATGCCCAGAAGTCGATGAGCAAGAGTTTGCCTTGGGCAAGTTGGCTGAGCGTTATGGGGTTACCTTCTGCATCGTTTTGCGTGAAGTCAATCATCGGTTGACCAGCTTGTACACGTTCCTGTTTCTCTACATATTCCTCAGCCAGTTTCAGGTTAGCGTTATTGAGCGTGCTGTCAGCATGGTGGATGTTGTCAATCATCGTGCGCAATTCGCAGGGACCAAAAGCCCATTTGTAGCGGTACATCACATAATGGGCCACAGGGTCGGTGGGGTTTTCCCAAACGTAGTCGAAGCAATGCATCTTCAATATCTCGTCCTTATCGGCTTGACTCATGGTGGTGTCAGCCTCCAGTTTGGCCTCAAGGTCGTTGTAGCTATTTGTGAAAGCATCAAGTCGGGCTTGCGATTCAGAGCCTTTCACCAAGATGGCATTGGGATTCTGGGCATCTCCTTCTAAAGTGACGTCCACATTATCGGTAAAGAAAGAGAAAGGTCTGCGCCAGCCTTGTAGCATGATGCCATACATCTCGTTGTCGTCGCAGACAGGTGTGTTGAACACAGCGTCCCAATTCTCAATGACGGCTGAATCAAGTACTTGTCCGTCTTTTTGCAGGTAGATAGTCTTGCCATCGGCATTAGCGAGGTTCACATTGACCTTAAAGGTCTTGGTCTCTGGCTTTGGTGTGCAAGCGAAAAGCCCAAGAGCAAGTGCAGCTAATAGTATGAGTTTTGTTTTCATAGTGTAAGTATTTAATTCAGAATGTAGAATGCAGAATGATGAATATCGCAATGCAACAACAATTCTACATTCTGCATTCTTAATTCTACATTCTTAATTCACCATTCATCATTACTTTAGGATTTCAGCCAATTTTGCCTCCAAGTCTTCGCCTCTCAACCCTTTAGCCACCATAGTGCCGTTCTGGTCGAAGAGGAAGTTGGACGGAATATAATAAATCATGTAAAGTTCGCTGGCTTTGTTCTCGCTGTCGCGCACCTGTGTCCAGGGCAGTTGGTCTTCTTCAACAGCTTTCAGCCAGTCTTCTTCGTCTTGGTCGACACTGACACCGATGACGTCAAAGCCAAGTTCGTGGAACTGCTCGTAGGCGGCTTTTACGACAGGATTCTCGTGACGGCAGGGACCGCACCACGAAGCCCAGAAATCGACCAAAGTGAGCTTGTTTTGACCAATCTTTTCCGAGAGGGTGACATTCTCTCCGTCTTTGGTTTGCAGGGTGAAGTCGATGAAAGGCTGTCCCACTTCGAGGCGTTCCTGCTTGGCGATGTAGTCGTTGAGGTGGTCGCGGTAGATGGATTCGGTGGTGAAGCCAGCCATCAGTTCTTTCAATTGGTCAATCGGATAATCCTGTTTCACACCATCGAGGATGTAATGGGTGACGAAGCTTTCAGGATGAGCCTTGATGTAATCGTCGCGGAAGCTGTCTTGTTGCTCCATTAAAGCGGTGCCTACTTTATTGAGCGAATCCATCAAGATGGAGTCGTTGTCGGAGAAGGCTTGTTGCATGACGGCATAGAGCTCTTTAATTTGAGCATCGAAAGCATCTAATTGGTCGTTGTAGGCATCCAATTCCGCTTGCGTCTCTGAAGCCATTATTTCCACGGCTTGAGGGTTGTTCATGTCGCCCACGAAGGTGACATCCTTGTTGTCGGCAAAGAAAGGCATGGAACCCCTTTTTCCTTTGATTTTCAGTGCATAAAGCACTTGAGGATTGTCGATGGGAGCAGTCAGTACAGCTTGGTCGTTGGCGATGACGGCCGAGTCGATAGTGACAGGGGCGTTTTCGACATACTTTTGAAGATAAACGGTTTTTTCGTTACCATTGATCAAGCTGACATTGACCTTGAAGTCTTTCGCTTTGTTGTTGCAGGCGGTCAAACCGAGTGCAAATGCTAATAGAAATAGTACATTTTTTTTCATTGTTAATCAGGAGTTTATATGATTATCATTCTCTTCTTTTTTCGGTTTTAAAGATGAATAGGATCATCATGATGAGGAAAATGGAAACGGGAACACTCAGCAGGATGCGCAACATGACTTGACCGATGAGCCGGAAACTGAATGATTCAAGAAAAAACAGTGCAAGATGATGGATGAATACCATACAGAGTGCATAACGGAAAAACCAAATGCCACCTAATTGGCCAAGGTTGGGCTCTGTGATGTTCTCGAATTTTTGGTTGCCCGAAACGAGCTTGATGATGGACGGTCGGCAGAATGCCATCAACGTGGTGGCTCCGGCATGAAGTCCAAGTGTGCCCGTGAACAAATCGACAGTCAAGCCTAAGGCAAAACCTAAAACTAAGAGTTGCCATTTTGGCGTGCTGAAGGGTAGCAACATTATGAAAATCATGTAGATATAAGGATGTACATAGCCACCTAGACGAATGTGGTTGATGACCAGTACCTGAAGGAGTACGAGCACAACGAAACGAATGATTTGGAGCGCTGTTTTATTCATTTTGTTTGAATTTGGCTTTGAGCGAGTCGAGCTCGGGTTTGTGCAGGTTTTTGATTACATAGACGTGTCTTAAAGTGGCGAAGTCGGTGGCAAACCGAATCTTGGCTTTGTTCAATGCATCAATGGCAGTAGGGTAAAATTCTTCAATTGTACCCACCATGAGGTCTTCAGGGAAGATATAGGAATGAGAACTGGTGAGAATGGTATCGCCTGGGTTCAAGACGATGTGAGTGGGGATGTCTTCCACCATACCATAACGGTAGTTGTTGGTTCCCCATTTCAAACTGGCAAGTTCTTGGCTCTCTTTGATGCGCACACCGACCAACGATTTGCTGTGCAACAGGCTCATAATGGAGGCATAATGTCGACTCACATCGGTCACAACACCCACGATGCCCTCGGAAGAAATCACGCTCATATCACGTTCAATGCCATCTAACGCACCTTTATTAATAATGATGTAGTTGTTGGCTTGGTTGATGCTATTGTTGACAACTTGTGCAGGGATGTATTTGTATAATGTATCTCCTTGGCTGATGTTGTAAGTACAGGATGTAGTGTCATACATGATAGACAGCTTTTGCCTGAGCATGGCGTTTTCTTCGGCCAGTTGTTCGTTGGTGCTGTTGAGGCTGAAATAATAGCTTATTTCGCTGTTCCATTCGTAAATTTTGCCTACGACATCATTAGTGGTGTTCACCATGCGGTTGCGATGAAAACGCTGGCTGTTGGCAAGCAAAAGAATAGAAATCACCTCGAGCAGGATGAACAAGATGACGAAGTGATGCTTGATGATAAAACGCCGCAGGTTGTACATAGATGTTTTAATGCTGAGTGCAGAATGTTGAATGCAGAATGAAGAGAAACTTGTCGTTGCATTGCAACATTCTTCATCCTGCATTTATAATTCAGCATTTATTTGATCAGGAATGTAAAGCGGTCGAAGTTCTTCAAGGCGATGCCAGTACCACGGGCCACAGCACGGAGCGGGTCTTCAGCCACATGGATAGGCAACTTGGTCTTGGCATTGAGACGTCTGTCCAAACCACGCAGCAAGGCACCACCTCCAGTGAGGTAGATACCCGTGCGGTAGATATCAGCCGACAATTCGGGTGGAGTCTGCTCCAAAGCATTCAGCACAGCCGTTTCAATCTTCATGATGCTCTTGTCCAAGCAGTGGGCGATTTCAGCGTAGTTCACCTTGATCTCTTTTGGGATACCCGTCAGCATGTCGCGGCCTTGAACGGCGTAGTCATCGGGCGGGTTGTCAAGCTGCGGGATGGCGGCACCGACTTCAATCTTGATGCGTTCGGCGGTGCGCTCACCCACGATGATGTTGTGTTGCTTGCGCATGTATTCTTCGATGTCGGCGGTAAAGTCGTCGCCAGCGATGCGGATGGACTTGTTGTTGACGATGCCACCCAAGGCGATGACGGCGATTTCGGAGGTACCGCCACCGATGTCGATAATCATGTTACCTGTTGGTTCAAGCACGTCGATACCAATACCGATGGCAGCAGCCATAGGCTCATGAATCAGACGCACTTCCTTCGCACCAGCTTGCTCAGCCGAGTCCTTCACAGCGCGTTCCTCCACTTCGGTGATGCCCGAAGGGATGCAGATGACCATCTTCAGGCTGGGTGGGAACAAGGTGTTCTTGAAATTGATCATCTTAATCATCTCGCGCATCATGTATTCGGCCGCTTGGAAGTCAGCGATGACACCATCGCGCAACGGGCGGATGGTCTTGATGTTCTCGTGTGTCTTACCATGCATCATCATGGCGCGTTTGCCGACGGCGATGATTTTCTTCGTGTCACGCTGCAAGGCCACGATGGAGGGCTCGTCAACGACTACTTTGTCGTTGTATATGATAATTGTATTGGCCGTACCAAGGTCAATGGCGATTTCTTTGTTTAGGAATGAAAATGCTCCCATAATCTTCAGTTGTTAGTTGTCAGTTGTTTATTTATCTTCAGTTAATTAATGTCAATGTCTAAAATGTCTATATCCGGTAAACACCATGCTGATGCCGTTTTCGTTGCAGCAGTCGATGGATTCTTGGTCGCGCACTGAGCCGCCGGGCTGCACAATGGCAGTGATACCCGCTTCGTGTGCCAGCTCGACGCAATCTTTGAAGGGGAAGAAGGCATCGGAGGCTAACACGGCTCCCTTCAGGTCAAAGTCGAATGAACGGGCCTTCTCGATCGCTTGGCGCAAGGCATCCACACGCGAGGTCTGCCCAATGCCCGAGGCGCAGAGTTGCCTGCCTTTGGCAAGGACGATGGCATTACTACGGCTGTGTTTCACAATCTTGTTGGCGAAAATCATGTCTTCCACCTCGTCGGTCATAGGTGCCTTGGTGGTGATGACCTTGAAGTCGTCAGCGGTCTCGGTATGAAGGTCTCGGTCTTGAACGAGATATCCGTTCAAAGCGGTTTTCACGGTTTGAAGCCTATATTGGTCAGCTTTCAGGCGCAACACCACGCGGTTCTTTTTTGAGAAGAGCAGGTCGAGCACACCGTCTTCATATTCAGGAGCCACGATGACTTCGATAAAGAGCTTGTTGATCTCCTCAGCAGCTTCAAGGTCAATGGGATGGTTGCATACCAACACCCCACCGAAAGCAGAGACAGGGTCGCCAGCCAAAGCGGCAAGATAAGCCTCTTTCACGGTTTTGCGGCAGGCGATGCCACAGGGATTGTTGTGCTTGAGGATGGCGAAGGTAGGCTCATCGAACTCGCGGATGAGGTTAAGGCCTGCGTCAAGGTCAAGCAAGTTGTTGTATGATAATTCCTTACCATGTAGCTTTTCAAACAGGGCATCCAAATCACCATAGAATATGCCTTTTTGATGTGGGTTTTCACCATAACGGAGGGTTGTGCCTTCCTCTTCACAAATGCGCAACGGCTTGTTGTCGTCATCTTTCGTGAACCAGTTCATGATGGCGCTGTCGTAGTGTGAGCTCACCCCAAAGGCGTAGGCGGCAAAACGGCGGCGGTTTTCAATAGAGGTTTCACCCTGTTGGTCTTTCAGCAATTGGATGAGTTCTCCATAATATTTCTGCGAGGGTACGATGAGCACCTCGTTGAAGTTTTTGGCTCCGGCACGGATGAGTGAGATGCCCCCGATGTCGATTTTCTCTATAATGGCAGACGGGTCTTCGGTCTTGGCCACGGTTTCCTCAAAGGGATAGAGGTCGACGATGACAAGGTCAAAAGGCGGGATGTCGTATTCCTGCATTTCCTTTAAATCCGACTCAAGTTGGGTGCGACCTAAGATGCCGCCAAACACTTTGGGATGCAAAGTCTTCACGCGACCGCCTAAGATGGACGGATAACCTGTGAGTGATTCGACGGTCTTCACCGTGGGATCGAGCGGCTTGATGAAGTCATAGGTGCCTCCAGTGGAGTAGATTTGTACGCCATTTTGCTTCAACAAGTCGACGATGGTATCAATGCCAGTTTTATAAAATACTGATATTAAAGCAGTTCTAATCTTTTTCAAGGGTGTAAAATTTTGCTGATTTTAAACTGCAAGATTACGAAAAAACTGAAAGCAGCGCAACAGTTGAAAAGCATTTTTTTAGGATATTTATCAACAGGTTTCAAGATGCCGTTATCGCTTCGAAAAGGTTGATTAAAAAAATGAAATTTTCAAAATAAAACAGAAATTATTTGCTTGAAATGTTTTTATTTGTAATTTTGCTGCGTCATGTATCATATAGTTTACAAAGATGAAAAGTAGATTTCTTTTGTTTTGCTTGCTTCTTGCGGGGTTTTTCTCTTCCTGCTCGACCGACATCGACCTTTATGCCGAATATAAACAGATGCCAGTCATTTATGGACTGCTTGATGCCAATGCCGACACCAATTTCATCAAAATCACCCGTGCTTTCTATGTTCAGGGCGATGCGTATCAGGTGGCACTCAACCCCGATTCGAGCAACTATCCTGGCAAATTGGACGTACGTCTCATCGAATTTTGCAACGGGGATTCCATTCGCGAAATCATCCTCGACACCATCACCGTCCACAATAAGAAACACGGTGTTTTTTATGCGCCTTCTCAGAAGTTGTATTACACCACCGAGCCTTTGTGCATGAACAGCATTAAAGACAAATATAGGTATCGCCTTCGTGTTGTTTTGCCCGATCGGGTGTTGGTCGCCAATGCCGATATGGTGGGTAATACCGGCTTCGACATCCAGAGTCTGGCCGTGAATTTCTCGAAAGAGTATTTTGATGCGATCCCAAGGCGTTTTCTGTTCCATCCTGCTATCAATGGGGCTTTTTACGATGTTGTCCTCACTTTCACGTTCAAAGAGCAACGTACGCCCGACGGCGACTCCGTACCACGCACCATGCGTTGGCCTGTCGCCACTTACACAGAAAGCGAATTGCTAAACAATATGGACGGCGATGCTGTTATGTTTTTTTACAGGCCGGAGACTTTTTATGCAAAACTCTCTGAATTCATCGGAGGCGATACCGCGGTTGTCGGCTTGAAGCGTTTCATTAGCGACTATCCTGTTGAGGTAATCATATATGCTGGAGGTGATAATCTGCGTCAATACGTTTACAACAACAATGATGCTAATGGCTTTATTGCAGGCGACAACGAATTTTCACTTATCGATGGCGGTTATGGAGTGTTTTCTTCGCGTATGACGTTACGACGTGCCGTAAAGTTAGGTGGAGAAACGGTACCTGAGCTGGTGGAAATGTCAAATTGGGGTTTCAAGTTTATTGGAGGAGGGGAAGAATGAGCGAATTGTCACATTTTGGCGGTTGATGTCGTAAAATAATGCGCTGAATTTGAGCGAAATATAATTATACTGATTTTTATTTTCATTTTTCATCCGAAGGAATCGGAAAATATCTTATCTTTACCGATTCAAAATTACGTGGATGGAAACGAAGTGGATTTTAAACCAACAAGTTGACAAACAACAAGTTGCTGAGATTGTCAAGGTGCTCAATATTGATGAGAACCTTGCCACTTTGCTTGTCCAACGCGGAATTACCAACTATGAAGAGGCCAAAACTTTCTTCCGCCCTTCACTTTCGCAACTTCACGATCCTTTCCTCATGAAGGACATGGATAAGGCTGTCGACCGCGTGTTGCAAGCCATCAACAATAATGAGAAATTATTGGTTTATGGTGATTATGACGTGGATGGAACGACGGCTGTGGCAGTGGTGTATACCTATCTCAAGCCTTTCTTCAAGAAAAAGAAAATCGAGTTCTACATCCCTGACCGCTACGAAGAGGGTTATGGCATTTCTTTCAAAGGCATTGATTATGCAGCTGAAAACGGCTTCAAGTTGGTCATTGCCTTAGACTGCGGTATCAAGGCCAATGAACGTATCGACTATGCCAACGAACGTGGCGTCGACTTCATCATTTGCGACCATCACCGTGCCAGCGATGTCATCCCGAATGCCGTGGCCGTGCTTGACGCCAAACGTCCCGATTGTACCTATCCATACGATGAATTGTCAGGCTGCGGCGTGGGTTTCAAATTGATTACAGCCCTTTCCATGAAGGGTTTGGGAACCATCGAACAGGTTTACCAACTCATCGACCTTCTGGCGGTGAGCATCGCTGCCGACATCGTGCCCATCACGGGCGAAAATCGTGTATTGGCTTATTTTGGCCTGAAGCAGCTCAATAAGAATCCCCGTCCTGGTATAGAAGCCATCCTGCAACATGCCAATATCTATCGTCGCGATGAAGACCAGATTGACGATGAAGAGAATGTGTTGACCAGAGAACTGACCATTAGCGACTTGGTTTTCCTTATCGGACCTCGCATCAACGCTGCAGGGCGTATCGCCAAGGCTTCGGATTCGGTGCGTCTGCTTATCGCCGATAAGAAGGAACATGCCGAGAAATTGGCTGCTTCCATCAACGACCTGAACGACGAGCGTCGTGAGTTCGACAACCGCATCACTGAAGAGGCATTAGGAATGATAGCCGATGATGCAGAACTCCGTGATGCCAAGAGCACCGTAATATTCAACGCAAAATGGCATCGTGGTGTTATCGGTATCGTGGCTTCCCGTCTCACGGATTATTATTATCGTCCCACCATCGTTTTGACGCGTGCCAACGGTCTCGTTACCGGATCGGCGCGTTCCATCAGGAGCTTCGATATCTATGACGCCATCGACCATTGTTCCGATTTGTTGGAGCATTTTGGGGGTCATAAATATGCGGCGGGTCTGTCGATGAAACCAGAGAACCTTCCCGAGTTTCGTCGTCGATTTGAGGCATACGTCAGCGAACATCTTATAGATGAGGATTTTGTACCTGAGCTTGAGGTGGATTTGAAAATCAACTTCAGCGACATCACAGCTAAGTTCATGCGCATTCTTAACCAGTTTGCACCTTTTGGTCCGGGCAATATGGCTCCCGTGTTTTGGACCGACAATGTCATCGATGCGGGCGGGTCGCGACCTGTGGGTGGCCATCGTCATCTGAAACTCACCGTATCGCAGGTGGGGGATGCCGAATTGGGCGTGGCACCTTTCTCGGGCATCGCTTTCCAGAAAGGCGACCTCTTCGACCGTATCCACGATGGCGAGCCTTTCAGCATCTGCTACCACTTGGAATACAACACCTGGCAGGGGAAAACCAATTTGCAGCTTAATGTTAAAGACATTAAGTTTGCGGAGGAGTTGTAATTTAAAAATAAAAGTTTTACGGTTCTTCCTATAGTTCCGGTGAGATGCAAATCTGATTGAACTAAAGAAAAAACACTATTTTTGCTACAAAATAATATCTTATGCTTTTCATATCTAATAATACTACAATGGCAAAAACCTTTGAGGGTTTATGCGACAAATACAAGTACATTGAAATTGCAGTAGCATGGGCAGGAAATCCAAAAGATTCAATGGTTGCCAAAGCCTTGAAGAAGCACGAAAAGAAGATTTCCAAAATGGTTGTGGGTCTGCACTTCTATCAGACATCACCTACCTTTATCAAACAGTATTTAGGCAACGGCAAAGTGCGGTTCATGTTAGATGACACCTCTGGGATTTTTCACCCAAAGGTGTATTTGTTTTTCAATGACAGCAAGGATTGGACTGCGATCATTGGTAGTTCAAATTTCACTTATGGAGGCTTTGCAAAAAATACCGAAGCAAATGTATTGATAGAAAGCAAAGATAGTGACAAAACTTTTTTTCCAAAACAGAGTCCTTCATAAACGGAGCATGGAAAAAAGCCAAGCAGATGACGATGGTAGAATTGAACGAGTACGAAAAGTGCCACAAGTACCAAAAGCCAAATCTGAAGAGCCTTTCAAAGGTGAGACATGTTAAGTATGGATTTGATACAACAGAAATGGACTTGATGACATGGGATTCCTATGTCTCGAAAGTCCAGCATACGGAGGGCTTTGAATATAGAATAGCTTTGTTGGATGAAGCTCATGGTATTATAAGTAAGCACAAACGTTTTCAAGACATTGACCCAGAGGTAAAGAAATGTCTTGCGGGTTTTAGATCTACTATGTTAGGGGGCATTGAAGAAATAGATTGGAAATGGTTTGGGTCAAATGGTTTAGGAGTGTACCAAAACGCATTCAACACCACCAATGTATTTGCGAAAGCGATAGACATGATTCCTTTGGAAGGTGAAGTGTCAAAACAGCAATTTGATGCCTACTGCAAAGTGTTTCTGTTGCGATGGAATAATCCTCTTGCAAGTGCAACCAGATTGCTCTGCATCAAACGCCCTGATACTTTCGTTTGTGTTGACTCAAAGAACAAAGATAAATTATGCAAAGCTTTTGGGATACCGAAGAACTCTCTTACATTGGATACGTACTGGGAGAAAATTGTTATGAGGGTCAGGGATGCCTCGTGGTTCAATGACGAAGGCAGTAGTCACTCACCAATGGTCAGAAAAATAAAGAAGTACCAAGTGGCCATGCTTGATGCCTTATATTATGAAGGGAAATAAAGGAGGGAGACACTTGGTTCCAGCAGATTCGCAATTCGCCGACTATGGTTTTCATAACTAATACAAAAACCCCAGCATCCAAAGGGGCAACTTGGCACCAACAGGCGATTCTATGTCGTCGGCAAAGATGTAGGATTCAGGCAAATCCGCTATTTGGGAGAAGCCTTTGTCCTTACCACCGATTTCAAAATGGTACTTGGAGTCCACTTTGAAGTCGCCTTTGTCTTTCCCATATTCAACAATATGGTTTTCGGAAAGATGGGTGATGGCAAAGGTTTCGCGCGCCGTCCCGATTTCGACCGATGTAGGACTTAACGCATAAAGCAGATTGGTGTTTTCGAGATAGACCTTGTCGGGTTTGGTGAGTTTGCCGATGCTTTTCTTGTCGGAATAGAGCAGATTCAGCAGCTTGGCATCGCCCATGTTTTTCAAATAGCCCACAACGGTATCTCTGCCAATCTCAATGGCGGCTGCCAATCGGTTGGCATTCACTTCGTAAGGCACACTTTCGGCAATGATGGAAATCAAGGCTTTGAGCTTTCTGGTGTAAGCCACATCGACCTTGCAAATCAAAGGGAGTTCGGTCTCCACGACATAGTTGACCACCTGCTCGATTCGCGTAAAATAATCCTGTTGACCTTCCAAAAAGAAAGGATAGTAGCCATATTGAAAGTATTTCTTGAACTGTTCGACAGGCTTACATTGGGCGGTGACGGTCTGCCACAATTCGTATGGACGCGCGAGAATGTCCTCCAAGGTCCAAATAGGAAATTCAAGGCTTTCATAGAATCTCAACGCCTCGCGGAACGACAAGCCCGACATGGTGTATTTGATACATCGGCGCGACAAGTCTGCATCACCAGCCAACAGGCTCAATAGCGATGATCCGCTGATAATCATTTTCAATTCGGGATAAAGGTCGTAAATCTCCTTGATTTCGCGGCTCCATCCTTCATATTTGTGGATTTCGTCGATAATAAGTCTTTCGCCGCCATTCATGACAAACTCTCCGGCAAGGTCAACCAAGGTTCGGCGAGAAAAATCGATGGTGTCGGCAGAACAGTACAACACTTTCCTGTCGCCAGGTTGATAGTTCTGTTTGACGAATTGTTTGAGTAGTGTCGATTTGCCCACACCTTTGGCTCCTTGGATGGATAGCAGTCGGGCATCCCAATGCACACGGCTCATCATTTCCCTGACGATGTCCAACGAGGTTTTGGCAATCAATCGGTCGTGTTTTACAAATAGCGTTTCCATAGCAATGTCTATATTTTGCCTGCAAAAATACAAAACTGTTGGTTAAATACAACACTTTTTATAAAAATATGTTGGTTATAAACAACACTTTTTATCAAAAACTGTTGGTTATGGGCAACAGACTCGGGTTTTTGAGGTTTGCTATAGCGGCGGATTGCAAATCCGACCGAACTAAGACCTAAACCCATGCGACAGTATTCTACTTTGATAGGATTACATATCCTCCATGCACAATCCAATCTGGCTAACACTGTACTTTGCCAAATCTTTGTCTAATGTAGCCACTTTTTCGGCAAGCTCATTCGGGTTGAACTTTTTCCTCTGACGCTTAATCTCTGCCACAACTGCGGTCTTGTCAATGTCGTTCAAGGCTATCATGTCTATCTCGTTCAAACCCTTGCGGTTCCAATAGTTACCAACCAATGTCACCCGCTCTTCCTCCATCCATTTCTGGCGGAAATACTGCTCGAGAACCAACCCCGAGTATCGCTCGTAGTCACGCTCTACAATCTCAAGCAGCAAGTCGTTTCTTTCCATCTCCACGAGTGCCTGGTTGCGCATGATAAATCGGAACCAGAAACGCAGGAAGCAGTCGTCCAGTTGCCATCGCGAGTTTCTTCCGTTGGGTTTGCTGAACATAGGCTGCTTGCGACGTATATAGCTGTAATCTTCCGCCAAGTTCTCAAGGAACGCACCAGTGTTCTTACCGAGGGCACCGTCAATCTCACTCTGTGTCGTCATGCCCGATGCTATCAGCTGTAAGATGCTCAAATAGTTGGTGTAATCTTTGCCAAACTCCGACATGATGAGTTCCGTGCCCTCCGAGAGATAGGGCGAGCCTGCCTGCGTGACCCATCGGAGCATCTTCGTCTTCGTGGTCGCTTTTGCGTCCATCAACCATGCTACATACTTGGCTACGCCGCCAGTCAACATATAGAGACAGAGCAAGTCTTCAGGTGTGTATTTGGGATTGTGGTCGAGAAGGATTTGCTTCAGCACACTGATACGGAAGGGTAGCATGTTTAGGCGGCAATCCTGGCGGCCATAAAGCGGCTCGTCCTCGTTGTCGAATATCTTGTGCATCATGTTGTAGATGCTACCACAAGCCACCATGTTGACTTTCACCTTCTCGTGATAACGGTCCCAAAGGTCCTGTATATGGCTGGGGATGGCAGGATTCACCTTTACGAAATTTTGGAATTCATCGAACACCAATGTGTAATGTTGCTGTTGGCCATATTTTAGCAGCTGCTCGAAAATCTGGGCAAAGGTTTCCATCTGCCCAAAAACCTGTAGCCCAAGCGTTTGCTCTGCGGCCTCTTGGAATTTTCCTGTCAACACACGTTCGTTGTCTTTCGACACATAGAGGTATAGCAAAGGCTGACTTCCGTCTTCCGCGCTTTTTGTCAGCAGTGTGGTTTTTCCGATGCGCCTGCGCCCTATAAGCACTGCCAAACGGCCTCGGTCGGTTGTCTGCTCCCAATTTTTTTGGAGAATTTCAAGCTCTTTTTCCCTGTCGTAGAATCTCATATTTTTGCTGTTAATTTAATGCGCATTAACTTAATGACGGTTGCAAAGATAAAAAACATTATCCAAACGACAGTCTATATTTCAAAAAAATCTATGGATTTAATACGGTCGGATGGCAAATCCAACCGAACGACACTAACAGCTTTCTATCGTTTTACAACTTTCCTGAAAGCCATCCTTCCATCAGCAAACTGCAACTTCACCAAATACAATCCCGAAGGTAAACCGCTCAAATCGATCTCAAAATCAGGACTCGAAGGCGAAGTTTCCTGCAAAACATTACCCATCAAGTCCATCATTTGGCAATGAATGGCGTATTCCGACAAGGCAATGTGAATCTTGTCCGAAGTAGGGTTGGGATAAAGGGCAATATTTTGGTTTTCAATGAATTTGTCAATCTTCGTCAAATCATCGCCAATGCCCCAGTTTTCAGGCAAACTATTGTCGGAATCAAGTTCTTTCAGTTCGAGATAGGGCCCGTTGCCATCAGCTTCAGGTGGCCATGGCAGGCTGTCGGAGTAATGCACCTGGTCAATGATGTTGCCCCAAGCGTCGGCCAAGACGAGGTTCTCTGATTTGTTGGAAAGCTTGCGCGTGTATTGCCCGAAAGGTGTTGTGTTGTAATACTCCGTGAACATCAACGAATCTGAGCAAAGCACAATAGCTTGTCGGCCAGCAATATGCGCATTTTCGGGAAACTGATAGGTGACACCCAACTCGCGGAAATAAATGCCTGTTAAGTCTACTTCCTCGTCGCCGTTATTGGTGATTTCGATGAACTCAAGCAGATTGCCGTCGATATTCCACCAGTTCATAGGGTGGTAGTGGATTTTGGAGATGACCAAAGGCGGAAGGTCGACGTCGGAACAGCCATCGTAGGAGCCTATGTTTTGGTTCAACCAGTCGGTGCGCAGTTGGAGCCAGTTTTTCATGTTGTTGACATATTGTGCGTGCTGTTGCATTTGGTTCCAGCGTTGGTTGTCGCGAGGGATGGCTTCGGCAATCAGTGCATCGATTTCGTCAATGCGAGCGCAAACGAAATCGTAATTCAAGGGTTGTCCGGGCTCGGTCAGCTCAAACCAACGTTTGGCGAGATAGCATCGGAAGAGGTCGGTGTCAAACAAGTCTTTCCAGAATTTTGGGCCGTTGTTATCCTCGTTGTTGAACTGCCACACATTGTATTTGCTACGGTTGCCAAATGCATCGTAACCGAATGCGAGGTTGTAGTCCCAAACAGGACCCGCACGCAGTTTGCCCATTCTGTCTTTATGGAAGAAGGTGCTGAGCGAATAGACGTCCACGTTAGAGGTAAATTCCGCAATCATCATGAAATCGACAAAAGACGGAATGTCGATGACCGAAGGGATGCCCGATGATGTGGAAGTGTTGTATTGGTTGGCCACTGAAGCAAGGTTAGTAAACACGCTGTGGATGTAGTTGTTCTGCGCATTGGTGATGTCAGAGGGCTTGGGATAATGGTGGATGAAGTCAGTGTTGTTGCCCCATCCCCACCAACCTCCACCATAGCCTTGCATCGTCCATGCCACAGGGTCGCCGCCGGTGGTTTTGTCAGCCTTGGTGATATAGCCTCCCGTCACTTCAGGATAGTTGTTGTCGGTTTGGTCCATCGTTTCGATGTTGACGCGGTTTTTGTCGGGCTTGATTTTCTCCATGAAGGCATAAAGTCCTTTATAGTCGCCGTTGATCACCACCTCACAATATACACTTCTTGAGGCATATTGCCCGAGACGGTTTGAAAGTTCATAGGCCAACACATCACGCATACCTGTTTGGTCGAAAGCCAAGGAGTTGAGCACCCAGTCGTTCTCGGCAGGCATTCCCAAGATACTGACGTTTCTGTTGTTGATGCTATCGTCCTCACGAGTTTCAACGGCGTATGGCTTCTTGTTGAGCATGGTCTGAGATGAGCTACCGCGCATTTCGATGCCAATGCGCCCGTCGTAGTTGAGGAACTCAGGGTTGTTGATGTCGGTCATATAATTGCGCGAGCCGTCTTGATGCCAGATGATTTTCATCGTGCCCAATACTTTTGGTTCATCAGGGATATTGACGCCACCATCCGTCTCGATGACCACGATGGGCAGGTTGCTGTCGGTGAAAGTCTGCGCTTTAGCTGTCCACGAAAACAATACTAGCAATAATGCTATGACATTCTTTTTCATCTTCGTACTTATTTCCAGAATTGCCACCATTTCTTTTGTCGACCTTCCACCACACGGGCATAGCGGTTGCTCGATCTTCTCATTTTTGAGAAGCTGGTCACCGTACCTGCCGAAGGGCCTCTCAAGGTGGTGACGGACGACCTAGAAGCAATAAAGCCATTTTCGTCGGTGTCGTCCATGCCTCCATATTTGTTCTTTTTCGAGGCATAGATAATGACATTGTCGATATACCAGCTCGTGATGCATGCTCCACGTCCAGTGAAATAAAGGCAAAATTGAGGTTCTTTGCTAGGCCATTCCTCCATGTCGAAGGTAAGTAGATATTGGCTCTGCACAATGCTGCCCACCAAAGTGTCTTCCCAGATGCTTTCCCAGTCTTCGCCATTTTGCGAGATGCCGATCCCGATTTGCGCGTTAATTTCACCTTGGGTGGCTTCGAGGGCGTGGTTGAACTGGAAATTGATGAAATCGTATTTTCCTAGCTCGACGATAGGGGTAACCAGTCGGGTGGTGCCTTCAAAATTGATGTCGGGATACATCTGCATTTCATTCGGTTTGCATCCCGCAAAAGTGGTATTGGAGATGTACCAAACCACCCAGTCGTCACCTTTCGCATCCCAGCCTTCTTCAAGCCAAGGGTTGAAAAAACCCTCGCACAGCACTACGTCACCCTGCTGTGCAAAGAGGGGAAAGGTGAGCAATACGACGAGGAATGTGAGTAAACGATGCTTCATCAATAGTGTATTTGGCCACAAAAGTATTAAAATTTCGGAAGTTATGCACTTTTTGTCGTATTTTTGCCCTTCGGAAATTTATAAGTCGGCATTTCGGCAGGTTCAACGACCTTGAATCTTTGAACTTGCCGAAGGGCTCACTCTGAAAAGTTAAGACTATGCCAGCAAAAGAAAAAACTGCCTTTTTCTGTAAGGAATGTGGCAATGAATCACCGAAATGGTTTGGGAAATGCCCCGCTTGCGGCGCATGGAACACTTGTGTGGAAGAGACCATCGTCACGGGAAAAGAATCGAAATCGGTGAAGAAAAGCGTCGGTCTGGAGATGGACAAAAGCCTGCCAATGCCTATCAATGAAATCGGCAATGCCAAGGAACAACGCATCATTTTGCCCTACGAGGAACTCAATCGTGTGCTCGGTGGAGGCTTGGTACTTGGCTCCTTGACCCTCGTAGGCGGCGAACCTGGCATCGGCAAGTCGACCTTGCTCTTGCAGACAGCCTTGCAACTTGCTGGGAGAAAGATACTTTACATCTCCGGCGAGGAAAGCCAGACCCAAATCAAGATGCGGGCCGAGCGCATTGGCATCCACAATACCGACTGCCTTATCCTCACCGAGACCAACACGCAAGAGATTTTGAAGCATTTCAAGAACGTGCAGCCCGACATCGTGATTGTCGACTCCATACAGACGCTCGAATCGCCTTACGTGGACGCCACAGCGGGCAGCCTCTCGCAGATTCGTGAGACGGCCGCGGAGATGAACAAGATTGCCAAGGCGTATCAGGTACCGGTGTTCCTCATCGGCCACATCACCAAGGACGGCAGCATCGCCGGACCGAAGATCTTGGAGCATATCGTCGACACCGTCTTGCAGTTTGAGGGCGACCGCCACTATGGCTTCCGCATCCTGCGCACCATCAAGAACCGCTTCGGGTCGGCCTCCGAGTTGGGCATCTTCGAGATGAACGCCACGGGCCTCCGCGAGGTGACCAACCCCAGCGAGATCCTGCTCTCGCAACGCGACGAGGAAGTGAGCGGCATCGCCATCGCCGCCACCATGGAAGGGCAAAGACCTATGCTCATCGAGACGCAGGCTTTGGTGAGCAGCGCGGCCTACGGCACCCCACAACGCTCCGCTACGGGTTTCGACATCCGCAGGATGAATATGCTTTTAGCTGTGTTGGAGAAACGCGCTGGATTTAGACTTTCAGTAAAAGATGTATTTCTGAACATCGCAGGCGGCCTCCACGTGGATGATCCTGCCATCGACTTGGCCGTCATCGCGGCTGTGCTCTCGTCGAATGCTGATATACCCATCTCTTCGCGTTATGCCTTTGCCGCAGAGGTAGGTTTGTCGGGCGAAATCCGCGCCGTCACCCGCATCGAAGCTCGTATCGCCGAAGCCGACAAGCTTGGTTTTGAGAAGATTTTTGTCTCGAAATACAATGCCAAAGGCTTGGATACCAAGCGGTTTAAGATTCAGATTGTGCCTGTGGCTTCGGTGTATGAGTTGGGGGCGGAGTTGTTTGGATAAATGCCTAAATCCATTCTTCTTCCTCTAAGTCTTGGAACACGACATTGGTGATGTTATGCTTTTTGAAAAGATTCTTTACACGTTCATTCACAATGATTTTACCGCTTCCTTCAGGTGAGAAAAAGTCACAACCGTCCCAACTTTCCAAAGGGAAATAAAAACCTTTCATTATCGAGAAGCGGCCTGAAGGGATTATTATGTCGGAGTTTTGAATCGCCTCTTCAGGATATTCTATCGTCTGTATCACCTTGGATTTCGAAATGTCGAACGCTCCGCATTTTCCCGTTATCGTAAGTAGGAAATACTTTAAATCTTCGTGGTCATTGATGGTTATGGGATAGAATTTACAACCAGTTATATTATTGTCCTGCAATAATTTAA
>JAFWRA010000248.1 GCA_017508895.1 Bacteroidales bacterium
TAATCTCTTGTGTTCCAAATGGTTTAATATCCAAATCTATTCTGCCCTTTTGCAAGGATTTCTCCGCCGAGAAGATCTCAAAATCGCAATCGAATGCCGAGGCATTTGTGAACGAGAGCCAGTTTTTGGCCTCAAACTTACCCCAAGTCAAGTCCTTGGCTGTGAACTTAATAGGCTGATAGACCTTCTTCACCTCGGTGGCGTGATGGTGCGGTCTCCTATCACTGCTGACCACGCCATTGGCGCAGAAAGCATCATCGTCGCCCACACCGTAAGCGTGACCAAAATCACCACCGACCGCCAACCAATCCACATCCTTATCCTTGTCGTGCACAATAAAACTCTGGTCCACCCAGTCCCAAATGCAGCCACCTTGCAGTTGCTCGTTGGCTTCAATCACGTCCCAATAGTCCTGCAAGCCGCCCATGCTGTTGCCCATGGCATGGCAGTATTCCACCATGATGAAAGGCCTGCCTTCCTTGTCAAGACCTTCATCCACAAACTTTTGCAGATATTTCGGGCTGGCATACATCAGGCCAATGACATCTGTGTTGCGGTCGTAAATGGCTCTTTCGTAGGTCACGGGGCGCGATGGGTCGCTGCTTTTCATCCAGTCGTAGGTGTATTCAAAGTTGATGCCGTTGCCGCACTCGTTGCCCATTGACCACATGATGACCGAAGGATGGTTTTTGTCGCGCTCGAGCATGTTACGGTTGCGCTGCCACACCATTTTCTTGTATTGCGGGTCCTTGGCAAGGCTCTTTTCGCCATAGCCTTGGGCGTGCGACTCGCAGTTGGCCTCATCCCAAACATAAAGGCCATATTTATCGCATAGTTCGTACCAATACGGGTCATCAGGATAATGGCAGGTGCGCACCGTATTGATATTCATTTGTTTCATCAAAGCAATGTCGCGTTCCATCGACTCACGCGAAATCACATGGCCCGTGTAGGGGTCATGCTCGTGGCGGTTCACACCTTTTATTAATACATACTGCCCATTGACCAAAAGTTTGCCATCCTTGATTTCCACAGTGCGGAAACCAATATGGTTTTCAAGTCGCTCAATCTCTTTTCCTTTTTTATCCAAAACTTTGATCTCCAATCGATATAGATTCGGATGTTCTGCCGACCACGGCTTGATATCTGCTAAATCACGACCAGCATCTATAAAGAACCATCCATTCATTCCGGCCAAGTCTCGTTCTAATTTTAGAATCTCGTTTTCACCGTCTTTGATTGTCACTTCTACCTTTTCTTTCTTCAAATCTTTGCCAGTTTGATTCTGAAGAGTTATACAAATTAGAAATCTGCCTTTTTTGTATGTACTATCCAAATCTGCACAAACCTCATAATCAGCGATATTCAGTTTTGGCTTGGAATAAACCACGACATCACGCTCGATGCCGCTCAAGCGCCAAAAGTCCTGGCATTCGAAGTAGGAGCCGTTGGAGAAACGATAGACCTTGACGGCCAATGTGTTCTTCCCCACCTTGACGTAAGGCGTAAGATCAAACTCGGCATTGGTCTTGGCATCTTCAGTATAGCCCACAAACTGACCGTTCACCCAAACGTAATATGCCGACTTCACCGCGCCGAAATTGATGAAGGTCAAGCGGTCTTTCCATGTTTCTGGAATGTTGAATTCCGTCAAATAGCAGCCCACGGGATTGTTGACCGTTGGGGCAAAAGGCGGCTCGTTGGGACGAAATTCGTTGTCCACATTGACATAGATGGGCGTGCCGTATCCGTTCAACTCCCAGTTGGCCGGCACCTTGATGGTTTTCCAACCCGAGGCATCGTAGCCTTCCTTATAGAAGTCGGCTGGGGCTTTTGAGGGCGAGTCAACCCATTGGAACTTCCAGTCACCATTGAGGCATTGCGACCATTCTTCCCCAAAGGGGATGACATTCGTCCTGGGATACAGACGGTTGATTTCATAGATGTTGACATCGTTCCAGGCATTCAACTCGGCTTCGGTTTGGGCTTGGAGGCTCATTGTGGCGATGAGGCTAATTAAGATAAAAGTCAGTTTTTTCATTGGAATAGATCTTTGTTTTATAAAATATGGCCTATGACCATGGCTTATGGCAGCTTTTACGAGAATTTGGACTTACCATTCCGTTTAAGCTGCCATAGGCCATAGCCATTAGCCATTGGCCATTTTTTCCGATTCATTTATCAACATCTCACGTTCTTCATCAGGAATCCGCTCCGCCTTGTTCGCCTCGCGGTCGAAATAGACCACCACGGCGTGGCACAAGGTCTTGACCTCGCCCGTTTCGGAGTCTTTCAGACATTGCTCCATTTTGAAGCTGGAATTGCCTATTTCGGTGACGCGGCTCTCACAGACTATGGGGTCGTGAAAATGTACGGGGTTTCGGAAATCAAGGTCGACGTGGACGAGGACATATTTGAAGGTCAGCCAGTCGATTTCGGTTTGGAAGACATGCTCGAAATAGCGGCTTCGGCCCATGTCGAAATAGTTGCACTGCGACCCGTTGTTGACATGGTTGTAAGGGTCAAGGTCGCTCATTCGGATTTGGATGGGACAGGAGAACATGTTTTTGTTGAATTGTTGATTGTTGAACTGTTTGATTGTAAAGCACTTTTGAAGCTCATTTTCCTTCTTTGAACCGCACAATTGCATCGATAATCTCGTCATTGTCGTCGGATATGGTGAGAATCATGTTCTTGAAGATGCCACGGTCGCTCAGGTCCTTCAGCAGCGAATAGGCTGGAATATAATTGGTGTAATAGTCCTTGCCCATAAAAATCATCGGACTGGCATAACCCTCACTCTCATAATGGTTTTGGCCTGCGTCTTGGAAAATCTCTTGCATGGTACCTGCGCTGCCTGGGGTGTAAATGATGCCTCCCTTGGCGATGGTCACGATGCCATCCTCACGCACACTGTTGTCGAAATATTTGGCGATGTCGGTGGCAAAAGGCGCGGTCGGCTCATGACCGTAAAAATAGGTCGGGATGGCAAGGCTACGGTAGTCCGTTTGCAAGGGGAAACGTTCCATCAACTCGAAAGAACGGCGAAGCCAACCCTCATCCTTATAAGTCGGCGAAGGCATGAGCATGTCAACGGCTTCGTTGGTCTCGGCCTCGCTCCTACCCGCCATCCAGGCTCCGAGATGCGCAGCTTCCATGGCTCCAGGACCGCCACCTGTCACCATCAGTTTGCCCATCTCGGTGAGACGCTTACTCAAGAAAACAATCTGGCGGTATTGCGGGTCGTCGCGGCGCTTGGCGTGACCGCCCATGACGCCGATGATATCCTTCTCATCATACATATCAAGCATTTTGTACAGTTGATGCGTGATGAAATGGTCATGAAGGGCGCGCGCCAAAGTCTCCAACACATCGTGACCACGTTTGCCTTGAGCGATATAATGCCGATAGACTTTCGTGTCATAACAATTCTCGAAGGTGGATTCATCGTGGTAATCATAGCCTTCATACAGCCTCTTGCTGTCATACAACTTCTTGATATAGGTATCGAAAGGTTTGCCCAACCGGCGGATATAGACGCTGAAATCTTTGTTGGATGTAATCTCCAACACACGCTTGACGATGCCCGCAGCATCCAACCCGAACTTGTGCATCAACGCCATGGCCTGCCCCGACTCGCCGAAGCGGTCGTCCATACCAATGCGGCATACACGAATGGGATGGTTTTCGGCCATAAACTCCGCCACGGCACTGCCCAGACCTCCTGTGATTTGATGTTCCTCGATAGTAAAGATCATTCGGGTTTCCTCGGCAGCCTTGTTGAGGATATCGCCATCCAACGGCTTGATGGTGTGCATGTTGACGACGCGGGCAGAGACATTCATACGCTCCAACATGTGAGCGGCTTCCAAGGCTTCCCACACCTCGTGACCCGTAGCCACAAGGGTAATATCCGTACCCTCGCGCATCAGCTGGGCCTTCCCGATCTCAAAGTCTTGGTTTTCATCGGTAAAATCCGGAACTGCTTCACGCCCAAAACGCACATAGACAGGACCTTTGCATTCCAAAATGGCTTTCTCTGTAGCGATTTTGGCCTGCGTGGCGTCGCAAGGCGAGATGACGGTCATGTTGGGCAGCACACGCATGGTGGCGATGTCCTCCAAAGCTTGGTGCGTGGCACCATCGGGGCCAACCGATACGCCGGCATGGGCACCCCCTATGACGACATGCACATTGTTGTAGCACACCGAAATACGAATCTGGTCGTTGGCACGATGTGCAGCAAAAACGCCGTATGTGCTGAACACGGGAAGCTTTCCACTTAATGCCAAGCCAGCCGCAGTTGCCACGGCATCCTGCTCTGCAATACCCATGGAGAAGAACCTTTCGGGGAAAGCTTCAGCAAAGAGGTTCATTCCCACCGAATTGGTGATGTCGGCACCCAGACCGACCACCCTTTTATCTTGTTGAGCCGCAGCGAGAACACCCTCGCCGAAGCCCGTCTTTGTGGCTTTGTTGCCTTTATTAGTATAGTTCATGCAAAAACTCCTTTAGTTGTTCCTTACTCGGCACTTTGCCATGCCATTGGTTGTTGTCTTCGATGCTTTTCACGCCCTTGCCCATGATGGTGTCGGCGATGATTACCGTTGGCTTATCTTTTTCTTTATCAGCCAATTCCAAAGCCATCTTGATTTGACTCAAGTCATGACCGTCAATCTCGATGGTATGCCATCCGAAGGCCTTCCACTTGTCGCACAAAGGGTCAATGGCCATCACCTTCTCCGTACCGCCGTCGATTTGCAGACGGTTGCGGTCAATGATAGCACAAAGGTTGTCCAATTTATGATGCGCCGCCGCCATGGCTGATTCCCACACGCTTCCTTCTTGCTGCTCACCGTCGCCCATGATGCAGAACACACGGTTAGGGCTGCCGTCCATCTTGGCTGCCAAGGCCATGCCCAATGCCACCCCAAGACCTTGTCCCAACGAACCCGAACAGGTCTCCAAGCCTGGCAAACGGAACTCGTAGCTCGGATGTCCTTGCAGCCGGCTGCCCAACTTGCGCAAGGTCAGCATTTCCTTTTCAGGGAAATAACCAGCCGCCGCCAAAGTCGCGTAAAGCACAGGTGCCGTATGCCCGATGGAAAGCACCACCTTGTCGCGGTCTTCCCAATCAGGACGTTTCGGGTCATGGCGCAAATGGTTGAAATACAAAACCGTGAAGATATCCACCAAGTCGAGGGAGCCGCCCGTATGTCCCGAGCCTGCCTCAGCCAAAGCGGTCAGTATCAATTCACGAATATGTCGTGCTTTTTCTTCCAAATCTATCATAATATTACAATTAACTCTTTAACAATGAAATATATACATACACAGGCATAAATCAACTTGATGCCCGTACCCAACAAGAAACCGACGAACGAACCAAATGCCGACTTCCATGCCAAATGATCGTCAGTACCAGCTAATTTCTCACCAATATAGGCACCAAGGAAGGGACCCAAAAGGACAGCGATAAAGCCAATTGGGAAAACAAAAGTGATGAAAAGCCCAGCAAAAAGTCCTATCGTGCTGCCTCTAACCCCCGCTTTGGTTCCGCCCAGTTTCTTTGTTCCCCAAATAGGCACAACGTAATCTACGGTGAAGACAATAGCGCCTATGATACCCATAATAATCAAAAACTTAGCGGAATAGGTAGCACCTTCGGCAAACGACAAGGCCAACAAGGCAAGAAAACTGAATGGTGTCCCCGCGATACCTGGAACGACAGCACCGACCAAACCGATGAGAGCCAATAAGATGGCTAAAACAATTATGACATAAACCATACCAAAAAGTTATTAGTCTGCGAAAATAGTAAAAAAAGGTAATTGAGCTTGACGAAATGTTGTTTTTGTGAAAAAACAGTCCTACATTTGCACCATAAAACTCCAATTGTATGAAAAAACTTCTATTCCTTATAACCCTATTTTTCTCAACTTCAACGCTTTTCGCCCACGACTTCATCCATCCCCTCGGAGGGCGAGCTGCAGCCATGGGAGGCTCGTCGGTGGCCTCGCAAGGGCTGTGGGCCATGCAGAACAACCCCGCCGGCATGGCCAACTTGAACAAAATAAGCTTAGGATTGTACTATGAAAACCGTTGGATGCTGCCCGAAACGGCCTACAAATGCGGTGCCTTTGCCCTGCCCACCAAGTTCGGATGCTTAGGACTTAGCTTCAACCAATTTGGCTCATCGAAATACAACGAGAACAAGTTTGGGCTCGCCTATGCCAAGGACTTTGGGCGTTACCTACAAATCGGGCTTCAACTCGACTACCTCTTACTGAAAATAGGCAATGACTATGGCTCGTATAGAGCCGTTACCTTTGAGTTGGGTTTGCAATCGCAAGTCACTGACAAACTGACGCTTGGCACCTACATTTTCAATCCCGTCAACTTCCGGTTGGAGCAGACCTTGAACCATGAGAAACTGCCCATCGTGATGCGTTTTGGTTTGGCCTACCAATTCACCAAAGATTTCATCGGGCAATGCGAAATCGAGAAAAACACGGAGCACGAAGGGGTCAGCCTTAGAGGAGGGTTGGAGTATGAAGCATTCAAGAATTTCTACATCCGCGCCGGGGCGCAAACCAACCCTGGAATCTTGAGTTTCGGACTCGGCTATGGCATCCGCTTTGCGCAAATCAACGTCGCGGCGCAACTGCACAACGAATTGGGGGCATCCATACAAATCGGAATGATTTTCAGCATTGGAAAGTAAAATGAAACGACTGGTTATCATCATATTATCTTTGTTTTTCGTCGCCGCTGCCAAGGCACAGATCGCTATCGACACGCTCAGCACCGAAGCCTTGAACCAACTGCTCATCGAACAGGTGGAACGCCTTGCCGAAGACAGCGATGAAGACATTGATTTTGAAGATCTTTTGGAGAATTACATCTTCTTCAGCGAGAATCCCGTCAACATCAACAGCGCTGAAGTGATGCAATTGGTGGAGCTACACCTGCTCAATGTATTCCAGTATGAAGAGTTGCAGAAATACCGTCGCTATTATGGAGATTTTATGTTCCTCGACGAATTGGAAATGATGGAAGGTTTCGATGAACAAACTCTTGCCATCATCCGGCCCGTGGTCTGCATCGAGAAAGATCAAAGCAACGACAAACTCACGCTCAACAAAATGGCGCGTTACGGCAAACACCAGATTGTGGGGCGTTACGAACAAATCCTTGAAAAACAGCAAGGTTACCAACCCATCGACGACTCTGCACTTTTGGCCAAGCCCAACTCGCGCTATCTCGGTAGCCCGCAGAAATACCAGCTGAAATACACCTATAATTATAGGAACAAGATTCGGGCATGCTTTGTACTTGAGAAAGACGCGGGCGAAATCTTCTTCACTGACAAGGTCGGCGACACGATTCAGAAACTGTTGGGCGACAAATTCTATCGCGGCTTCGATTTCGTTGGTTTCCACCTCTATGCCAAAGACTTGGGAATCGTAAAGGCTGCTGTGCTTGGCGATTACCAACTGTCGTTCGGGCAAGGTTTGACGATGTGGTCGGGCATGAGTTTCGGCAAGGCAGGCTCGGGCAGCAGCGTGATGAAGCAAGGACGAGGCATCACGCCCAAGGGCTCGGCCAGTGAATATGCCTTTATGCGAGGCGCGGCAGTCACCCTTGGTAGCGGACCTTTCAGCGGTACCGTGTTCTACTCCAATCGCATGATAGACGCTAATATCAGCGTGGTCGACACCATAGAAAATGAAGCCGAACTCGTCAGCAGCCTGCAAGAAACGGGCTATCATCGCACTATCGGTGAAATTTTAGACCGCCATGCCATCCGTCAGCAGGTCATTGGAGGACATTTGGCTTATGCCATCGCCCATTTCGAGGTGGGTTATACCGCACACCACAATTGGCTCAGCGCACCACTCGAACTCAAGCCCAGCCATTACAACCAGTATTATTTTCAGGGCAAAAGCCTTACCAACCAAGGTATTGACTTCAAGTATGTGAAAGGGAAATATGCGCTGTTTGGCGAAGCCGCTATGAGCATGAACTTTGACAGTACGGCCCTTCGACAGGCTCAAGGACCGTTGGCTTTTGCAGGCTTGGTCGGCTTGACCGTAAAACCTGCCGGTTATTTGAACTTCACCCTAATGTACCGCGATTATGGCAAGGCCTGTCAAAACCTCATGAGCAATGCTTTCGGCGAAGGCGGCCGCAACCAAGGGCAACATGGCATCTATCTCGGCGTGGAAGCCGCACCCGCGCCCTATTGGAACATCCTCGCCTATGTCGACCAGTTCCAATTCACCTGGCTGACCTCACAAGTCAACGCACCGAGCCGCGGCCACGATTACTACCTGCGCGTCAGCCACAGCTTCAATCGCCGCACACATGCCTACCTGCAATTCCGCTCAAAGACCAAGATGAAGAACTCAACGGACGCTTTTGTCTTCAGCCACTACCCTATCTTCTACACCAAGAACGCCGTGCGTTTCAACATCAACTATGAATTAGGTTGGGACATCCACTGTGCCAACAAAGCCGAATATGCCTATTACCGCAACGACGACGGCAGCAATGAACATGGTTATTTTCTCTGTCAGGACATCGCCTACAAACCTGAAAACAAACCCTATAGCTTCAGTTTCCGCTATGCCATCTTCGATGCCAAGGACTACAACGCCCGTATCTATGCCTACGAAAACGATGTATTGTATTCCTTCAGCGTGCCCGCTCTATACGGCAAAGGAATGAGAATCTATCTATTAGGTAAAGTAAAGCTATTCAATGCCTTGACACTCTACGCCCGTATCGGTCGCACCATCTACAGCGACCGCGATGAAATAGGCAGCGGCTTGACGTTGATTGAAGGGAACCATAAGACGGATTTGAAAATAGAGGCGATTTGGAAACTGTAAAGTCACTCCACCACCACCCTATCGACCTGCTGGTTTCCACCAACAAATGTCACCAAAGTATAAATGCCTTTAGACAGATTTTGGGTAGGAATAACGAGGAATTGGTTTTGCACAGCGAACGATTGCACCAAACGACCAGTCATATCATAAAGACTAACCACCGCTTCGACTTCTTCTTCAAAACGCAAATTGATACGATCCTTGGCAGGATTAGGAAAGATCTCAACAAATGGAGTTTCAACGACTTCCTCGACATTCCATGTGCCACACCCTGCATTGATTTCGCCATCCAAATAACTGAAACGGTCGTCCAACCAATCACTCATGTAGGTCAACTGGCTTTCATCAACGGTGTATTCGGGCCAAGCCTCATGCTCACGGTCGTAGGCACCACTCTCAACCAACTCATCGAATTGCCTTTGAACCAGTTCCATGATGTGTTCTGTGGTCAGAATATCATTGCGCAAGGCGTTGTAACGCGTTTTGGCCAAAGCCACAAATCCATTGTCATAACAGTCTTGGGTCAAACGATTGTAGAAGCCGTTGCTCGTCAAACCAGCCGCGTTGTAGGTCTTGTTGCCATCGGTGTCCAAACCCCAAACGGCATCCAAGTCCCAAGGCAGGTACATATAGGCACTCGTTTTCTTGTAACGGGCCAAAAAGAGGTTGCGCCCCATATTGTCCATGGCCATCAAGCTATTGATAAACAAGTAGTAATCAATGGCGTTATTCTTATCAAACTGGACGGCATACTGTGAATAGAACACGACGTCGGAGGCGTTTATCACGAAATTAGTGAAACTATAGAGATGGTTCCAATTGATGGCCGAGTCGCTCTCGTTGGGATACACCCATTCGTAGTTGTCCCACGTGTCTTGCGTATTGTCATAATCAGGCAAACTGTCAAAGGTGGGAGCACCAGGGCCATTGCCTTTGTACAGCACGCCTCTAATATCTCCGTTGTATTTGCGCAGTCTGAGTTGCTTGCGGTCCATACGCTCGGTCAAGGCGTAAATGCCCATATATTCGTCGTTGATGAACAGGTCGGCATACACCATGCGGATGCCTGGCAAAGCATCAGGCTCACTCTCTGCGTAAGGCAGTTGGTACATCTCCATCCACAGCTCATTGGCCACCTTGTCGCGAAGACGAAGCGGCTGTGCCCACATGGCTTCCAGATTCCAATCGTCATCGCTGCGCAAACCCAGGAAAGTGGTGTCGGCCATCACCGTTCCCGTTTCATCCGCCCATAGCTCAACACGATACGACTTCTTATCGTATTGCTGCGACGAAGTACCTCTAATCTTAAATCCGGCGTGCATCGTGATGACATTGCCATCGGCATCGGCCACGTTGATGACTCCATGCACCGCAGGCGAGTTGACAATCGGCCCATCGGTGGTAATAGTGATAAGCGGCATTTCACTACGATAATAGACATAGGTTTCACCCTTCATCTCCATCGTTTCCTTATAGGGTTTCATGCCCTCAGGCAGTCGTCCCGTAGCCACTATGATTTTCTTCTCATGATCAACGCCGTACATCTTCCCGATCTGCTGCACATCCTGAGCCATCAATGCCCAACCCACAAACAGAAAGGCCATTATCAAAAATAGTTTCTTCATATTTAAAAATTCAAGATTCAAAGATTCAACATACCTCATACTTCATACCTCATACCTCATTCTGCATTCTACATTCTACATTCTACATTCTACATTCAATCGATTCTGTTTACATCAACAATGCCTTCAATAGCTTTAATCTTATTGATCAGCTGTTCAAGCGCTTCCACATCGGTGATTTGCAACACGATCCTTCCTTCAAAGAAACCTTCCTTGTCGGAATTGAAAACGATATTCTTCATGTTGACTTCCAAATCCTCGGAAATGACCTTAGTGATTTTGCCCAACAAGCCCATCACGTCGCGACCATAGATGCGGATGGTAGCTTGCGAGCCGTCAGCTTCAACGCCATTCCACTTCACCTTGATGATGCGATAACCGTAACGCTCCTGCAAGCCTTTGGCATTCGGACAGTTGGTGCGATGGATACTGATGGTGCCTTCATTGGTGACGAAACCAAACACACGGTCGCCAGGAATAGGATTGCAGCATTTGGCCAACTTGTAGGTCACATTGCTGATGTCCTCGCCAATGGAAAGCGACTCCTCCACTTCGGCGTTCTGCTCTTTTTTTGAAGCTCCAATAGTCTCTGGGACAGGCTTTTCACCTCTTTCCACATTCTCACCGAACTTAGCGGTCAGGAATCGCTTCACCTCCGCTATATCGATTTTTTCGGTAGAAATCCGATGATAAAGCTGCAACGAGTTTTCCAACTTAAACTCTTTGACCAACATGTCGACCACAGTCTCCGAGAATGGCAGCTTCCAGTTTTTCAGCCTACGTTGCAACATGCCCTTGCCCATCTCCGACTCTTTCAGTTCCTCTTCCTTGAGGTAGCGACGAATCTTGTTTTTGGCCTTTTCCGTGACCACCACATTGAGCCAGTCGGCACGCGGCGACTGTTTCTTGTTCGTGATGATTTCCACCTTGTCGCCATTGGTCAGCTCATGACGGATGGGCACCATACGCCCGTTGACGCGCGCGCCATTGCAGGTCTCACCCACACGCGTATGCACCTCGTACGCAAAATCAAGCACCGTAGAGCCAATCGGAAGCTGTTTCAGGTCGCCTTCAGGTGTGAAAATGAATATCTTATCGGACTTATGGATCTTCTTGTAAGAATTCTCAAACGACACCATACCAGGGTTTTCCAGCACTTGGCGCACATTGAGCAACCATTCCTCCGAAGTCTCCTTTTCACCTTTGTATAAATAGTGTGCCGCCTGACCCGTTTCGGCAACCTCATCCATTCGGGTAGTGCGAATCTGCACCTCAAACCACAACTTGTCGTCATATTTCACCGTGGTGTGCAGCGACTCATATCCCGAGGCTTTCGGCTTGGTAATCCAATCGCGAAGGCGTTCCGGCATGGGGTCGTAGATATTCGTGATAGCCGAGTACACAATCCAGCAACACTCCTGCTCGTCCTTCAAGGCGCAATTGATGATGACCCTTGCCGCCATCAAGTCGTAGACCTCCTCAAAAGGCACATTCTGCGCCTTCATCTTGGCATAAATCGAAGGAATCGACTTCAGACGCCACTTAATGGAATAACTGAACTTGTTTTTCCCGTTTTTCTTCGTCCTTTCAAGCTCTGCATCAATGCTTTCCGATATTTTGGCGACAAACTTCTCCGCGGTCTGCTTTTGGGCTTCATGAGTCGCCTCAATCTTGGTTTCAATCTCATGGAACAACTCCGGATTCTCAAAGAGCATCAGCTTCTCTTCCAGCTCAGCCTTCAGTTTATAAAGGCCAAGTCGATGAACGATAGGAATATAGATGTATTTGATTTCATGAAAATACTTCGACAACCGATCTAGCTCCACATCCTTTTGATTGCGAACGTCATACACACGATGCACCACTTTCAACAACACCGAACGCATGTCGTCAATCATGGAAAGGAATAGCACCTGGAAGTTATCCGAGTTATAGGCCACCTTTTCCGTATCCAATTGCGAAATCTGGCTGAAGTCTTCAAGGATGATCGCCACCGTCTTTCCAAACTGGTCCTTCAACTCCTTGCCACTCACATCTTTCTTGTAATCAATGCCATGCAAAAAAGCGGCCACTACAGAGATGTAGCCCAAGCCCACTTCGAGCACAGCGATACGCCCCAGTTCAATCAAGTGAAACATATAGGCCTTGCCCGACAACAGGTACCGGCCGTCATATTTATCCAGACAATAACGGTAAGCCTTGTCAATCAATTCCAGCTGATTGGGTGCATTGATGAAAGGTTGTATGTCTTTCAGCATCGATTCGTAGGCCTGCTGAATAGCCAATATTTCCAATGAAGAGTAACCTGCCATGTATTTTGCGCTTAATCAATCTTGACCGTGAGCTGGTGAGCAAGCAGGATGTCGTAATACGGTTTCAGTTCGTCGAAGCTGCCATGCATGACGGCGCATTTACCCTTGTAGTGCGTTATCCAGGCGCAAGTCTCGGCCTGTTCGCGAGTATGGTGGCACACCTTCATCAAGGTGTCGATGACATATTCAAAAGTATTCACATCGTCGTTGATGAGCAACAGACTCTTCTCATTTTCAATCAGTTCCTCTTCCAGCACATCAACGTTTTCCTGTTCCTTGTTCATTTCACATAGTCGAATTTCACGGGGTAAAAATACATATTATTTCCAAAATGAGAGCTGAAAAAAGCCTCAAAGAACTTTTTTTCCTACTTTTGCCCACCGAACAACAACGCATCAATGCAGAACCGCTTCATCAAAAATATCATCTTCCTGCTGTTTCTCAACCTGTTGGTGAAGCCGTTCTGGATTCTCGGCATCGACCGTGAAGTGCAGAACCTGCTTGGCGATGCTTCTTACGGCACCTACCAAGCCCTCTTCAACTTCTCTTACCTTTTTTATATATTGCTCGACCTCGGCATCACCAACTTCAACAGCCGTGCCGTCGCACAAGACCCGAAAAACCTTTCCAAGCATTTTGGCGGCCTCACCGAAATAAAACTCTTGCTTGGATTGCTTTATGCCGTCGTCATTTTCGTGGTCGGCTATTTCTGCGGCTACAACGAAGGCATGAAACTCAAGCTGTTGTTCTGGTGCGGTCTCAACCAAATCCTGCTCTCCTTCATCCTCTTCCTCAGGTCGAACATGCAAGGGCTGCTGCTGTTCAAGCAGGACAGCATCCTCTCCGTCTTCGACCGTGTGCTGGCCATCATCATCATGTGCCTGGTGCTGTGGAGCGGCTGGTTCCCCATGGAGAAGTTCAACGCCATCTGGTACCTGCAAGCCCAGACCGTGGCCTATGTCGTCACCCTCGCCCTTGCCCTTACCATCGTCTTGCGCCACACCGAAAATCTCAGTTTCAATGTCAACTTCCAGTTCTTCAAGGAGATACTACGACAGAGCCTACCTTTCGCCTTGCTCGTGCTGTTGATGAGCGTCTATAGCCGCATCGAGCCAGTGCTGTTGGAGCGCCTTTTGGACGACAAGGGCGTGCAAGCCGGTTTCTATAGCCGCGCCTACCGCCTCTTCGACGCAGGCAACAACATCTCCAACCTCTTCGCCATCATGCTGTTGCCCATGTTTGCCGCCACGCTGAAGAACAAGCAGGAGCTGAACAACCTGGTCAAGACCTCGTTCAACGTCATCGTGGCCATGGCGGGCATCGTCATGATTATGTGCGTCTTCTACCGCCAGGAAATCATGCAGCTGATGTATCTTCCTGCCGACGCCACCGCCGACGACGTGGAGCGCATCGGGCAATATGCCAACATCTTCCCCATCCTCATGGGCAGTTTCTTCTGCCTGTCGACGACCTACGTCTTCGGCACCCTGCTCACCGCCAACGGCAGCCTCAAGCAGCTCAACCTCGTGGCCGCAGCTGGCGTGGTCATCAACATTCTGTTAAATCTCATCATCATACCTCGATTCTATTCGGTGGGCGCAGCATGCACAAGCCTTTGTGTTCAAGCCGTCACCGCTTTCCTGCAATATCTGCTTGCCAAACGCATTCTAAAACTGGAAATAAGCGGTCGCTATTGGCTTCATATCGTCATTTTCCTGGCCACCGTCACCTTGGTCACCTTCCTTGTAAAACAACTGAATCTCAACTGGATGCTGGGATTTATCATCGCTTTTGCCATCAATTGCGGTGCCATCTTCTTTACCCGTCTGCTCAGTCTCAAGGAAATCGTGAGCCTCGTCATCCCCAAGGAAAAAAACCTAAGTTCAACATAGAAGTGCGAAAAAATAGGAGAAGTTACACATCGGCATTAATTGAAATGCCAGAGTAGATCAGCAAGCCCTTTTCCCTGATGTTTTGGACTAGGATTACGTTGGAAGAATAGCAATACAAAATGAAA
>JAFWRA010000249.1 GCA_017508895.1 Bacteroidales bacterium
AGCTGACATCAAAGCCCATGTGCATTGTGTTATCGTTGGCTTTAGTTGCACAGAAAGTGTGAAACCTAAAACTCTCTATCTCAATGAATCGCAATCCGTTGGGGCAAGCAATATCAACGGGTATTTGATTGACGCGCCCGATGTCTTTGTGGAAAGCAGAAAAGTGCCGTTGTCTCTTGTCCCGGAAATTATGTTTGGCAGTATGCCCAATGACGGGGGGAATTTCATTTTAAGCGAGGAAGAAGCCGTTGCCATGAAATCCAAATATCCTGAGAGCGAAAGATTTATCAAGAAGTTTTTGGGAGCGAAAGAATTTATCAACAACAAGAAACGCTACTGTTTGTGGCTCGTGAATGCAAGTCCGGCAGAGTTGCGCAAGATTCCTCCGATTATGGAAAGAGTTGAAAACGTGCAGAAATTACGGAGCGGGAGCAAACGTGCAGCAACCCGGAAACTGGCAGCCACTCCAACGCTTTTTGGAGAGATACGCCAGCCAAAAAGTGGTCAATATCTTATGATTCCGAGTGTTTCTTCAGAGCGACGTAGATATATTCCTGTCGGTTTTTTGAACGCAGAAACCATAGCATCTGACGCTTCTTTGATTGTACCTAACGCCTCACTCTATCATTTTGGGGTTCTCACAAGCAACGTTCACATGGCCTGGATGCGTGCTGTTGCGGGTCGTTTGAAAAGTGACTACCGTTACAGTGCTTCAATCGTCTATAACAACTTCCCTTGGCCTAATCCCACTGAAGCACAAAAGGCAAAGATTGAGCAGACAGCGCAAGCCATCCTTGACGCTCGCGCCAAGTTCCCGGATTGCAGCCTTGCCGACCTCTACGATGAGGCAGCTATGCCTCCAGAGTTGCGCCAAGCTCATCAGGAGAATGACCGCGCTGTGATGCAAGCCTACGGCTTCCCCGTGAAGTCAACTTTCCAGGAAAGTGAATGCGTAGCGGAGCTGTTTAGGATGTATCAGGGGATGGTGAAGTGAAGTGTCAATATACACGATTCAGGCATAGGATTGGGTTGCGGATTTTTTGTATTTTTGCAGCTAAAAGCACAACAAGTTGTAATTTACGATGATGACAAAGAAGATTATGATTATTGACGGAGGTCCGCGAAAGAATTTCAACACGGCCTCTATGCTGCAGAAGTTTGCCGAGGGTGCAATGTCTGTCGGCAATGATATTGAGGTGAAGACAGTGCGCCTGTACGGAATCGACTACAAGGGCTGCATGTCATGTATGGCCTGCAAAATCAAGGGCAAGGCCTCAAACGTATGCAAGTTCAAGGATGCACTGACGCCCGTATTGGAGGAAATCGCGCAGGCCGATGGTCTGGTACTCGGGTCGCCGATATATTTTGGCGACGTGACGGGACAGATGCGCACCTTCTTGGAACGGTTGGCGTTCCCTTGGTTGTCCTATAACGACTACAGCATGACGGCTCAAAAGAAGATGCCCGTGGTACTGATGGAAACGATGAACGGACTGCCTGACAGGAACAACAGTCAGGGCTACGGCTCGATGGAGCATTGTATCAAGGCAGCCCTCGGCGAGCCAGAGCGTATCATAGCCTACAACACCTATCAGGTGAATGATTACAACCGTTTTGAACTCAATGGTTTCTCCGAAGAAGCCAAGCGCCAATATCGCGATGAGCATTGGCAGAACGACTTGCAGAAAGCCTTCGATGCAGGCAGGCGGATGGCAGAAGTAAAAGAGAATTAGTCTAGGTTGTCGCTTTTTTCGTAGTTTTGCTGCATAATTCAATTCAAAATGAAGCATACAATTATCGTCCTTGCGGCTTTTCTGGGTTTTGTCCTGACGGCCTGCACGGAAAAAGAACCTGAAAAAGAGACAACCGTTATGAAAAACGAAGAATGCTTGATTTGTGGCGCGCCATTGGAATACCTTGAGCAAGACACCATGATGGAATGCGTCTTGTGCCACAAGAAAGAGCCCAGCAAGACCCGCTGCATCGAGGGACACTATGTTTGCAGCAACTGCCACACAGCCGGCATGGATTCCATTATGGCATTGTGTATGGCAGAGACCTCCAAGGACCCCATCGCCATTCTGGAAAAGATGATGTCGCAGTCGTTCTGCCACATGCACGGCCCCGAGCATCATGTGCTGGTGGGTGCCGCGCTGTTGACGGCTTACAACAACGCTGTAGCTGATACAATGAAGGTTGACCTGCAATCAGGTCTCCTCGAAGTGATGAGCCGCGGACGGCAGGTGCCTGGTGGCGCCTGTGGCTACATGGGTGCTTGCGGAGCCGCCGTCAGCACGGGTATCTTCATGTCGGTCGTCACGCGCAACACACCACTCTCCACCGAAACCTGGCAGCTTTGCAACCTGATGACGGCACGAGCCTTGGAGCAGGTGGCTTTGAACGGTGGCCCGCGTTGCTGCAAACGCGATTCCTACCTGTCGATACTCACGGCGGTGGACTTCGTGAAGGAACACCTTGGCGTGGAGATGGAGAAGCCCGAAGTGAAATGCTCACGTAGTCGCATCAACAACCAGTGCATCGGCGAGAAATGTCCTTTTTCGCCAGTGAAGGATAAATAGTTTTTGTGTCTTCACCGCTGCTTTCTCCGAAACTCCATCATTGATTGTCCTGTGGCATTACGAAAAAAACGGCAGAGGTAGGAAACATTGTCGTAGTTCATACGGGCAGCGATTTCCTCTACGGTGAGGTCGGTTTCAGCAAGGTAGCGCTTGAGTTCATAGATGACCGTGTCGTTGATGAGGGCTTTGGTGGAAGTCTTCATCAGGCGGTGGCAAACCTTGTTCAGATAGTCGGGACTGAGGCACAACTCGGAAGCATAGAACTTCACGCTGCGTTCATGGTGGATATGTTGGTCCAAAAGCGCGTTGAGGCGGTCCGGGATGCTCCAAACGGCCGATTTCTCATCGTGAACCTCGGGCGGAAAAAGCTGGGCAATCCGTTGCTCAATGGCGATGAAGAGGTTGTGCAGTTCGCTGTAAACCATCTGTTGGCAGATTTCGCCGTCGAAGGTTCGAACGATCCATTCCATCCGTCCAAACCATTCTTCGGCAAGCCGTTGCGCCGGTTTCTCGATGATGAAAACAGGATGCCGATAAAGGAAATCCCAGAACACAGGCGAGTTGAAGTTGACCGTGAAATCGGCAATGGCGGGGTCGCTCATCTCGACGAAACGACAAGTAAAACGCGACGAAGTGCGTTCGATAGTGAATCGCGAAAAATTGAAAAGCGGCACCAGAGTCCCACGACGGAT
>JAFWRA010000250.1 GCA_017508895.1 Bacteroidales bacterium
AATTACCGTTAATCAGGGTGAAGAATGGTGGTATTATTTTGCTTATAACGGACAGAGTTTTTCACTCGATGAGGAAGTGAATATTGTGATTCCGCGTGGGCAAAGCATACAACTCGAAGTTTATATGAATATTTGGGCTAAGGAATTGGTATATCCTGTGCTGTATTTTGAGAACACTCTACCACTAGTTTCTCTTGTTACCGCTTTAAATTGGACGGAATCAGTTTCGGATCAAGAAAAAACTCCAATTAGAGTTTATCCTAACCCTTCCAAAGGCGTTTTTAATTTGAACCTCGGCGAAGGCCAATGGGATGTAGAGGTTTATGACATGACAGGCCGCAAAGTCTATGAAAACCGCATGGATGGCCGTTCTGTCCTCGACCTCGGTAAATGCCCAAAGGGCGTTTATTTCTTGAAAGCCATGGGCGAGAGTAGGGGAGTGACAGCGAAAATCATGGTTCAATAAACTTCGGCTGAACATAAAACTTCAAAATTCTCCGTCTCACATTGTTGGGACGGAGAATTTTGTATTTTTGATGCCTAAATACTACGCTTATGAAATACCAAATTTCACTTTTCATCATGGCATTAGGCTTTGTGTTGGTCTCCTGTGGCAATAATAGCCAACCTGTCGAGACATCCGAGCTTGAACCCGATTCCATCCGTTTGCGCATGGTAATCTATCGTCCAGGCGATTACGACTCAAAGAACTACCGTATTCCCGCTATCATCACGGCCAAAGACGGTTCTTTGGTTATTGCCACCGACAAGCGGAAAAACAACGACCGTGATTTGCCCGAAGACATCGATATCCTCATCAACCGCAGCACCGATGGCGGTCACACATGGAGCGAGCCTTACACCTTGATGGAAGGCCAAGGGGTGGGGAAGGGCTACGGCGACTGCGCCTTGGTGCGCACCAACGACGAAGGCGGCCTTTTGGCGGCTTTCGTGGGTGGTTGTGGTTTTTGGCAAGGAAGACCTGAAAACCCGCTACGAACTTATATAGCAAGAAGTTACGACAACGGACAGACTTGGTCTGAGCCCAAAGACATCACTGATGAGCTTTATGGCGCAAAGTGCCAAAATGAGGTGAGTCGCACATGGTGGTCGGCCTTCTTCGCTTCGGGCAACGGCTTGCTGACCTCCACAGGACGCATCATGTTTGTCCTCGCCGTGCGCGACACCGAGGAATGGGCTGCCTGCAACTATGCCGTCTATTCCGACGACAACGGTGAGACATGGCAGATCTCAGGCCGTGCCTCACAGCGTGGTGACGAAGCCAAGGTGGTAGAACTAGTTGATGGCCGCATCCTGATGAGCATCCGCCATGAGGGAGAACGGTGGTACAACATCTCGGAAGATGGTGGTACCACTTGGCTGCCTGAGACCTCCGCTTGGCCTGACCTTGTGGCCACAGCTTGCAACGGCGATATTATCCGTTATTCGTCTGTAAACGAGGGCGCTGAAAAGAATATCTTGCTGCATTCTTTGCCTGCGCCCGAGCGACGTGAGAATGTGACGGTGTATGTCAGCTACGATGAAGGAAAAACCTGGCCCGTGAGCAAGTGCATCGTGCCTTACGATGCGGCTTATTCCTCGCTCTGCATCCTGCCCGACCATAGCATCGGTCTCTATGTGGAGGAATCCGACGGCGATACACTGGGCTATTCCATGGTGTTCTATAACTTCGGTTTGGAGTGGTTGGAGAAGTGAATCCGTGGAATAAGTTTTGCCAATTGAAGAATAACCATTATCTTTGCACAATCAATTGAATCATTGTAAAATCAATTAATAAAATGAAGAAAACTATGAAAATGTGGATGATGGCCGCCATCCTGATTTGCGGCGTTAGTTTGGTTGGCTGTGGCAACAAGAAAGCCAAAGAAGAACCAAAGGAAACCCAAGTGGAAAACGCTCCTGCCGAAGTCAAAGTGCCGGATGCAGTTGCGTGTGCTGCGACCGTTGAGGATTACTTGGTGAATGTGATTGGTAAGAATTACGCTGAGGCTGAGCATTGCATCCCTTGCCCTATGATTATCAGCACAAACGATGTAAATAAGGATGATATTCTGATGTGGGGCGACTTCTGGGTGTTCAACTACAACGTCGTTGGCGACACGTTGAAGACCATTTCGGGCGGCAACCATCCTGGACTGATGCACCTGAAGAAGACCGACAATGGCTTTGAGGTGACTGGCTTCGATGCCGTTGAGGACGGTGCCGGCAACATGGAAAGCGCCAAGAGGATTTTCGGTGATAACTTTGATGCTTTTTGGGAGCTCAACAGCAACCAGGAGAAGCGCGAGGATGTCAGACTGCACTTTATCGCCGACTATGTGAAAAAGCACAACCTTTCGGTCAAGATGGTGCAAGACTTTGGCTGGCCTGCCGTTGAATTGCCGAAATGAAACCCTTCAGCTGTTCCGATACTGGTTCGGTGTCATGCCCGTGTGCTTCTTGAAATACTTGAAGAAAAACGAAGGGTTGGCGAAATTCAGTTCGTCGGAGATTTCCTTGATGCATAAGTCGCTGTGTTTCAGCATTTGTTTCGCTTCGAGGATGACATATTGATCGATCCATTCTGGAGCCGATTGCCCACTGGTCTCTTTCACGATTTTTGAGAGGTATTTGGGCGTGATGCAGAGTTTGTCGGCATAAAATCCC
>JAFWRA010000251.1 GCA_017508895.1 Bacteroidales bacterium
ACTGCGCACTCCGATAATCGGGTTGGCGGCGTTGGAATTGACATCCGCGACCGGAGCAAAATTCACATGGATGCCCATGCGCTTGCATTGCTCGGCCACCTGCTGTCCCATCTCGTAAATCAGTTGATTGTTGCTGATGGCGCCCAAAGTCATCTGGTACGGATAGGCTAAGGTCTTGTTCACCCGCATGGCCAAACCCCACTCCGCATCAATGGAGACCATCAAAGGTGTCTGCGCCATGGCCTGCCAATCGTTGGCCTGCCTCACCATCGCCTCGGCATCGGCCCGGAAGAAACACACGCCTCCGATGTTGTACTGCTTGATGTATTTCGCCACGTTTTCGTTAAAAGGCTTATCTGGCTGATTGGCACGTAAACAAATCAATTGCCCCACACGCTGCTCCAAAGTGAGGCTGTTGTACACCGAATCCACCCAACGGTCTGCTGCGGTTGGGTCATAATAACCCAGTTCCCCATTTTGGGCAAACACCTTGCTGACCGAAAAGGCCAGCAAAAATAATCCTACTGAGAGATACTTTTTCATATTCTATAACAATTTAATTTTCAATTAACTCAGTTATTTTGTTTCAACCAATCCTTTAATTCCTTCCAATCGTATGGCTTGCAAACAATGGTCTTATCCGCATCCAATAAAAAGACGGTTGGCGTGGAGGTGATATGGTAATCCAAAAAGGCCTTAGCTTCCCAACGCAATGCATCATAAAAATGGTATCCAGGAAGCCTCATTTTTTTCACCGCCTGCTTCACTTCATCCTCATTGTCGGCCAAAGCGAAGGTAACCAACTCAAAATCAGACTTCAAGTCCAAGTTTTTGCGTATTTGAACCAAGAAATCATGGCAGTATTCGCAGTCTGTTGACCAAAAGACAATGATGATATGTTTGGCTTCAGAACCATATAAACAGTAAGCGTCGCCATCAATGGTAACCCCAGAATAGTCAGGAGCTTTTGCCCCGACTTTCACCTTTTGATAGGGTTCGGTGATGGAATCCAAACGCAATCCCTCATTCATATCAACCTCATCTTCAGCAAGTTGAGGATAATTCAAAAGATAATCCGTCACTTGGTCCCGACCCATTTTGGAATAGCCATTCAAAGCAAACTCCAAGATGAACTCATACATCCTCATATTGACCTTGGCTTTGTCAAGGACAATGCACAAACCAGCAATAGACAAGCTGTCAAAGCGTTGCTCGTCGCCATCGGTGAAGGAAAAGAAGTAATTGACCAACTTTTCGGACATTGTTTCGGATGCAACCAAGGTCGTATCAGAGAAATCTACATCATCCCAATACCTTTTCAATTCCTCGTTTTGTGCTTTCGCCGAAAACACGGAAAAAGTAAAAACGAACAGCAATGCGATATGTAGTATTTTTTTCATTTTCTATAATTTAAATTTCATCAGTTCAAGTCTAACTTCAACTGAATTGCCATATTGAAAGTCATGCGATGCAGCGGTGTAGTACCGTAATCCGCGATGGCTTGCTTGTGCTCCCGCGTGGGATAGCCCTTGTTTTTCTTCCAATTGTAAACGGGATATTGCTCTCCGTATTGCTCCATCATCATATCTCTGGTGGTCTTGGCCAAAATGGAAGCCGCAGCAATCGACTGGTACTTGGCATCGCCGCCCACAATGCAAACATGTTTTACCTTCTTGTACGGATTGAAACGGTTGCCATCAATCAAGAGCAATTCAGGTTGAAGTGTCAGTTGATTTAAAGCCCTGTGCATCGCTAAGAATGAGGCATTTAGGATATTGATTTCGTCAATCTCCTGAGCCGTCACCACACCAATGCCGTATGACAGTGCCTCTTGCATCACCAATTCACGCAACTGCATCCTTTTTCTCTCCGTAAGTTGCTTTGAATCATTTAGTTCAGGGTAATCCATATCTTTCTTTAAGATGACTGCAGCTGCCACCACCGGACCCGCCAAACAGCCTCGCCCAGCCTCATCACAGCCTGCTTCAATCAAATTAGAATATTGTTTCAGCAAAGACATGATTTACAGCAATTTGAAATAGTAATGATTGGCAAAGACCAGCATGAGGAAAAGCGTCAGGAACAAATTGACCCAACCTGTGTTGCTTGTGTACGAAAATGCGTATGAAATGAGAATGGCCAAAACAATGAAAATCAATCCGTTCATCAACACATTGCCGCCAAAGAACAACAGCAACAGGGCAAATGCAGCCATGATGACCGTCATGGAAATCTTTGTTCTTACCGCCACCGTCTTCTCAAAACTGGCACTTCCACTTCCCATCAAGAGGAAAATGGTGGAAACCACTAAAACAGCCAACAAGCAGATAATCTTATAGTTAAATCCTCTTACCGAGAATTTAATTGAAGTGAAATAGTCGCGATAGCCTGTCAACAAAGTTTGGAAATCGCCGAACAAGAACACCCAAACGAAATAGACAAAATAAAGGAATAGGAATCCGAATATGGGAATCAATTCTAGGCGCAAACTGCCTTTTTTGGCGATGGGTAAAGCAAACAAAACCCACAAAACCAACACGATGGAAGGAAAGTAACACATGGAAGCCAAGGCGATAAATACGCCTGTCTTCAGTAGGTTCAGTTCCGGATTAGGCATCAAGTAAATCTCAAATAAATTACTGATTGCCAGCAGGATGAAAACCAAAGACAAAATAAACGGGTAAAGGTTTATCTGCGTTCTTGTGAGGCTCATCAGTAAGACAAAAACGAAAGCCCCCATGGTGCTGACCTTGCCTACAATCTGGTTGTTGACCATTATTGCGTTGAAAATCAAGGTTTCAACCATTAATAGAACAAATGCAAATGCATGTTGGGCTATGGGTGAGAAACTGAGCAGCCGGTCAACCAGGTTGTAAATCGGGGTCACGGGTTCATTCAAACCCATGGTGGCTTTTCCGGAAACAAACGCAGGTATCCAAAGGGCAATCGCCATTAAGGCAATCACCACATATTGAATGGCATAGCTCTGTCTGAAGAACTTGATCATGGCATTCTCATCAAATCAAGACCGATGTCATGACGGTAGTTGACGCCTTCGAATTGAATCTTCTCCACCTCGCGATAGGCGATGCCCCTCGCCTCTTCAATGGAGTTTCCATGTGCCGTCACTGCAATCACGCGACCTCCCGATGTAACCACTTCGTTATCAGTGTTAAATGCCGTTCCGGCATGGAAGGCGACGACATCCTTCAAATTGTCCAATCCGTTCATTTTCATGCCTTTCTTGTAGGCTTCAGGATAGCCTCCCGACACCATCATCACTGTGACCGCTGTCTTGTCGCTTTTGGCATAATGCACCTCATCCAGTCGTCCGTCGGCGCAAGCGAAAAGCAAGTCGGCGAAGTCGCCTTCAATGCGGGTCATCACGGCTTCGGTCTCAGGGTCGCCCATGCGGACGTTGTACTCGATGACATACGGGTCGCCGCCATCATTCATCAAACCCAAGAAAATGAAGCCCTTATAGTCGATGCCTTCGGTTTTCAAGCCTTTCAAAGTCGGTTTCACGATACGTTCCTCTACCCTTTCCAAAAACGTTGAGTTACAGAATGGTACAGGCGAAACAGCACCCATTCCACCCGTGTTCAAGCCTGTATCGCCGTCGCCGATGCGCTTGTAGTCCTTGGCTTCGGGCAGCAATACATAATGCTCGCCGTCAGTCAGCACGAACACCGAAACCTCGATGCCTTTCAAGAATTCCTCAATGACCACTGTAGCCGAAGCCGCTCCAAACTTGCCATCAAGCATTTTGTCCAACTCCTCTTTGGCTTCCTGCAAGTTGTTGAGAATCAGTACGCCTTTGCCTGCTGCCAGACCGTCGGCTTTCAGTACGTAGGGCGCCTTCACGCTTTCGAGGAACCGATAACCTTCATTGAGATTCTCCTTGTTCACCTTGAAACATTTCGCTGTCGGAACGCCGTATTTTTCCATGAAGTCCTTGGCAAAAGCTTTACTGCCCTCCAATTGGGCACCACGTTTGTCGGGACCGATAATCTTCACGGCCTTCAACACTTCGTCATTCTTGAAAAAGTCGACAATGCCGTCCACCAAAGGTTGTTCTGGACCGACAACAACAAGGTTAATATTTTGCTTTAAACAAAAGTCTTTTACCGCTTCAAAATCAGATGGTTTTACATCCACATTAACACCCACTTGTGCCGTACCGGCATTGCCCGGCGCAATGAAGACATGTGCACCTTCGCTTTGTGCCAGCTTCCATGCCAAGGCATGTTCGCGGCCACCCGAGCCGAGAACCAGGATATTCCGTTGCACGGCTGTGACATGTTGCCCTTGGACGGCTTTCCAATCTAAGGTATCTTTTCTATTATCAGCGGGATACATTACTATCTTTGCCATATCTTATGCTTTTTTTATTGCTTTCATTAATGAATTCCAAATGTCATTTGCAGCTTTGTCCCACGAAAAGTCTTGGACGCGCTCCCTACCTTTTTCTATCAAGGTTTCGCGAATATTTTCATCGAGCATCTCCGTCATGCCTTCGGCGAT
>JAFWRA010000252.1 GCA_017508895.1 Bacteroidales bacterium
ACTTTCTGGATAGAGCCTAACGCTCTTGGTTCCCGAAGAGCCAGGACGCGTTTGAGTGGACTGTTCGATTTGGCTATCTACCCAGCTGGAAAACGTTCCGGTGGCTGTTCCACCCGAATGCCAATGCGTGGGCTCGCTGACGCGATTGGTCCATTGCTCGAAGCCACGATTGTCGAACTGAGGACCGTATTGGGCAGTAAGATTGATGCTTAAGAAACTGAAAAAGAATAGACTGGTAATAAAAATACTGCTGCGTTTCATAGGATAAGTGGTTAATAATGTTTGCGAAATTAAAGAAAAAGGAACTTGAGGCCATAAAGATTTCACTCTTTTCCGTACTTTTGTAAACCAAATGAGAACGAACTTAAAATCATTATTCATTTAAATAATTGGTCGTGAAAAAGATTGTATTATTCTGTAGCCTTATTCTGGCATCGGTGGCAGCGCAAGCCCAAGGCTATACTAGGGGAAGGTTCCTTATGGAGGGCGATTACACCCGTACATCGGGCTTCGAGCCATCGGCGGTGCTCGCCATTGATTTCAGGAATAGGCACGAGTTTTGTTCTTCTCCTAATTATTCCGAGTTTGCTTATACCTTTGGATATAAAGCTGGTCCAGACAAGCACTTTTTTAATGTGGCCTATCAATTCGGAATCAATACGAGTTGGAGGAATGAAGGCCTGCTTTATCTTGAAAATCGTTATCTGTATCGCCGTTTCAAGGCGTATGGCATTCAGGAATTCACCGGTATGTTCTGCATAGGCTATCGCAACATCCATTGGAACTTTAAATTAGGCCTCTGCAATCGCTATATGGCTGCGATTCCACTGCGCCTTGACGGAGGCATGGGTACCATCTTCGAGCCGATGAATGTGGTGTTTGACCTCGAATACTATTTGTTCCCCAATGCACCAGTGAAGAATCCAACTTCTAGATTTGACGAGATGCATTCATGGAATATCGGTTGCGGCATATCCAACTGTCGCGAGTTCATCGTCGAGCGTGTGACCTTGTTCTACTATACCCTCAACGGCTATTACAATATTAACGACAAATGGCGTGTGTTGGGTGAAGCAGGACTGCATCCTGCCGGTGTCCTGAACCTATCATCGCAATACAACGGATTCTTCATCAATGTTGGTTTCACCTATAATTTTGATTAATTATGAAAAAACGACTGCATATTCTATTTGTAATCTCACTTACCATTGGATTAGGGTTGTCCTCCTGCAACCGCTTGGATGTCGCAGGCATGGTCATCAACCGCAGTGACACTGAGGAACGCGTGGCCGACTGGCTCGACTACAACGCACAGAACGGCGAACCCGTCATCGAGAATGCCCCTGACGAGTACCACTTTTATTCCTGTTCCGATTCGCACTATTCCGAGCGCGACAGCATCGTTCCGCAGGGCGAGAACGACCGTCTCTACAAGTACATCACTGCCGAGCGCAACGACCCGATGGCCATTTTCGCCATCCATGCCGGCGATATGGTCAACGAGAGTGGGGAAGCGGGCTTTAGGATGACCCAAGACGCTTTGGTTTACGATTCCGTGAATCAGGTCAAAAACGACCCCTGTTTCTTGGTCATTGGCAACCATGACGTTTACTTCGATTGCGCCCCGTTTTTCAAGCAGTATTTCCATACCTCAACCTATACCGTTACGGTGAATACCGTCAGTGGCTATAAGGATTTGTTCATCTTCCTTGATTCGGGTAACGGTACCCATGGCAAGCGGCAGTTGGAATGGCTGGAGGAGAAGCTCTCGCATCGCGAGGATTACCGACACTGCTTCGTCGTCAGTCACAACTGGCTGTTCCGCACCTCTTATAATTACACCACCACGCCTGCTGCCAACTTGCCACAAGACGAGCAATATGCCTTCATGGACCTGATGAGCAACAACAATGTTGAGATGGTCATCATGGGTCACTTCCACATGCGCGAGCAGCGTCAGTTTGGCGGTGTGCAGTATGTGATGACCGACAACCTCAATGAAGATAAGGTGACACCGAGTTATCTGGTGATGACGGTCGGGGAGAAGGTCAGATATGCGTATGAAGAGCTGGAGATGGAGTAAAAAGGTCTCTACCATTCACTTTTCAACGCATTGAATTACAAATAGTTGATTTTTGGCTTTCCGCAAATATCTCTACACGAGGCTTAGGCTTGCGGAAAGCCTGTTTTTTCACTATACTTTTGCATGGTCAAACCTAAAATTGTACCATGCGATGAACACAAGAATCCTATTCCCCACAGCCGCCTTTGTGATGCTCAGCGTGGCGGTCTTTGCCCAAGTCGAAATTCCTGAAGTCAAACCGAAAGCCGACAGCCTGCAGATGGCGGTAGACACTTTGCTGCTTGAAGGCATCACCATCACGGCAGAAAGACCTTTGTTTTCGGTAGAAGGAGAGAAGACGTTGTATCAAGTTTCAGACGACCCGACCGTGCAAGGCGGCGTGGCCTCCGATGCCTTGCAGAATGCACCCGGAGTGAGCGTCGATGTGGAAGGCAACATCACCTTGCGCGGGACTTCTTCCGTTGAAATTTGGATCAATGACCAGCCTTCCAACCTCACGGAAGAAAACCTCAAGGCCTACATCCAGACCTTGCCCGCCAACGCCATCGACCGCATAGAAGTCATCACTAACCCATCGGCGCGCTATGCCACCACCGCCGATGGCATCATCAACATCGTGATGAACACCAAAATCAAGCGGAACGAGTTCTTTTGCTTTGGCACCAATGTTTCTTCGCAACCCTACGTGATGCCGTGGGCTTCTTACGTCTGGAAAAACGATAAGTGGACGGTGAATGCCTACGCGAACACCTATTGGTATCATGGTAAAGGCGAAGCGCATTCCGAGAAGGATTTGTATGGTGAAGATGAAGAAGGAAACCAAGTCTTGACCAGCCATTTGAAGAGTAGTATGTCCAACAATTACGCTACTTACAGTCCAGGGCTCAACCTCAACTTGACTTACACGCCTGACAAGATGAACACATTCTCTTTGTATGCCATGTTTTGGGATTCATTTGGGCCTTCGGAGGTTAGACAGGAGCGCGAACGCATTGAATACATTGAACAATCGGGCGAGTACAAATACTCCATCGAGAACAAATCAAATTCAAACTATCTCTTCTTGCCTTTCGGGTTGAACTATCAGCACAAATTCGATGAAGAAGGACATAACCTTACTTTACGCATGAATGGAAGTATTACCCGTTCGGCGCTTCCTATTGATTATCACAAGATTTACACCTTGCCGTCTCCGTATGAAAGGGCATTCGTGATGGACTATGTCTCGACCAACATCCCTATCAATGCACGCGTGGATTACAATTTACCTTATTCCAAGAATGGTGAATTTGGCATGGGCATCAATGCCGGTTGGGAAGGAAAAAACGAGTGCAGCCCATTGGACAGTCTGGCCAATGGCGTATATGTGCACGACTCGGTAATGTCGTATCGATTCCGTCAGGTCGATCATCATTTGGGCGGCTATTTCCAGGTGCGGCACCGTTTCGGCAATTTTACTGTGCAGCCTACTTTGAGTTTAAGGTATTATAGGACGGGAATTGTCTATCCCGACGCTCCAAATTATGATTCTACAGCTTATTATTTCTATCCTTTGCCATCGCTGCATCTGTCGTATCACACCCAGTCGATGCACAACTTCAAGTTGAGTTATTCCATGAGGATCCAGAATCCTTACGCAGAGCAACTGAGTCCTTTTATCAAATTCGATGAGGAATCCTATGCTACGGGCAATCCTAAGCTGAAACAAGTTTTCACCCACAACATTGAGGCAAGTTGGACGAAGTATTGGGACGATTTTGGTTCTGTAGGTTTGACGGGATATTATAAAGGAAAACAAAATGAAATCAACAAGATAACTGATGCGGCTTACCATGAGCATTATGGCAGGGTGGTCTCTTTCAACTGGCCGGTCAATGTAGGCAGGTCGTATAATGCGGGTGGTGAGTTCAACATGATGTATCGTCCGAACGGGATGTTCAATTTGCGGTTTTATGCCAACCTTTATGAATCTTACATCAAGACCGATGATGCTTTGGAACCGAGTGAGATGCTTTGCTACAGTTTTCGACTGAACCTTTGGACCAAGCTATGGGACCGTCTGGAAGTGCATGCCTCGGCTTACTACAATTCTCCGACCCAGACGCTGTTTTGGAAGAAGGGCGCCAATTATTCCGTCGACTGCGGTATGCGTGCCGATTTCTTCAATCATAAGTTGTCGGTGTTTGTTAACGGCTATGATTTGTTTGGTTTGTTGAAGCAAGACACTTACATTGATAGCCCAACGGTAACGGTTTCAGAAACATCGAGATACAATTCTTCTTGTGTGTGTGCAGGTTTTACATTGCGTTTCGGTAACATCGAACTGGAGAATGAGGCCCAAAATGGTGGGGAAGCGGCGGGGCAATAATTGTTGAATTGTTGCGTTGTTGAAATGATAATTCGACGAAGTCAATTGTTTAATTGTTGAGACGATGCTGAATTTGCTATACAAATCAAGATGTTGGTTGGCCTTTGTGCTGATATGCCTATTGGCAGCTTGCAATGTGAAGTCCGACATGGACAACATGGAACGGACGGTGTTGGAGATCGAAGGCAAATTCAGCAGGGGAGAGGACATCTCGCAGGACACCTCCATTTTTCAGGCACGGCGTTATTTCAATCTCACTGACGATGCCGAGATGAAAACCTTGTCGGCCCTTTACAGCGGTTGCGTCTATTGGCAGCAAAACAACTTCGACTCGGCCATGGCGGCTTTGAATGAGGCCATTGTCACGGCAAGGTCGAGTGAGAACATCAAACTGATGGAAAAAGTACAGACCACCATTTCAACCTTGAATGGCGACCTGGACCATAGCGAAAATATGATTTCAGTTTTTCTGCGCCGGCGCAAAATGCTTTTTATCATTTCGTTGGTATTGGTTGTGGCGGTCGCGTTGGTGTTTTTCCTCTTGTATCGTGCCACTCAAAAACGTGCTACGATAGCTGAGTTGAACCTGGATATTACCCGTTTGCAACAAGAATCCGAGGCATTAGCTGAGACCAATCGCGATAACCTCTTCCGAAAGGTAATGATGGTTTACAAGATTTTCTTGATTGGCGAGAACAAGGATATTGACAAGCCGTCCTTCCAAAAGCTGAAATCATGTGTCTGCGGACAAGCCGACTCTGCCTATGATGTTATCTTTGAAGAATACAACAAGGTTTATCCCGATGTGGTTCAACGCATCAAGAGTAACCAACCTGCTATGACCGATAGTGAATTCAAGGTCTGCATATTATCGATGATGCCATTTTCAGTGAAGGAAGTGGCTGACATTTTGGATGTATCATCCGCGATGATCGGTAAAGCACGCACCAGTATACGCAAGAAGTTGGGTATGACCGAGGCCAGAGGGAACATTGAAGAGTTTGTTTTGGGGACGGCAGAAAAATAATCTTCCTCAAAGTGGCGAGATACTTTTGTATTAGCTACTTTTGCAGAGTAAAATGCATGTTCGACTATCATGAAAAAACACTATCAGAGAACCCTGTTGACCGTATGCTTCTGTTGGGCTTTTATCAGCGGTTTCGCCCAAGTGAAAGTGTATAA
>JAFWRA010000253.1 GCA_017508895.1 Bacteroidales bacterium
ACCTTGCTTCCAAGGCGTAAGGCAAATCTCAATCTTGTCATCACTGTTAAAAAGGTGTTTCCCGGCGATGACCACACCAAAAGAGCTGTATCTGATGCCCCATTTCCCCTCTACGGTGAACGGTATTTCTTTAGTCAGTTGGAAATCGGCGTCATATACTGAGAAGCCTGTGATGGCTTCATCCTCATCCAAATCACAAACGACATACGAAACCTCAGGAAGAATCTCGTAGACATATTCATGAATTGAATTCTGGAAAACGCTATGAAGGCCGCCACTATTGTTGGTGAAGGTATGCTTCAAAATGGCTTGCGAAAAAACTGGCATAAAGGCAAGGGCAAGTACCAAGGTTAAAACTGTCTTTTTCATTTGTTGTAGTTTTTGATGATTGTTTGTTATTCATTTAATTATTCTGTCTGTAGGGCTGTCGTACCATCCTTCGACAAACTCAGGAACCTCGGCAGCCGTTGATTGTCATGGCTGCACAGGCGGCTGCCACGGTGTGACAGCCCTACAGGACCGCGACTAACGCACCACAAATTTCCGTGTCATATCGCCCACGCTGATGAAATACATGCCCTGCGGCAAACCTGACACATCAATCTGTTGGGTTTCAGCAGTGAGATTGCCCGTTTGGACGGTTTGACCCATGAGGTTGGTGATGTGGTAGGTTTCCGCTGGTAGAGACATGGCGCGCCGAGTCTCTACAACGAGAACGCCATGCGTCGGGTTAGGATAAACGGTGAAGGTCCCTGAGCCTGTCGAAGGGCCGTCTTCCTCGATGCCATTGTGGTATTCCTGATACACCTCGTCGCAGTCCCTGTCGCCGTATTTGAGCACTAGTTCGCCGTTGCGCCAGTAGCAGCGGATACTTTCCACGCGATAATTCTTGCTGTGCATCATCAGCCTTTCGGGGAAGAAACTCGTCAAATGACCAATGCCGCATAAGATACTACCGCTGAAAAGGTTGTCGGGGTCGCTGACATACATCTGTCGATAGGATACACCTTCGTAATCAATGTATTCCAATGCATCCACATGCATGGTTAGGCTCTGTGTTCCCACCTTGATTTCCCATTCGTCACCCACTCCGGCATTATAGTCATAAAGCAAGGTGAACTCTTCCAAATTCTCATTCCACCAATACACCTTGCCAAAGTCCTCGTAGATGTATTCACGGGTCACTTCGTTGTGTTCACCCTTGTCATATAGCGTATTGGTACGAATGATGATTTTCACGTCCTTGTGATTGATAGTCGTGTCGGCTACATATTCCAAATGCTGATAAGTGATACTTCCGTTCTCGTTCTGAATTTCATAGTACCATTCAGCACCGACAAAATCGTAATATTTGGCAGGAACACGATTGGAGAATGACATTTCACCTGATCCAAACACAGCAGCCACCACTGCGTCGCCATTGAAATCATCCGGGTTGTAATTGTAGATATTGGCAAAATAGCCGACCTCTTCAACGAGGCTCAACTCACCGTCAAACCAATCGTAGATGCGATAGGCCTCAATGGAGGCACCGTTTTCAGCCTCGAAAGGAGTCCATTGCAGGATATGGTTGTTTGGTCCTTGAATATGGTCGAGATGAATGGGGCGATTCCAATAACTTTGCACGGGACACTCTTCTCCGTCAGCAGTCACACCAACCAATTGATATTGCCACTGCGTCGCACCATTACCGATATTGTCTAGGAAACTACCTTCTGTATAGGGCACAACTCCAACAAAATAACCATTCCTGTAGATGTTGACTTCGGTGATATAGGCAGACTGCGCATCATCGACCAACCATCTAATTTGGTTTAAGTTGGTTGTAAGGTCGGTAGAAGCAAGGCTGATTTCGACACCATTTCGAACCTCAACGCTGTCGATGACATCACCGCAATTATTATACAATCGTGCCCAATATAATCCTGGATCTGTCACTTCAATCTCTCTCTGGCTCTCTCCCGTCGACCATTCATAATTCCAATAATACGGATTGTAGTAATAACTGGAATTATCAGGTGCAACAAGCGTTGTCGTTTCATCCTCATGTTTCCAAGCACAAATAGGAAACCAAGGCTCTATAGAAGGGAAATCTAAAAAACGTATCTCAAAAGTGAACCGATCATTCGTACAAGAATAATAATACACATCTAAAACATGGCTTGTTTCATCAGGAATCAATGTAAGAATTGGTTCTAACACTTGATAGGTACTGCCTCCAAACACAGGATACACAAGCCAATGTTCATTATATGAATAGTCACACGTGGTATCAACGATGACAATACTGTCATAATCCGGAATACAAAACTCTAAGACCTGGTCGGGTTCTATATCATCGATGTACATTAGAAGATAGTTTTGCGCTTTAACAAGCATGCAGCTTGCAAGCATCATCGTAATTAGTAATACTTTTTTCATAGGTCTAATTATTTGATTGTTATTTATCTATTCGTTTCGGTCTGTAGGGCTGTTGTACCACGGAAGCCGCGTCTTGTTGCATTCGGGCCGAATGCGAGCCGGCGACTGCCACGGTGTGACAGCCCTACAGGACCGCGATTAACGCACCACAAATTTCCGCGTCCCCTCGCCCACGCTGATGAAATACATGCCTTGCGGCAAACCTGACACATCAATCTGTTGGGTTTCAGCGGTGAGACTGCCCGTGAGAACGGTTTGACCCATCAGGTTGGTAATTCTGAATGATGAATTCGGAATGTTGAAATGCGAAGCATTCGACGTAGTCAATGCTGAATGCTGAATGGTGAGGACGCCATTGGTCGGGTTGGGATAGATGGCAAACGGGATCGCTGTGGGTTCATCAAGGCCGATATGCAGCTCGGCATAGATGGCATCGCAATCGCCACGGTTGACGGTGAAGAGCAGATTACCATATCTCCAATAGCAACGCAGACCATTCACGCCGTATCCACTACCGCGTGTCATCAGCCGTTCGGGGAAGAAGCTGGAAAGATGACCCACACCGCTCACGATAGTGCCGCTGAAGAGGTCTTGGTCATCGCTCACATACAACATCTTGAATAACTGCCCTCCGTAGTAGTTATAATCCACCGCATCCACATGCATCGTGAGGGTCTCCGTGCCGACCTTGATGACCCAACTGTCGCCTTCTTGGGCGCCAAGGTCATACAGCACGGTAAATTCCTGCAAATCCTTGTTCCACCAATATACCAACTGGTCTTCACGATAAACATACTCCCGTGTCACCTCATTGTGCTCGCCTTTATCGTAAAGCGTGTTGGTGCGGATGATAATCTGTACATCCTTATGGTTGATGGTCGTGTCGGCCACATATTCCAAATGCTGGTAGGTGATGCTGCCGTTCTCGTTTTGGATTTCGTAGTACCATTCGGAGCCGTGGAATTCCACCAAACCGCTGCCGCAGTCTTCCTCGATAGTACCGTTTTGCCAATACTCGCCCCAAGCCTCACGATAGGCCTCGCCAGTTTCACACGGAACCATAATAACACCCTGCTGCTCCGCATCTTGCGGGAAAGTGTTATGTTCACATTGCGCCGGAACTGGATTATGACAGATGAGGCTGAGCCTGACTTCCAAACTATGAATCAAGAACACTGCTTCAGCAAGATACGAAACAGACGAGCCCAACTCAACAAGGCTCAAACTGCTGCAACCCTCAAAGGCAGATCTTCCGATGGATTCCACGCCATTCGGTATCACGATTTCATTCAAACTTTCACAATTACTGAAAGCATACTTATCGATAGAAGTCACTGATTCAGGA
>JAFWRA010000254.1 GCA_017508895.1 Bacteroidales bacterium
CCTTGTCGTTGGGATAAACGGAGGATACGCTGTCGAAATAAGTCAAAGCCTTCTCTACCTCATCGCAATAGGCCACCTCGCGACGCACCTTGAAGCAAGCCTCCGAAAGCATCAAACCCGAGTATTCAGCACTGGGCGACCGATTGATTTTTTCATAAAACCATTCAAGATACCGCAAGGCACTATCTGGGTCATGCTGCAAAAGAGTGTCAACTGCTACCACACGGGGAGCGCTATTCTCCTGCCAACTGATTTCCGACTCCAGGGTTCTCGAACACGAGGCTCCAAGAACTATCAACAACAAGCCGACTAAAATGCGCGTCATTTTCATAGGAACAAAAGTAAAAAATTATTCCCCACAATGGCAACACTTGTCAAGAAAACGATGGTGCGGATTGGTGCGGATTTTAAGCAAACATACTCTCTATCAAGTCTTTGTACTTGGCAATAATGACCTTACGTTTGGCTTTCAACGTAGGTGTGAGCAAACCGTTAGCGATACTCCACTCATCCGCCAGCAGCACATACTTCTTGACCTTCTCCGTCTCGCCCAAGCCTTTGTTCATCTCGTTGACTTCCTTGGCAAAACGTTTCATGACCTCTGCATTTTGAATCATTTCGGCATTGGTCGTATAAGGTATCTTCTCCTCAGCGCACCAAGCCTTCAAGTCGGTGAAACTCGGGATGATGAGCGCACCTGCAAACTTCTGGTTTTCACCCACCACCAAACACTGCTCAATCAACTTGGAAGCACAGAATTTGGCTTCGATGACATCGGGGTTGATGTATTTACCGCCTGAGGTCTTGAACAGACTCTTGATACGACCCGTGATGCGCAGGCGGTTGTATTGGTCAATCTCGCCCATGTCGCCCGTGTGGAACCAGCCCTCCTCGTCGATGACTTCCTTGGTGAGTTCGGGGTGCTTGTAGTAGCCCATCATCACGTTGTGGCCACGGCAACAAATCTCGCCGTTGTCGGCAATCTTCACCTCGGTGCCTGGCAATGGCTGACCCACATAGCCCACTTCGCGGCCATGCGGATTGCGGTTGCTCACGGCAATAACCGGCGAAGTCTCGGTAAGGCCATAGCCTTCGAAGACCGGCATCTTGATGGCTGAGAAGAAACCAGCAATCTTTTGGGAGATGGCAGCGGCGCCCGAAACGATGATGTCGAAGTTCTCAGCACCGATGTTGGCCCTAATCTTGGAATAGACCAGCTTGTCGGCGATGCTCAGCTTCCAATCGTAGAACCAATGGCGGCTGGTAGCATCAATCTTGTAACGCTCGCCGAGGTGCAACGCCCAGAAGAAGATAGCCCTTGCGATGCCCTTCTGCTTCTTGCCTGACTGGTAAATGGCCTCATAGAAACGCTCAAGGACACGTGGCACGGCACACATCATCGTAGGATGGATTTCGCGCATATCATTCGCGATGGTCCCCAAGCTCTCGGCATAGTAAATCGACATGCCACGATACTGGTAACAATAGTTCAGCGCACGCTCGTAGGCATGGCACACGGGCAAGAAGCTGAAGGCCTTATTGGAGGTATCGCTGATGGTGTAATGGAAGTTCGGGAACTGGTTCATCAGGTTGTGGTGCGAAAGCATCACGCCCTTTGGAGTACCAGTAGTACCCGATGTATAAATAATGGTGGCACACTCCATCTCGTTGACGGCAGCCTTACGGGCTTTCAACTCATCGGCATGAGGATGTTCCTTGCCCATCTGAAGCAGTTGATCGAAATAAGGGTATTTCTCGCGGTCAACCATAGTGTAGACCATTTTTAAATTGGGTGCATCGGGCAGGATATTGGTTACCTTGTTCATCACCGAGAGGCCGTCGATGATGACCATCTTGGCATCGCAGTCGTGAAGGATATATCGGTAGTCGTCCTCGCTGATGGTCGGATAAACCGGCACGTTGATAGCCCCGACCTGGCTGATGGCCATGTCGAGCATATTCCATTCGGGACGGTTGGTCAATATCATAGCGACCTTGTCGCCCTTCTCAATGCCCAACTCAATGAGGGCATAACTAAGTATGTCAGCATGTTCCTTATAGGAACGGGAGCTATATTTCACCCATTGGCCGTTCTTTTTGCCTGCGAGGGCTTCTTGTTGGTTGGGGTATTTCTCAACATAGTTGTCAAGAAGGTCGAATACTCTTTTTATTTCCATATGTAATAATTCTAAAAAATTGCTTGTGGATTATGATGTCGCAAAAGTAAAAATTTTATTGATACGATATAGTGTTGGTCAAGACAAACGCATAAAATTTGTAATGACACTCAAAATATGGGTATGAAAAAGGAAGAGTGAGCAATACGACATCGAGGGGTGCGTCGCATCGAAATGACTATTGGAAAAACGTCACCAAGAAAGACTGGAACCTCTTTTTGCAAGTTTTTTCCAACAAAAAAAACGTCTTTCCCGCTTACCTATAAAAAAAAGACCTATTTTTGTGCAATTAAACTGAATGATTTGGATGGCTTCGTGCCTAGCAATGACGCAAAGCGGCCCTTCGACAGGCTTAGGGACCTTCAAAAGTCTCGCGTCTCGCTTCCCGAAGCCCCCAGTCAACAAACAACAAATCAAAGATTCGACGTAGTCAATTAAACGATTAAACAATACAACAATCAACAATACAATGAAACTCAGAGAAATATCTGAACTTTTGAACGCCAAGGTGCGTTGCGGTGAAGACCGATTGGACGAAGATCACGAAACCGCCTTCGCCTCCGACTTGATGAGCGATGTGCTCACCCTAGGCGACTACAACCCCGTGATTCTGACGGGATTATGCAACATGCAAACCATCCGTACCTGCGAGATGGGCAACCTCGACATCATTGTCCTCGTGAGGCGAAAGAAAGCCACTGAGGAGATGATTGAGGAGGCCGAGGACGAAGGCATGGTGGTCATGGAAAGCGACTTCTCCATGTTCAAGGCCTGCGGACTGCTCTTCAAAGCGGGTATGCTACCCATTTTCTAACCGATGTCTAACTAAAACCGAACGTCATGCACTTAGAATACCAAGTATATGAAGCGGACTTCGTGAACGCGGGAGCCGCATCGAGCGCCATCAAGAAGACCTTGAAACAGCTCAACGTCAGCCCTCAAATCGTGAAACGAGTGGTCGTTGCCCTCTACGAGGCTGAAGTGAATGCCATTGCACATGCCTACGGAGGCATGATTTACGCCGACATCGAACCCGACAAGATTATCTTGAAGGTGGAAGACAAAGGCCCCGGCATCCCCGACATCGACTGGGCCATGCAGGAAGGCAACTCCACCGCCTCGCCTGAAGTTCGTAACATGGGCTTCGGCGCTGGCATGGGTCTGCCCAACATCCAAAAGAATGTCGACAAACTGAATGTGACCTCAACTGTGGGGGTTGGCACCACCGTCGAGATGGAGGTAAACTTTACATAGGGATTTGCTTCGCAAAGAAATCCGACAAAATCAATAATAAAATCAATAATCAATTGAAGAAGAAAAATGATTTTGTAAGATTTTGAAAAAGAGATTTTTGAATGATTTCTACACGAAGTGTATCGCACAAACAATTCAACGATTAAACAATCAACAATTCAACGATATGGAAAAGACCCCGTTCTTCCACGCCCTTAAGATAGATGAAGACACCTGCATCGGCTGCTCGCGTTGCATGAAGATTTGCCCCACAGAGGCATTGCGAGTGCGCGACGGCAAGGCCGTCCTGATGCCCGACCGCTGTGTCGACTGCGGCAACTGTTTCAAGGTGTGCCCCACCCGCTCCATCTATATCGAGCAAGACGACTTTGAGGACATCTTCAACTTCCCTATCCGAGTCGCCTTGGTGCCTGCCGTATTTATGGGCCAGTTCCCGAACGACATCACTGTGTCGCGCATCTACGGCATTCTCAAGGACATAGGATTCACCCACATCATCGAGGCGGAGTCGTCCATACCAGTATATACGGCAGCCAAGAAGAAATATGCCGCTGAAAACCCCGACATCAAACCGCTGATTTCGACTTTCTGTCCGGCCATAGTACGCCTGATTCAGGTAAAATTCCCAGGTCTCACGGAAAACCTCATCCCATTGCGGGCTCCCATCGACATCACGGCCATGTATATCCGCCGCAAAATCAAGGAGGAAATGGAATTGAAGGACGACCAAATCGGCATATTCTACATCACCCCTTGTGCGGCCAAGATTGCGGCTGTGAAAAATCCTGTGGGTGAAGAAAAGTCGTTGGTCGACGGTGTCATCAACATGGACTCGCTCTACAACCGCGTCTATCACGAAATCAAGAAACAAGGCCATGGCTACAAGGAACAGAAACTGCCCGTGTCGCAACTCTCTGCCGATGGCGTGCTGACCTCCTTGACCAATGGCGAGCGTCGTCTCTCAGATGCCCGCCACTCCTATTCCATTGACGAGATCCATAATGTCATCGAGTTTTTGGAAAAGGTGGAAAATGAAGAGATTGAGGATGTCGACTTCCTCGAATTGCGTGCCTGCGACCAAAGCTGCCCAGGTGGCATCTTAACCTGCGACAACCGTTTCCTCATCTGTGAGCGTGTGTTCGGTCGCGCCCGCAAGATCGCCGACCGCGAGCGCAAAGGCGAACAGACCAAAGACCACGAACTGGAAGAAGAGCGCAACTACCTGATGCGCCACATGAAGGTCGGTGAAATCAATCCGCGTTCGATGCTCGTATTGGACGACAATATCGCTGTGGCTTTAGAGAAGATGAAGAAAATCGACGAATACCGTGCCCGTCTGCCTCAGACCGACTGCGGCATTTGTGGTGCGCCCACCTGCGATGCCCTCGCCCACGACATCGTGTGCGACAATGCCGAGCTCACCGACTGTGTCTTCATCCAGCGCAACCTCGAAGCCCGTGGCAACATGGACGTCCATGAATCCCTCAAAATCATGGAAGTGATTTGGGGCAAGGCAAAGATGAATGACTATGTGAAGAAGAAGTAATAATGCAAAAGCGAAGCATAAAAAAACGACCGCCCTCATCCGAGAGCGGTCTTTTGCGTATGAGTAGAAACGCAATTGCGTCTTTTACGGTGTCACTTTAGTGAAAACTACCGTGTCGCCGTCGGCAACGGCCTTCACAAACACAGCTGTGCATGCAGGAATGGGCGTGTTGGCAGGCACCGGTTCAGGGTTGATACCCGTGCCTTCTTCATCTAGCACGTAGTATTCCTTGTTGAGGTATGCCTCGCATTTGAACGGGTTGCCCACCAGGTTCCAGCACTTGCGGCTGTCGTTGGCGTCGTAGTCAAGCGGCACCTCCACGGGTGCAGTGGCCGTGTAAGTACTGAAGAAGGTGAACGTAATATCCGTGCCGTGTGAATAGAGGTAGCCTTGTCCTGATTGTAGGCTGAAAGACGTGCTCTTATAGTTCCGCCATTCCTCGTCGGTGGCGAAAGGCTCAAAGCGGTAGAGGTCGTAGTCTCCCATAGTCATATAGGGGACATGGGCAGGATTGATGTTAGCGATAGGCGAAGCGATGAAGTACCATTCGCCGCCGGTGAGGGAGATGGATGCTCCGGCCGAAACCTCCACATCGTCAACATACCAGCCGTTACCGTTGTCGCCCGCATACTTGAAGGCAAGCGTGATGGTCTGGCCCATATAGGCGCTGAGGTCGATGGTGGCCTCCGTCCAATCATGGATTGCTGTTTCAGCTGACCAGAGCACGGTCTCCGTATCGCCGTCGAGCAGCACGACATTGTTGTTGCCCGGTGCAAAGTCATCAGGATAAGAATTATACGACCAGAAGGAAAGTCGCGCCGCCGAAGCATTGGCCGAAAGCTCGAGGGCGGGCATCACCAAATAGACGTCGCCAAAAAAGTTGCTATAGGCGCTTGCCGAACCGGAATTGGCTTCAATTGTGCTTCTTGTCCATTGACGCGAGTTCGTTGAGTAGGTTTCCCAGCAGTTGGGCACAAAGGCTTCGCCTTCAAAGTCCTCAAAGAACGGGTTATCTGCATCGACAATGATAGCATCGCATTCGGTGGTGAAGGTGGCCTTTTTGCTCCACCGAGTGGTACCGGCATCGTTACAGCTGGTGTTGTTGCCCTGCACTTGCCATACGTAATTGGTTGAAGGATTGAGGCCTGAGATTTCAATCGTGGTGCCGGCAATGTTGTTCAAATTGACCCAATTGCCCATCGGAATGCCATTGCCACCGATGGTGATGTCGTCCAAATAGACATAGTAAGTAAAGTTGCCATAGTAATGGAAGGCGATGTATTTCACGTTGGAGGGAAGTTGTAGCGTATATTCCTGCCATGATGTGCTGGGAACAAGGTCTTCGGTCCAAGTGAAGTTTTCCAAATCATTGCCTGTGGTGGAATAACCCACATAAAAGTTTTCTTCTGAGTTATTTGTTTTCCTAAACCAGAATTTGAGTTCACCCGTAACAGTCAACTTAGGAGAAATCAAGTATTGGTCGTAAGTTTCATCATCAGTTTTTCTGGAGAAGGACGAGAATCTGAAGCCATAAGAACCGCTGTGTTTAGCGATGGTATAGATTCCAGCAGGATTAGAGCCAGTACCTCCGATGTCATTGATAGCATTCATGCTGGTGAAGGTCCACCCGGCAAACGTTTCTTCCTCATCTTCGAAATCTTCATAGAAAGGAGGAGCAACTCTGTAGCGCACGTTGTAGCTGTCCTGATAGCCCTCCCAGTTGAGGGTGGCCGAACTGGCAGTGATGTCGTTGGCGGTCAAATTCGCAGGAGGCCAGCAGTCAATATTATTTGCAAAGCCAAAGTAGATCTGGTTCTTCATATCCATGACGGTTCCACTGTAGCTCGTGGGAACAAACGGGTCGTAGTTAGTGCCATCACTGTAAGCGCGTATGGCTTGGTCGAGACTGGTTCCATAAACCCGACAAGCCATGTGGGGAGCATTCGTATAATAACCAGAGTTGTCATCCATGACAAGGACAAGATTGGAAGTGCCGTCGTAAACAAACGGTTTGTCAAAGGTGATGAAGGTCCATTCGTTGGTAGTCAGGGTCACATCACCACTGAATACCTTATCCTCTTCCGATATGTTAATCCAATCGGTATTGCTGAAAAACTCAAATTTATTGGTCGGCATCAGATAGATGTCGTATGTACGGGTCTTCGTGTTGTTCTCTCCTTGGTTATAGAAGGCGATGCTGGTGATGTTGCCTGCCGAGCCAATCTCGTCAGCCGTGTAGATTTGTTGTGACAACCCATAATTATAATACGAATAGCTGGGCAGAAAAACATCAGATATATTGTCTCCATCGCCAAGATAAGCCCAGTTGGCAGGCATTTCATCGCAATCCAAGTCGAACTCGTAGGAAGATTCACCGATAACGGCATCGCTTGTGCATGCCAAATTACCATTGGCATAGCGCACCTCGAAGTGGTATTGGTCAGAGAATGTTCCAATCTGCATGTTCAATTCGACATGACTCCCGTTGACAAATGGAAGCGTGTAGGAGGAAATCGACTCGCCATTCAATACACCAAACAGGTGGCTCATTCCGTTCCCAAAATGCACTTCCAGATAATCGCCGCCCCAATAGCAGCCATAGTTTCCAAGGGTAAGCGTGAGGTTGCAAACATCGGTACCTTCAAAGAAATTCGCCCTCAGTGTCCTGTCTTCTGTCACAATGAACTCATATTCCGCTTTATCCGAAGCGGCCACGCCAATAATATCCATCCAATCCAAGAAAGTATGATCCGAATTGGCCGTGGCCTTCAGTCGGCACAGCTCGCCATAACCATATTGTCCAGCTCCAGTCACTGTTCCCATCGACGCATTATTCGGAGTTGCGGTGATGGTGTACACGGGTCTGTTGAACATGATCTGGTTCTTTTGCGGACTTAGCTGACCAGTGTATGATGAGGGACTATTGGCAATATAGTTGGTGTTGTCGCCGTAAACGCAAATGGCTTGATAGCCTTGTGTTGGATACACGCGGCAAGCCATGTGAGGCGTAGGCGTCCAAGTCCCTGAGTTGTCGTCCATGATGAGGGCTAAGTTGGAAGTGCCATTATAATCAAAGGGCGTGTCCAAAACGATGGTGTTCCACATGCCCTTCCTCATGGTTACGAGGCCTGAATACACACAGTCAGCCTGATAGGCAGGAATCCAATCGGTGCCGCTGCTGAAAGTCGACTTGTTGGTATGGACAAGGTACACATCGTAGCGTCGGGTCTCTGTGTCTCCTGCGTTGAAGAAGGAAATGCTGTTGATGGTGAAGCTCCCACCCAACTCACTGGCAGTATAGATCTGTTGTGTCAAGGCATATTTGTAATATGAATGACTGGGAAGATAGATGCTGGTAGTCTCGCCTTCGCCGATAATCGTACTTGCATTGTCCAAAGGCATAAAGATGGCCTCAAGCGCAGTATCTCCATTTACGTTAAAGCTATAACTAGCGTTGCAACTGACCACTTCCCCGTTGCTTCTCCAATGCATGAAGAGGTAGTTGTCGTTCGGTGTGGCAAGTACAGAGCAAGTGGTGTTGTTGGCATAGTGCCCATTGGTTCCATTGCTATCCGTAAACTCAACAGTGCCTCCATCCCACGGATTGACCGAAAGGGTCACCGTCCATGGCGAGCATTGCATATTGGTGAACGCATTCCAGCCTGAAGCAGATTGATAGGCGCTAAGGGAACCGCATGGCACGTACACGGGGATGCCTGTCGGCACATGCTGGAACGCGTTTGCGCCCAAAGTGGGAGGCGTTTCAGGAAGGGCTGTGATTGCCGTCAATTGGTTGCAATAATTGAAAGCCAATTCACCAATCTCTGTCACCGTATTCGGGAGGGTCAACGTGCCTGTTAAATTCCAGCAATAATTGAAAGTATGATGTTCAATTGAAGTCAGGGGACCATATATGTTCAAATTGCCCGTGAAACCCATACAACTCTGAAAAGCAGCTGCACCTATCTCTGTCACAGATTCAGGAATGGTAAGGGAGCCAGTGAATCCGGTGCAATAATCAAAAGCATAAGCTCCAATCGAGGACACGGAATTGCCGATGTGCAAATAACCCGTAAAGCCTTCACAACCCAGAAAAGCATTTGCTCCTATAGAAGTCACCCTATCTGGGATGGTCAGCGAACCAGTGAAGCCACTACAATTACGGAAAGCAGAATTCTCTATCGTGGTCAAAAAAATCGGGAGGGTCAAAGTGCCATCAAATCCAGTACAACTATAGAAAGCGTTTCCACCTATTGAGGTCACTGAATTCGGAATATTCAATGATCCTGTGAAACCTGAACATTCATAAAAAGCACCGTATTCGATCGTGGTTACGGATGTCGGAATGGTCAGTGTACCTGTGAGACCAGTGCACTTACTAAACATCAATTGCGGGATGGTCTGCACGGCACTACCAATGGAGAGGGTTGCATTCATGCCTTGAAAAGGTTGAACACCTTCATACTGGTTGTAACCAGCGCAATTAGCGGCTTTGTAATTGATATGCGTAAAGCCACATTCCTTGAAAGCACTTTGTCCCATCGAGGCCACGGAAGTACCGATGGTCAGCGTGCCATCGAAGCCTGAGCAACCATAGAAAGCTAAATAGCCAATAGAGGTCACGGAATTGGGGATAGTTAACGAACCGGTGAAGCCAGTACACAAATGGAAAGCATATTCACCGATGCTTGTCACGGAATTAGGGATGGTGAGCGAGCCTGTAAACTTACAAGTAGCAAATGTGTCCTTGCCAATAACAGTGATGGAGTTAGGCAAAGTCAAGTTGCCGTTGAAGCCGTCGCATAAGTAGAAAGCTCCATTGCCAAGTGTAGTCAGCGTGTTGGGTAGTGTCAGGTCGCCTGTGAAGCCAGGGCAAGCCTGGAAAGCGTATGCTCCAATGTAGGTCAAAGTGTTAGGAAGAATCAGGCTACCCGTCAGGCCCGTGCACTCACTGAAGGCAAAATTGCCAATAGCGGTCACGGTGTTGGGTATGATTGGGCTACCAGTCAATCCATAGCAATTGCTGAAGGCATCGCTGCCAATCGCGGTCACAGTGTATGCGACGCCGTCAATAACCTTGGTCTCGGGAATGAAAAGCTCACCTGTAGCATTAGTGCCATCCACATGGCCAGTCACGGTAACGGAAACGCCATCGGGGTTGATGGAGTAGGTCAATGGGTCGCAAAACTCCTGAATATTGGTGAACTCATTCCAGCCCGAGGCACTCTGATAGGCACTCACTTTGCCACAAGTAACTTTCACTGGGATGGTCTTGGGCACATTTTGGAAAGCGTTTGTGCCCAAGGTGGGCGGTATCTCCGGGTATACCATCATTGATGAGAGATTGGAACAACCAGAGAAAGCGTAATCGCCCATAGAAGTCACTCCATACCCGATGGTCAGCATACCAGTGAAACCAGTACAATTATGGAAAACAGAATTGCCTAACAAGGTTACGGAATTCGGGATGGTTAACGAACCAGTGAAACCTGAGCAGTCATAAAAAGCAGAGTTATTTATCTGGACTACGGAACCAGGAATAATCAACTGACCAGTGAGTCCAGTGCATCCATAGAAAGCTGCTTGACCTATCACAGTCACGGAATTCGGGATGGTCAATGTACCTGTAAAGTGACAATAAGCAAAAGCCATATCACCGATATAATTCAAGGATGAGCCGAGTTTCAGACCACCCGTAAGGCCATCACAATGAGTGAATGCATAATCATCTATCGTGGTTACTGAATTCGGAATAACCAAGCTTCCCGTAAAACCGCTACAATAATAAAATGCAGACCATTCAATTGAAGTCAAGGAACTACCTAAGGTCAGCGTGCCCGTGAAACCTTCACATGTATCGAAAGCGCAAACGCCAATCGAAATGACGGAATTAGGAATGGTCAGCGAGCCCGTGAAAAGTGAGCATTGGTAGAACATATAGGAAGGGATTCTTAGTACTTGATTGCCGATGGTGAGCGTGCCTCCGCAATTCTCAAAAGGCTTGTACGTTTCGGTGACATCAGCGCAGTTGATGGCATTGTAGTTCACATGCGTAAAACTGCTGCAGTTTTTGAAAGCGCTCGCACCCATTGAAGTCAAGTCTGTGCCAATGGTAAGTGTGCCGTTGAAGCCAGTGCATTCAACAAAAGCTGCCTCGCCTATTGAAGTCACTGAATTAGGAATGTTCAGCGAGCCCGTGAATCCGTCGCAATAACCAAAGGCAATCTCACCTATTGAGGTCAAGGTGTTTGGAAGGGTCAGCGAACCAGTGAAACCGCAGTCCATAAATGCATAGGGGCCTATCTCAGTCACTGAATTACCGAGGTTCAACGAGCCGGTGAGACCACTACAAATCTGGAAAGCAAATTCACCTATCGAGGTCACAGAATTCGGAATGGTCAACGAACCGGTGAGGCCATCGCAACGAAAGAAAGCATATTCGCCTATTCCTGTCACCGTGTAGTTGGTCCCATCATGTGAGATAGTGGAAGGCAGGATGAGGCTTCCTGTAGGCATTGTGTATCCACTCCAAGGATTAGTATGTGATGTCCCTGGAAAGGTTATCTCCACATAGTGGTTGGTGGCATCAGTGATGTTGAAGTAAAAAGTTTTCCCTGAGTACGACTCAGAGAAATCGTACGCATACGCCGTTCCCATGCCGAGAAAGAGGGCAAGAAGGAGGACGAAGACTCCTTTTTGATGTAGTAGAATTCTTTTTTTCATAGTATGTTGATTTTAGTTGGTTTGTAATTGTCGAAAAAGACGCTTCAAAATTAAAGACGAAAAATAAAAAATCAAAGGATTTTCTATTTTTTTGTTGAAGAGGGCTCTTTACGATGACGCAAAACGGCAACAAAAAAACGACCGCCCTCAAACGAGAGCGGTCGTTTTTGCTTTTAGCAAGTGAAGCGATTATTCGCCTTTCTGGGCTTTCTCTTGCTTCTCAAGGTTTTCCTTCAAGCCAGCGAGGACTTCGAGGTCGCCGAGGGTGCTGTGCTCAATGTTGTCATTGATTTCTTTCACAGTGCGCTTGGCTTGTTTGGCGGCCTTTTCGGCTGCCTTTTCCTCTACGCTCTTGGCAGGAGCTTCCTTCTCTTCCTCTACCTTAGGCAGGGCGAGGATGATCTTCTTGCTTTCCTTGTTGAACTCAAG
>JAFWRA010000255.1 GCA_017508895.1 Bacteroidales bacterium
AACGGGGTTCTTCGAGGCGAAAGCCTCAGCACGACCCAGCACGATGCAGTTCACCACGATGAGGGGGATGAAGAGGCCGAGGGTCTCATAGATGTCGGGCACATAGGCCTGCATGACGAGTTGCACCACCGTCACGAAGGAGGCGATGACCACGATGAAGCAGGGGATACGCACCTTGTCGGGGATGAAGCCCTTCAAAAGTGAAATGAAGATATTCGACAGCACCAGCACGAAGGTGGTGGCCAAACCCATCGACATGCCGTTGATGGCACTGGTGGTCGTTGCCAAGGTCGGGCAGCAGCCCAACAGCAGCACCAGGATGGGGTTTTCTTTGATAAGGCCTTTGGTAAAGGTTTGCAGGTTGTTACTCATTGCTTTGTCCTCCTTCCGTTTCATTGTTCTCCTCGGCGGGAGCTGCTTCCATAACGGGAGCTGCTTCCTTGGCGGGAGTGTTGTTCATGAATTGTGCTTTGTTGGCCATGAAGGCTTGGTAAGCCTTGTTGACCGCCTTCGAGAAAGCTCTCGAGGTGATGGTGGCCGCAGTAATAGCGTCGACGTCGCCACCGTCTTTGGTGACGGTCAGTTTATACGATGCAGGGTTCTTGTCGACGAACTGGTCCTTGAATTTGCCGGTCATGTTGGCGCCGAGGCCAGGGGTCTCAGCGTGCGACAGCACCGAAGTGCCTTTGATGGTGCCGTCGGCGAGGAAGCCGACCATCATGTCGATCTTGCCGCCAAAGCCGCCTTCGCTGGTCTTCACAGCGGCACCTTGGAAGTTGCCGTTGGCATCATAGGCGAGGTTGCAGGGGAAGGTCAAGTCGACACCTTCATAGTTGAATTTCATCGTGTCAGCCTTGTAGGTGACGTTCTCCAAAGGCAACACAGCCTGAATGGCTGCTTCGTTCTTCTTCTGGTCGACCTCGGCAATGGCGTCTTTGGTCACGCCATAAACCAAGCCGAGCACGCCGCCCGACACCGCTGCGATGACGAGCAGGGCGACGAGCATGTTGATCAATGTGGATTCTTTCTTCTTAGCCATGGCGATTACTTTTTAGAGGGTTTGACGACTCCGAACACCTGCGGCTTGAAGGCCTTGTTGATGAGCGGCGTTAATGCATTCATAATCAAGATGGCGAACGACACACCTTCGGGATAGGCACCCCACAGACGTATCACCACGGTGATGACACCGATGCCGAAACCGAAGAGGAGCTTGCCTTGCGTCGTCATCGGCGAGGTCACCATGTCGGTAGCCATGAAGAAGGCACCGAGGATGAGACCGCCGTAGACGAGATGGTATGTCGGGGCGATGTACTGCGTCGGGTCGATGAGGTAGCAGATACCCGTGAAGACGAACACGGTGAGCAGGATGCTCAGTGGCGTCCAGATGTCGATGACCTTACGGCAGATGAGGTAGATGGCACCGAGCAGCAGGGCGATGGCGCAGACTTCACCGAAGGCACCGCCACGGTTGCCCAGCACCATGTCCAAGAACTCCATGTCGCCAGCTTCGGCCAACGAGCCAACGCCGGCTTCTTTCAGGATGCCGAGCGGGGTGGGACCCGTAACGGCGTCAGTGAAAAAGCCTTTCTCGAAGATGGGTGCTGCCTGCGGCCAAGTGGTCATGGCGGTCGGGAACGACACGAGCATGAACACACGGCCTACCAGAGCGGGGTTGAAGGGGTTCTTGCCCAAACCACCAAAGGCCATCTTGCCGATGCCGATGGCGACGATGCTACCCACGATGGCCATCCAGATAGGAAGGTTGGCGGGCACATTGAAGGCCAACAGCACGCCCGTCAGTGCGGCCGAGCCGTCGTTGATGGTCAACGGGCCTTTGATGAGGAATTTCTGAATGAGCCATTCGGTCAGCATACAGGCGGCCACCGTGACGATGGTCAGGCGGAGGGCATACCAGCCGAAATAGTAAATGGCCACAAGCAAGGCCGGAACCAAGGCGAGGAGCACACGATACATGATCTTCCTCGTGTTTTCCGTCGAATGCACATGCGGCGAACCGGATATTGTATATTTGTTCATTGTTGAATTGTTGATTGTTTAATCGTTTAATTGTTGTTAGGCTGATGGCCGATGGCTGATGACTATGGCTGCTTAAACCAAGGGTGGAAGTTTTTGCCTCGGATAAAGCGGCCATAGTCATAGGCCATAAGCCATAGTCCGATTATTTTTGATTCCTAGCCCTAATGATGGCGCCAGTCTTGGCCTTGCCGTAACGGATGTAGTCGAGCAGCGGAATGTTGGCAGGACAGGTGAACTCGCAGGAACCGCATTCGATGCAGTCCATGATGTGGTTTTTCTCGGTCTCGTCGAAGTCGTTCTGCTTGGCCACTTTGTGGAGCAGGAATGGCTGCAAGCCCATCGGGCAGGCCATGGCGCAACGACCACAGCGGATGCAGTTGGTCTGACGACGGTCTTGTGCCTCGTTGAGGGTCATCAGCAGGATGCCCGACGTGCCTTTGATGCAAGGGAAGTTGGTGACCGACACCGACTTGCCCATCATGGGGCCACCGTTGATGACATCGGTGATGCCTTCGGGCAGACCACCAGCGGCCTCGATGAGGAGGTCGGCGGGCGTGCCGAAACGAACACGGAAATTGCCGGGCTTTTTGACCGACTTGCCCGTGACGGTGACGATGCGCTCAATCAAGGGCTTGTTCTTCTGAACGGCCTCGTAGACGGCGTAGGTCGAAGCCACGTTGACCACGACGCAACCCGTTTCAATGGGCAACTTGCCCGACGGCACCTCGCGTCCCGTGATGGCTTTGATGATCTGCTTTTCACCACCCTGCGGGTATTTGGTCTTCAAAGGTTGCACCTCGATGCCAGCGTAAAGGTCCTTATGCTCGTTAATGGTCTTGTCCAAAAGCTCGATGGCCTTCATCTTGTTGGTCTCGATGCCGATGATGCCCTTGTCGGTGTTGACGGCTTTCATCAGGATTTTGACACCCATGAGGAACTCCTGGGTCTTCTCCAAAAGGAGGCGGTAGTCGCAGGTCAGGTAAGGCTCGCATTCGGCCGCGTTGATGATGACGTATTCGGCTTTTTTGCCTTCAGGTACCATCAGCTTGACGTGGGTGGGGAAGGTGGCGCCACCCATGCCGACGATGCCGCATTCTTTCACCTTGTCGATAATCTGCTTGGAATCCAACTTGATGTCGGTGAGCAGTTTATCGGTCTCGATGATGCCCTCTGCCCATTGGTCGGGTTCCACGTCGATGAAGACGGCGGGCTTGTAGTATCCCGTGTGGTCCATCACCACGTCGATTTTGGCGACGGTGCCAGTGGCGGGTGAGTGGACGTTGGCCGAGATGAAGCCCTTGGCCGTGCCGATGAGTTGGCCCGTCAGCACATGGTCACCTTTGTTGACGATGCAGTCAGCCGGTGCGCCGAGGCATTGTCCTAACGGGACGATAATCTGCTTGGGCATCGGGAAGTCTTGTATGGGCAGGTCAGCCGAAAGCTTGTTCTCTTCCGGATGCACGCCGCCCTTGAGGAAAGTCTTTATCGGGTTCATGCTGTGACAGTGTTTTCGGGTTTGACTTCAGTTTTCACCTCGACAGGTTGAGCTTTGGGCTCTACCTTGATGGCAGGTTCGGCACCTTGCAGGGCCGGGGTCTCTGGCTTAGGTGCGGGGAAGTTGACGGCGTGGATGCTGCCACGTGGGCAAACCTTGGCGCACTTGCCACAGGCTTTGCACTTGGCCGGGTCGATGTAAGCAAGGTTGCCGCGCATCTCGATGGCTTCGGAGGGGCATTCCTTCAAGCACTTCTGGCAGCCGATGCAGCCCACCGAGCAGTTCTTGACGACCAAGGCACCCTTGTCGGTGTTGACGCAGCAAACGTAGACGCGACGGTCTTTCTTGCCACGAGGACGCACCTCGATGATGCCACGCGGGCAGGTCTTGGCGCACACGCCGCAGCCCACGCACTTGTCGGGGTCGACGACGGGCAGGCCCGTCTCCTCGTCGATGTGGAGCGCGTCGAAGTTGCACTTCTTCACGCAGTCGCCAAGGCCGAGACAACCTTTCGAACAGCCACCTTCGCCAGCATACAATGTGTTGGCGAAAGCGCAGATGTCGGCACCTTCGTAATGCACCTTGGCGGGCGAGTTCTTGCAGCCGCCGTTGCAGCGCACCACAGCGATTTTAGGCTCGAAGGTGCCAGCGGAAAGGCCCAAAACGGCGGCTACTTTGCCCATATCGGTGCCAGGGCAAGCCAAGCCATCGATGTTGCCTTTTTCGGCGGCTTGTTTCACACAAGCCTCGGCCAAGGCACGGCAGCCCGCAAAGCCGCAGCCGCCACAGTTGGCGCCAGGCAGACAGGCCTCCGCTTCATCAATCAAAGGGTTCTCTTCCACCTTGAACCTCTGTGCCACAAAGTACAGAACCACGGCTAAGACGCCGCCAAGGATTCCGAGAACCGCTAAGGAAATTAGTAAAGTATTACTCATCTGTATAGAATTTTGAGTTTGTTTTCAGTTTTAAACCTGCAAAGATACGGAAACTCCTTTTTTCGACCAAGAATTTTTTGGGGATTTTTTTGGAAGTCCCCTATTCTTTTCCTCCAATACGCTTCAGATACATCCTAAACAGCACATCAGGAATGGAATAAATGCCCTCAAAGAAAGTGACATAATCAGCCTCCATCAGTTTTTTGACAGATGACTGCACTGCACTCGCGGAAGGCAGACTATAACGTCGGATGAACTGCGTCCCCATGATTTTTTCGGCCTTGCCCGCATCGGCTATGGCGAACAATACCTCTTTTTGCCGATCGGGGATGAGTGAAAGCATTTGCCTGTAACTTCCGCTTTGTTCCTCAATCATACCGTCGATGATGCTGGGCAATAAGTTGGTGTCGCAAATTGTGCCTTCTAAGGTGTTCTCGAAAAGCTCATGAAGTGTTTTTTGTATGCAATAGGTGTTGCGCTCCATAATCTGATAGATTTGTGCAATAAGTTGAGGGTCAATCTGTTTTGAGTGCTTATTAAACCAATATGTGGCGAATTTGGTGTACTCTTCAAGGTCGATGGCATCGAGTGTAAGAGTGGAGGTGCTTTTGTAGAAAGGTCGGGCATAGGAATAGAACATCTGCGTGAGCAGATGCCTTGAACTGCCCGAGAAGATGAAGTTGGCATTGCCGAGATGTTGGATATGGCCGCGCAACAGGGCTTCGATGTTTTTTTCGGGATAGTTAGCGATTTGTTGGAATTCGTCGAAACAGACGATGCAGGGCTTGTCGGCTTGTTCCAAAACCTTGAAAATTTCCTCAAGGGTGAACTCAGGGTTGTGGACGTCGCCGAGCGAAAGGCTGAAAGTGGGCATTCCTGTCGAGGGGTCGAAACCGAAGTCGGCACTGAGCGATTTCAACGCCTGCACGAACCAAAGCGTCATTTTTTGACTTTTGCTCCTGAGTGTGCTAAATACCTGACGACCAAATGTATATGTAAATTCGCGAAGGCTTGTGGTATGGAAGATGTCGATGTAAAAGCAATAATAATCAGAGCGAAACGGCTCTTGGTCGTAGCAGAATTGGATGAGTTTCGATTTGCCCATGCGTCGTGGCGACATGAGGCAAACGTTTTCGCCGTTGGTGAGCATTCGTATGAGCTTTTTGCTCTCTTCTTTCCTGTCACAAAAATATTCCGAAGGAATATCTCCGCTGATAATGAATGGATTCGTAATCATAATGCGCTGATTTTGCGGCAAAGATACGAAAATTATTAAAATTGCATTACAAAATTATGCAATTTACATTATACAAATTATATAAAAATTTAAAAAGTTGTATAATAAATTATTATTCAATAATATATAAAAATTGCTTTTTTAATTTGTCGCGCTTCAGATAGAGGATTATATAATAAGGTATCAGTGCGACAATGCTGAGAAGTGCCGACAAGCCTTCATTGACGCACACTCCGAGGCAGACGAAGAGCACGGCCAACAGCAAAATGATGGGGATGAGATAGGCCAAGACAGCGGCCTTGTTGCCCTGCCCAATGGCCATTCTGACATTGACTTTCTGGTTGATTGTAAACTCTTTGTCTTTGGGCCGTGGCACGGTGAGGATTTTTTCGGCTTGTTCGCCCATGCCGCAGGCACTCTTGGCGTGGCAAGCTGCGCAGGCACTCTGGGCCAATATCTTGATTTCCAGTTCGTCGTCAGTGATTTTGGTGACGATGCCCTCGTGGGAGATGGTTTCTTCGCTTTTCATGCCGCAAAAATAAGATTTTTGTGAGCTTGTTGCAAGAAAACCACTATTTTTGCCGATTAATTGAATTGAAAGATGTCGAAAAAAGAGAAGAAAGACGAAAAGCAGAACACTTGGTTCCAAGTCAAGCTGGAAGCTTTGAGGGATTGGTACCGTCGTGACGACAACTTCCTGCGTATCGTGCGTTTCCCAGGGACAAAGTTGCCGCTTATGGACGTGCTGATCAATTTCTTCAAACTTTTCACCAAGGGTCGTACAATCGACCGTGCCGCGGGAGTTGCCTTCAACTTCTTCTTGGCGCTTTTTCCGTTGATTCTCTTCTTTTTCACAATGATTCCGTATATCCCTATCCCAAATCTCTACCATAGGGTGATTGCGGCTTTGAACGACTTCCTTCTTCCATCAGGAACGCTTGACTATGTGACAGATACCATCGATGGCATCATGAATCAGCCACATGATGGCTTGCTTTCTATCAGTGTGGTGATGTGCTTGGTGTTTGGCTCTAGTGGTGTTGTGGCCATCTTCAATGGCTTCCGAAATGTGTATGCAAACTTCATCAGTTATAAAGGCTTGACCTTTCGTGGTTGGATTGAGCAGCGCATTTTCGCTATCCTGATGCTCCTCATTTTTGGGGCTTTGATTCTCGTTTCGGTCATCTTGATTTCGTTGGGCGGTACCGCCATAAAATCACTCGTGACGCATGAAATCATTCAAGGCGGATCTTTTACTTTCATCTTGTTCAGCATTTTGCGTTGGGTGATTGGCATTTTCGCCCTGTGTCTTGGCGTGGCTTTGCTGTATTATTTCGGCAATGTCAGGTTCGATGAACACTACCGCAAGGAATTGAAATACCCCAGATCAGGGGGCAAAAAATACCGGGATTTCGTCCTCTTCAGTCCAGGCTCGATTATGGCCTCCACTTTGTTTGTCTTTGCCACGATTGGTTTCAACCTCTACATTTCCAATTTCTCGCGTTACAATGCGCTCTATGGCTCCATCGGCACACTTATCATCCTTATGCTCTGGGTATGGGTTATCAGTATCTTGATTTTGGCTGGCAATGACTTGAATTCTGGCATCCGTCGGGTCACGGATAAGAGGAGCGTCGCTGAAAATGAGATTCGCAGACGCGAAATCGTCATCGAAGACCTGAAGAAGCATATCAAAGCCTATCAGGCTGCCAATGCGTATCGTGCTGATAAAATTGAAGAGCTGAAGAAAACCATTGCAGAAACGGAGGTTGTAGTACAGAATCTTGAGGAACAGAATAAGGATTATGAGTTGATTATCAATGAGTACCAAAAGTTTGCCGAGCATGAGCTAAAACGTTCTGACGAGCAATATGATAAGGATTTTGGTATGAATGGGAAGTTTGAAAAGTTGGAGAAGCCGTCTTAATTTGACACTATGGGAATCGTAGCACGACAGAGTATCAAAGGCACTATCGCCACCTATGTTGGGGTGGCTGTGGGTATCATCACCACCTTTTTCATTCAGACAAAAGCCCTTCAGCCTGAACAGATTGGACTGATTGATGTCCTGCTGCAATGCTCCATTTTGTTCAGTGGGCTTGCGCTTTTGGGCACCACGTCCTCTGCCATGCGTTATTACCCTTTCTTTAAGGATGAGGAGCAACGCGACCATGGCTTCTTTGGCTGGACCTTGCTGGTACCTTTGGTGGGTTTCGCCTTCTTCCTCCTGGCGTTTTTCGTCTTCAAGACGCCTATCGTCAACTATTTCTCGAAAGACTCGGCGATGTTTGGCGAATACGTCAACTTCGTCATCCCCTTGGCGTTTTTCATGCTGTATATCTCGGTCTTCGAGACAAACAGCAACCTCTTGTTGCGCATTGTCTTGCCGAAGTTCGTCCGCGAGGTGGGCTTGCGTGTAGGCACTTTGGCCATCTATCTGCTCTACTATTACAAGGTCATTGATTTTGATGGCGTTATCGTCGCTTTCTGTGTGCTTTACGGACTCGCCACCTTGATCAATATCGTCTATCTGCTTTCGTTGAAGCGGGTCTCGTTCAAGATCGAGTGGAACTATCTCAAGCCGCAGCTGAAGCGCGATTTCATGTTCTACACCTTGTTTATGCTGACAGCGGCTTTGGCAGGCAACGTAATCCCCATGTTAAGCAAGTTCTTTGTGGCTGGCGTGTCGGGGTTCCGTTTGGCAGGTGTATTCACCATCGCGACCAACATCGCTGCCGTCGTGGAGATGCCCTACCGTTCGCTGGGCGCCATCTCGCGACCGCATATCTCCAATGCGATGGCCAAGCAGGACGTGAAGACCGCCGACGCTTTGTGCAAGAACGTAGCCTTGCATCAGTTCATCGCAGGCAGTCTCGTGTTTTTCCTGGTTTGGATCAATATCGACTATCTCTTCGACTTGCTGCCTAATGGCGATATCTACCGTTTGGGCAAATGGGCGGTATTGATTTTGTCGCTGAGCCGACTTGTCTATTCCACTTTTGCCGTGACTACCACGGTGTTGAGTTACTCCAAGTTCTACTATTACTCGCTGGCCTTCACCATCATCTTGGCCACCATTTCTTTCGGACTGAATGCCTGGTGGGTGCCGCGTTGGGACATCAACGGAGGTGCCTTAGCCAATGCCGTGTCTTACCTTATCTATTTCATCCTGTTGCTGGCATTCATCAGGTGGAAGATAGGGGTGAATCCGCTCTCGGTGAAATTGCTTCCCGTGGCAGCGATCATCTTGCTTTTGTTTGGTTTCAATTGGCTCTGGACCACTCTTTTGACGCCCGTACTAGCCAACATGTTCGCCAAACCCATTTTGGGCCAGACGCTTGATGCGTTATTGAAGTCCGTTTTGTTCCTCGTGTTAGGCTTTGTCGCCCTTTACAAGTTGAAGGTCTCTCAATCCGTCAACGATTTGATTGACAAGGGTGTGGATATAATTCTTCGTAGGTAAGGGTTATGGCATAACGTCCAACTTAAGGATGCACCGGCCTTGTTTGGTTGTTACTTCAACTAAGTATAAGGCGGGTGTCAAATGCGTCAATTCCCATGCCATCTGGTGGTCGCCTTCTTCTTCAATCATGCACTGCCCCAATAAATTGAGTAGCCTGGCTTTCATGTTTCCTTCCGTTTCGATGAAAACCTTGTCGTGCGCGGGGTTGGGATAGACGGCTACTTGTAATGCCTGATGGTCGTCAATGTTGAAAAAACCCGCAGTGACTGCGATTTCCTGCTCGGTGTAGCCGCAGTCGTTCCAAGCCCTCACTTTCAGGGTTGTGGCACCAGGCGAGGTGGTCATCAAGGTGCAGCGCGTCCCTAAGGTATCCACAATCCAGTCAGGTCCCTCGCAAAACCATTCGTAACGGGTAGCGAAAGCAACTGAATCAATGTGGTAGTTGTATTCGTTGTTGACGAGTTCGGTCGAAACAAATATTTCTTGCAACCCCACGATTTCGGGAATCGGTGAAGGGCGTTGCAAAACATTGAGATGCATGTTGACCACCGAGTCGCAGCCGTGACTTGAGACGAGGGTCTGCTGATATTGTCCTGATTGCGTGTATTCGAGTCCATTCCATACGAAGTTTTCGCAAACTGTAGTATCGCAAGCAACGTTGTATGCATTTATCATGTTGAGGTGTAGGGTAACGATACTGTCGCAGCCGTTTGGTGTTGTGAAAGTTTGCTGGTAATCGCCGCTCTCCGTATAGATTTGCCCATTCCATTCGTATTCGCCGCAGTCGGTGTGCGTAAACTGGTGCTCCACACTGTGGTAGATGAACAGGCTCAAGGTCACGATGCTGTCGCACCCTTGCTGGTTGGTGAAGGTTTGCTGGTAGGCACCGCTCTGGGTGAGGGTAAGGCTACCCCATTCGTAGGAGTTGCAAGCGTATATGGGGTAGGGCACGAAGTATTCTTCCGCATGGTTGATGGTCAAATCCAGCGTGGCGATGCTGTCGCAGCCCCATTGGTTGACCAAAGTAGTTTGGTAGAGACCTGATTCATTGTAGGTTTGGCCGTTCCAAGTGTATGATTCGCAGCTTGATGCAATGGTATGGCTGAAGCTGCTTTCATGAACCGAGATACGGACGATGTTGCTGAAGAGGATGCCTCCGTCGCTGGTGGCCCAAAGGCGAAGATACCATCCGTCATAGGAATTGTTTAGGATTTGTCCAGTGTAGGCGATAGGGGCCGTGAACGCTTCGTCTTGTGAGATTTCCCATCCGTATTCGTCTATGTTGTATAAAACAGGCAGTGTCAACTCAAGCGGCCCTTCGTTACATATGGGTGCTGGTTCGTGAAGCTGTCCAACGAATGGATAGGGCGAGAACTCAAGGTCGCGAATAGCCCTAACGGCGAAATAGCCTCCATATGTAGCTGTTATATTGTCCTTTTGGCAAGGGGCAATGTAAGCATTCCAAGCCCAGGCTTCCTCGGGGTAGGGTGATCCGAAATGCACATACCAGGCCCTTTCGTTGTTTTCCTGAGTACTCGACCAATAAGGATGCAACCCCAAAGGATCTCCTGCTGCGTTGAGTGTCGGTTCGTAGAAGATGGCGTTGACATACAACATTTTCAGCTGCCCAGCGGCAGGAAGATACCATCCATTGTCGATGTCGACGGCTGCTGCTGCATATTGTCCAGAATAGCCGGTCGACTGGTAGTGGTCAAGGATCGAGAGTGTATTGGAATAACCGTTGATATCCGCGAAGGCGCTGGTCAGGATGTTGTTGTTGGTGTTGATGACGTGTGGGAGGCCTTGTATTTCTTCGGTCAAGCCCCATGGGATGTTTGCAGCTGCATCGTGCAGCGCCACCATCCACCCTGCGGTGCAGTCCTCGTTAAGATAGAACACTACACCTTGGCTGCCATCGGGGTTGGTGACCAGTTGTCCTAAGTGGTATTCTTGCGCTTGCAGCCCCAAAGATGTGATAATGCTGAGCAATATGGTGATGATAGTCGTTTTTTTCATGGCTTGATGTTTTAGAAGTTTCTGATACTTCGGATACTCATGGGGATATCTCCTAAATCCGTTCTGTTTTTGACAATGGCACCTAATCGGCCGTCACTTCCCAAATAAAGGGCGCAGTCGTTGTCGAAACCGTATACTGATGAAGACCAGTAGAACCATTTGCCTTGTATTTGTGCACCTTCAAGCAGCTTGAGGGAATTGTTGATGATGGGGGCACTGCCGTATAGGATGTTGAGCTGCCCGATTGAAGGCCAATACCAGCCATGCTCGAAATCTACAGCCCAGGCGCCCGGATACTTTGAATGGTCATTTTGTGATGCCGATCGCAAGAACGCTGTGTTGTCGTAGCCGTCGAGGTCGTAGATGGCTTCGCGTTGGGAATTCCAACCAGTCAGGCCCCAGGGGAGTTCGTTGACGTATGACCATTGTATTTGCTGGGCTTGTATATCAGGGTGTAGCACCCAACCGTGATGACCGGTCTCATCGACGTAGAAGACCACGCCAATGCCACCTCCGTTATAGTTCTCGGGACGTACAATGATGGTGTCGGCTCCTTGCACACAAAGGATGTCGCCGATGCGGGCATTCTGTCCGAAGCCAAGAATAGAGATGACGGCAAAGACTGTAAGCAATATGTTTTTTCTCATGGCGAATAGAATTTGTTTTTCCCGTTTCAATGTGCAAAAGTAGGAATTTTTTTTTATTAGCATCAAACCGAACAAGTTTCCTTTAGTGAACAGATTTTTTAGTAGCTTTGCAAGCCAAAAAAGACCGTATGAAAGTATTGATGCTGTTAGACCACGTGTTTCCTCCCGACACGCGTGTCGAGAATGAAATAAAATCCCTTGCCGAGGCTGGCCATGAGGTTCATATCGCTTGTTTCCACAAAGAGGGGGAACCGCTGGTGGAGATAACGCGTTATTGTACGATATGTCGCAATCCAATCTCAAAATTCATGTATAAGGCGAGCGTTGGTGTGCTGAAATTTCCGTTTTATTTCAACTATTGGCGTAGCATTGTCGATGGGCTTTTCGCTAATGAGAAATATGATGTGCTTCATGTGCATGATTTGCCATTGGCCAAGGTGGGTTATGAGGCGAAATGCAAATATGGAGTACATTTTGTCCTAGATTTACATGAAAATTGGCCTGTGCTGTTGCAACTCTCGAAACATACGAATACTTTTCTCGGCAAGTTGTTGTCATCCAATGACCAATGGGTGAGGTATGAGAAAGAAATGTGTGGTTTGGCTGATAAAGTCATAGTCGTTGTCGATGAAGCAAAAGCACGCGTTTGCGGTTTAGGTGTTGAGCCCGAAAAGGTGAAAGTGGTGTCAAACACTTTGAATCTTGACCAGTTTGATCCTATTGAGAGGAAAGAGTTCAAGACGGATAAATTCAGGATGCTTTATGTGGGAGGAATCAATTACCATCGTGGCATTCAATATGTGATCCAAGCCATTTCTTTGTTGAAGAAAAAGGGTGTTGAGGTGCATTTTGATTTGGTAGGCGATGGGAGTTATCTTGATGATATTAGACGAATTATCAATGAATTACAGGTTCAAGATAATGTAACGGTTCATGGTTTCAAGCACTACACCCAGATTTGTGACATCTACGAAGCTGCCAATGTAGCCCTGATTCCGCATGTGAAGTCAGGCCACACTGATAATACGATACCGCATAAGATTTTCCAATATTTGTATGCTGGAATCCCGATGATTGTTTCAAATTGCGACCCTTTGGTTCGTATCGTAAACGAAACAAGAGGTGGGGAGAGTTATCGTTTTGACCATCCTGAAGAGTTGGCCGAAATCATTGCAAGGCTCTATTCGCATCCTGAACAGTTAAACAACTATATCCTTCATGGCCGTCAAGCGGTGATTGACAAGTACAACTGGAAAGTGGATGGGGCTAAGTTGATCGGACTATATAAGGACTTGGCCTAGAAGCCTTGCATAGTCGCCTGCCATTGTTTTCCTCGAAAACTGCTCAACCGCTACGCTTGTGTTGCCGGTCAGGTTATGGTCGAGATACTTCTGATAGAGGTTTTTTAGCGTCATTTTAATCTTCTCTTTGTCCCCAAAGCTGACGGTCTGGCCTGCACCAGTTTCCCTAAGGATTCTTGCCGCATCGCCATTTTCAGGACCGATGCAGAGGATGGGACGACCCGAGGCCATGTATTCGAACAATTTCCCTGTCACTAAACCTTTTGCGCGGGGTTCACTGTCAGGCATGAGCAAGAGCAACAGCAGCGTAGAACTGCGATGTGCTGCCGATACTTGGTCATGCGGAATGCAAGGAGAATAGTTGACATGTTGTGTTAACCCATTTTCATCGATGCTGCTCACCAGGGTGCTGTCAATCTGACCAATCATGTTGATTTTTAGGTTCTTGTCAAAACCGCTATCTTCCTTGATGAGCTCAGCCATGGCTTGCCAGAGGTTGTTAGGATTTTGGATCTTGGAGAGTACGCCAAGATAGGTGATGGTAAATGTATCAGGCAGACTGACAGGCGTTTGCACATCATCATCACGGTCAAAGCCATTATAGATTGTCCTGACGTTCCTGTTGCCTATTCTTCCGAGTCTTCTCGCACCATCGGGTGCCACCGTAACTACCTTGTCGGCTTGTGTCAACACCTCGAGTTCCAAACGGTGATGCTTGCGATCGGCCCGACGGGTGAGATGCAGGTCGTTATAGTAGTCGATTTCGGTCCAGGGGTCGCGGAAGTCGGCAATCCATGGAATGCCTAAATCCTTTTTCAATTTCATGGCAATCAGGTGCATGGAGTGGGGCGGCCCTGTGCTGATGATGGCATCTATAGGATGGTCTTGCAGATAGTTTTTCAGATAGCGCACCGAGGGCTTCACCCACCAACAACGGGCATCGGGGATGAAGAGATTGCCACGAATCCATAAAGAGAGATTCTCTTTCCATCCTTTTTTCTTTTCTTTCTCATGAATGAATCCCATTTTCACCGTTTCCTCTTTCTTGATGCCGAGAAACTTCTTATACAAAGTGTAAGGTTCAACGATTGGCCTTCTGATGACTTCAATATTTGGAGCAATGTCTTTTTCTAAGGAAGGGTCAATAATCGGATATTCAGCGTTTTCTGTGGTGTAAATCACGGGCTGCCAGCCAAATTCTGGCAGGTATTTCGACATTTTTAGCCAGCGTTGAACGCCGCTGCCACCCGACGGGGGCCAATAGTAAGTGATGATCAGAACGCGTTTCATGATGCCTTTTCTTTTTTAGGTTTGAAGGTATAGAAGAGTGCGCCAATCAAGCCCAGGATCATAAGGAGTGAGCTGACGAACGCAACGGTGTTGCCCACAGTATAGGCCTTGGGTGCATATTCCATCACGATTTCATGCTCGCCGCTTGGAATGAGGGCGGCACGCAGGAGATAATTTGCTCTGAGTAAAGGCTGCTCTTGACCATCAACGTACATCTTCCAACCTTTTTCAGTCCAAATCTCGGAGAAAACCACCAAATAGTCAGCGGCACTCGGTCCTTGAGTCTGTCGAAGGGCCGAATTAAACCTATAGGTTAGTTTGTTGGGCTGGTATTCTTCCAACGTAATAGCAGGAACGACGCTGTCAGTAAGTTTATAATTCCCTATCTGTTGTGCGAAATCCTTGTGAAGGATGGCGGTATGCTTTAGGTCTGTGGCAGCGATGGCGTCAATTTCCTCGTTGGGCGTTTCAACCCAATTGATATCGTTGACTACCCAAGCGTTACCAAAGGCGTTGGGGTTGGGGAAAGGCTGTGAGCTGGGATTGAAGATGATGTATTTAGTGTTCAGCATATTGAGTACCTTGAGCTGCATTAAGGATTGCATCATGTCTTGGCTTGTCTTCGCACTTCTGAGTTGGTTGAGTTCACCTCCAAGGTATTGGGTGATGACATCTTGATAACGGCGTAGCTTGGCTCCCGAATAACCGCCGAGTGACTTGTGGAAATAGCAGGTGCTGGCATCGTTGAACATGTCTTTGGTGATGTCGGCCACACGGAAGTCTAAGTCGTTGTCGTTCAAGATGTATTGGTCGGCAGCGGAAGCTGCAAATGGCTTGTCGTATTTTTGCTTGCTGACGAATTTGTCGTTGTTGAGGTAACGCTTGTCGATGGGGTACATGTCAATCAAAACCAAGGCTGCAAGGATGGGGAAGGCAATCTGGCCTCTCAGTTTACCTTTGCCGTAGAGGAACAGCGGCACGGCGGATAGGAGGATGAAGAGCAGGCTGCGGAGCGCGTCTTTACGGAAGATGGCCACGCGCACGTTTTCAAGCTGAGTGGCAAAGGTGGCGTATAGGGCACCGTCTTTGCCTGTACTCATGGCTGCAAATTGTTCAGATTCGCCTTGGCTGAGGAAGTTGAAGAAGAGCTTTGGAGCAATGTAGAATAACAAGCAGATACCTGCTGTGATGCCTAAAGCGATGTAAAACTTCTTCATGTTTTGTTTGAAGCTCTCTGGGCTTTTTGCGATTTCAGCTAACCCCAAGAAGCCTAAAAGTGGCATGGTGACTTCTGCAATGACTAAGGTCATGGATACCGCCCTAAATTTATCATAGCCAGGAATATAGTCCAAGAAGAAGTTGGTGAAGCCCATGAAGTTCTTGCCCCAGCTCAGTAAGATGGAGAGGAGTGTGGCGACAAGAAGGGCCCATTTCAGCTTGCCTTTCACCGTTAAGGCACCTAATACGAAAAGAAAAACGACAATGGCACCCACATACACGGGACCGCTGGTTCCAGGTTGGTCGCCCCAATAGGCGTTTTGCTGGGCGATGGTGTCGCGGAATTGGCGATCAGCTTTTTCAAGGGCGGGATTCTGCTTTCCAATATATGCTGAAGCACCACCTTTTGCGTTAGGAATCAGTAGACTCCATGTCTCGCCTTTCCCGTAGCTCCATTGCGTGATGTAGTCGCGGTCAAGACCTTGGGTTTGGTTACTTTCGTTACGCGTCAGAACGGGTTTGCCACGTGTGGTTTCTTTGCCAAACTCATAGTTGCCGTAAAGGGCTGTTGAGCAGGTGAGAACACCAATGATGGCGGCTGCCGCCAAACCAATGGAGGCCTTGAAGAAATGTCCCAACTTCTTGTTTTTGATGTCGCTGATGAGCTCCGCGATGACCAAAATGACAATAATTAAAGCTAAGTAGTAGGTGATTTGTAGATGGTTGGTGCGCACCTCAAAAGCTAAGGCGAAGGCAGTCAAAAGCCAGCCCCACAGGTACTTGCCTTTGTAGGCTAGCAACACACCTGCGATGACAGGAGCCATATAGGCCATAGCCATGGCTTTAGCGTTGTGGCCTGCACCAATCACGATGAATAGGTATGATGTGAATCCGTATGCAATGGCTCCAATAAAGCTAATCCAGAAGCCACAATCCAGTACGAGTAATAGGACGAAAAATCCTAGCATACAGATGAATACGGAGCCAATAGGGTGGGGGAAACCCAAACTTAGGCCTTTGTAGATGGGGTTCGTGAGGTTGCCTTTTGGGGTTACAGAAATGTTCCATGCGGGCATGCCTCCGAAAGGAGCGTTAGTCCAAAGGGTCTCTTCTCCCGTGGCATTGCGGTATTCAGTGATTTCTTGCGACATGCCAAGGTGCATCTCAATGTCGTGCTGCTTGATGCGCTTTCCTTGCAAAACCGGACTAAAGTAAACCAGCGTAATAACCGCAAATGCGATAATTGCGGCTACGATGCTGAGGATGTTTTTGTTCTTCTGGAAAAAGCTATTCTTCATTGTTATTGTTATGTGCTGTTTCTATTTAATCTCTTCGTAATCAGTGTATTCTCCGATGTTTGGGTCTACATGGGGCTTCTTAGTCTCATTGGTGGAACTCTTAGTCTCTTCTTGCGCATATTGATTCATCTGTTTCTCTAGCTTTCGCATCTTTCTCCTGAATATCAGCTTGATAAGCATGCTAAATGCATAGAAAAACAATACGACGGTGAGTAATATTCTTAAAAAGGCTCCCATGTTCTTATCTTATAAGGTGCTGCGAAATTACGATTTTTCCTTTTGCGAAGTCTGTTTTTTGCTCAAAATGTCTCTCCATGCAGCTCCAAGAAACCCTAATCCGTAACCGAATAGTTGGCAATAGGCAGACGGAATGCTGAGCAAGGCAACTTCCAAGCTCTTGTTTTTGGCAAGCGAGTCAATGAAGATTGCCAGTGCATAAAACAGGATAGGAGCGAACCAGAGCCAATGGTGGAAAATGCCCAGCATGACCAAAAGCAGGTTGCCGACCACAAAAGCTGAGGGGAGAAGGTGTACGAGTTTGAAGGTGTCGGGATATTTGTTCTTCAACACCACTCGAGCCTCACCCGAATGCTTTACCTGACGGAAGAACGAACTGAATTTGACACGCCGTTTGTGGTAGACGAAAGCCTCAGGGAAGAGTCGGCAACTGTAGCCGTTTTTGAAAATCCTGGTACTCAAGTCGATATCCTCGCCATAGCGCATAGGAGCAAAGCCTCCCAATGCTTCGTAAACACTTTTCTTTATACCCAAATTGAAACTGCGGGGATAGAACTTGTCCATCTTCCTCTTGCCACCGCGTATACCACCCGTGGTGAAAAACGAGGTCATCGCATAGTTGATGGCCTTCTGTATGGGCGTAAACGAAGGATGCGCACGGTCAGGACCGCCAAAGGCATCGCAGGGTTCCCTGTCTAGCTCCTCCTTGACAATAGCCAAGTAGTTTTCAGGAACGATGACGTCAGAGTCCAAAATGATGAGATACTCGCCTTGGCTGCGCTCGGCGCCGTAATTGCGAGAAGGGCCGGGACCTGAATTAGGTTTGAAGTGGTAGCTCACCGACAAACGGTCACGGTATTTGTCGCAAACCAAGTCGCACTTTTCCCTGGAACCGTCTTCCACCACAACGACCTCAAAATCCTTGAGGGTTTGCTGACAAAGGCTCTCCAGCAGCTCGTCGATTTCCTGCGGCCGATTGTAGACGGGTATGATGATTGAAAACTGCATTTTCAATATTTTTTGCAAAGATAGGGATTCTTTCCTTATTTTTGCGCTATCAATCTGCGATTATCTGAAAATGAAAAAACTGATTTCCTTTTTCACCAAGGTTTTTCCCCGTCAATGGCTCATCAAGTTGAGTTACCTCTTTAGTTTGTTGGTTCGCCCGTTTTATCTTGGTAACAAGGTGGAATGCCCTATTTGTGACGGCCATTTTCGCAAGTTTTTGCCCTATGGCTATGGGAAGGCGATGGATAATCGTTTATGTCCTAAATGCTTGTCTCTTGAACGCCATCGTTTGCTTTGGCTCTACCTGAAAGAGAAGACGGATTTCTTCACCGCACCCCTCAAAGTGTTGCATTTTGCACCCGAGCAGCCGTTTTTGAAGCGTTTCCGCGCTTTGAAGAATCTCGATTATACCACAGCTGATCTTGATTCGCCCATTGCCGACCTGCATTTGGATGTCACTGCCATCGACCAGCCAAGTGGCACCTACGATGTAGTTATCTGCAACCATGTGCTAGAACATGTTAGCGACGCGAACAAGGCTTTTTCGGAAATCAAGCGTATACTGAAGCCTAATGGTTGGGCTATTTTATTGGTTCCCATCAATCCCGATGTAGATACCTTCGAAGATCCAAGCATTACCGACCCGAAGGAGCGTGAGCGTCTCTTCGGTCAATATGACCATGTGCGCCAGTTTGGCCGTGATTATGCTGAAGTGCTGCGCAAAGCAGGCTTTGTGGTGACGGAAGACAGGATTTATTACGAGATTTCAGAGAATCAGCGTGAGCGGATGCATCTGGCGCGTAGAGGAGAGGAAATCATTTACCGTTGCTCATTGTCGTGAATTGCGTCTCGCAATCCAAAAACGTTATATAGAATCAAACTGCGGGATACAGTTTGTGACAATGAAAAACAACAAAAGGCGAACCCCAAAGAGGTCGCCTTCGTTACCTTAAATGAGAAATATAACGGCTTCCGAAAATTAATACTCGTCAGAAACTGTAAGCTTTTTTCTGCCTTTGGCGCGGCGGCGGGCCAAAACTTTACGGCCGTTAGCCGTTGACATTCTCTCTCTGAAACCGTGTTTGTTTCTACGTTTTCTGTTTGAAGGTTGATAAGTGCGCTTCATCTCTCTATCTTATTTATTTGTTATTTTTCGCTAAAATCCCTTTTGAATCGGGCTGCAAAAGTACAAATTATTTCTTTATCCCCAACATTTTTCTTGAAAAAAATGAAGAAGACAAAACCAAATCCAATTTTGTCTTCTTCAAATTGTTGATTATAAATTACTTATGCGACTACTTCTTTTTCGGGGATATTTCTCAAAGTCTCAACGAGGAAGTCCCAGAAAGGCTGTACGCTCTCGATGAGTAGGGCTTCATCGGGTGAATGCGGGTGTACTAAGGTGGGACCAAAGCTCACCATGTCCCAATGCGGATACTTCGATCCGAGGATGCCGCATTCCAGACCGGCGTGGATGACCATCACCTTAGGCTCTTTGCCAAACATTTCAAGATAGACTTTCTTCATCAGGTTGAGGATGGTGGAGTTGATGTTAGGCTTCCAGCCGGGATAGTCACCTGTAGAGTAGGCCTCAGCACCGTTGTCGGTGAGGTTCTTGCGGATTTGCTCTGCCAGTTTGTCTTTTGCGGCATCGACAAGGCTGCGGGTGAGCGATGCGGTAGTGATCTTGCCGTTTTCCATCTTGATGGTAGCCAAGTTGCTTGAGGTCTCGGTGGTGCCTTCAAAGTCTTCCGACATGGCGATGACACCGTTTGGATAGCGGGCGATAGCGCAAAACATGTTGTCTTGCGTCTTCACGTCGATGACTTGCTTGGGCATTTCAGCTGCTTCGCAGAGGATGGCCAGTTCGGGCTCGACTTCAGCAAACTCTTCCTTGCAGATGCCCTCATATTCAGCTGCGAACATCTTGAACTCTTCTTCCTTGTCGGCAGGCACGACCACGATGGCTTCGGCTTCTCTTGGGATGGCATTGCGAAGGCTACCTCCGTCGATGCAGGCAAGGCGCATACCATATTTCTCGGCTGCCATCAGCAGCATGGTGTTCAGCACCTTGTTGGCATTGGCGCGACCGAGGTTAATGTCCATGCCCGAGTGGCCACCTTTCAAACCTTTCACAAAGAGGCGGAAAGCTTTCATGCCAGCAGGGACGGCTTCAAACGTAGGTGTCCAGGTCCCGATGTTGTCGACACCACCGGCACAACCCACGTAGAGTTCGCCTTCGGTTTCGGAGTCCATGTTCATCAGGATGTCGCCTTTCAGCACGCCTGGTTGGAGCTTGTTGGCACCTGTCATACCCGTCTCTTCATCGATGGTGAAGAGGGCCTCAATGGGACCGTGTTGCAGGTCGGTGGCTTCGAGGACTGCCATGGCGGCGGCGGCACCCAGACCATCGTCGGCACCGAGGGTGGTACCGTTGGCTTTTACCCAGCCGTTTTCGATGTGGGTTTCAATCGGGTCGTTCTCGAAATCGTGTACCTTGTCGGCGTTCTTTTGCGGAACCATGTCCAAATGGGCTTGTAGGATGACACCCTTGCGGTTCTCCATGCCAGGAGTGGCGGGTTTGCGCATGATGACGTTGCCGCAGTCGTCGACGATAGTTTCAAGGCCGTGCTCTTCGCCCCACTGCTTCATGAAGGCGATTACTTTGGCTTCTTTCTTCGAAGGGCGTGGAATTTGGGTGAGACTATAGAAGTTTCTCCACACGCCATTCGGCTCTAAATCTTTGATAGTGCTCATTTTTAATGTTTTATCTGTTAATGATTCAAATTTCAGTTTGCTAAATTACGATATTTTTTCGATTGTATTATCAAGTAGCGATGTTTTTATTTTGCAACAACTGTTTTTTAGGTGACTTGGAGCCCTATGTCATCAATGAGGTGGAGGAAGTAAATACTAGATGTAAGTGATGAAAAATCAATGGGTTGCATGTTTTTAATTTCTTGCCTTGTGTTGCTTGCCAATCACCCATATTTAAGTGAGTTGAATAATGATTATGAAATGCAATAATAGGAATTTTCATGGAAAAGAGATTGTTTTGGGAAAGAAAAAATCAGTTTCCATAAATTGTTACTGTTTGGATTGTAAAAATAGCTTATTTTTGCGCAAATTTTAAAGTGATGAAAAAAGTATTACCTCTTTTGTTATTGGTCCTGATGGCTTTTTCAGGTTGCCATAGGAGTCCTGCCATGTATCAGATGGCTGAAAAGCCGAATGAAGTTGCTGTCAATGCAGAACAGTTTGTCAAGCAAACAGCTAAACGTGCGAAACATTATTCTGCTGAGGATTGGCAGCTTGCTATCGAACAGTTCACTGCCATGAGCAAGAATTGCTTTGAGAATCAGAGCGAAATGAGTCAAGAGGACCTCAGTCGTTTCGACAGGGCTCGTGTGGATTTCATGAAGGTCGTCACAGATAGTGGGTCTGAGGAACTGGCGCTCCAGATCAAGGAAATCTATGCTAATATTTATAATCGATAAAGATTAGCGGCGGCTATTACCGATTCCTATATAATATAGGAGTGTCACCAATGACGATAAGGCTGCGACTACATATGTGCTAGCGGCCCAGCTCAAGGCTTCTTTGGCTTGTCCAAGCTCTGCTTGACTGAGTGAGTTGGACGACTGTAGCCAAGCCAAAGCTCGCTTCGAGGCATTGAATTCGACGGGCAAGGTGACTACACTAAACAGGAACACCATCGCAAACATCGCGATGCCTACCCAGAACAGAGCAGGGAATACTTCGATGAAAATCATTCCAAGGATGATGACAAACATCGAGAGTTTCGACGAGATGTTGACGGCAGGCACCAAAGCAGTGCGAAGACGCAAGGGTGTGTAACCTACTTTATGCTGCACGGCGTGACCACATTCGTGTGCGGCGACGGCAGCGGCTGAAACGCTGTTTGAGCGATAGACATCCTCGCTCAGATTAACGGTCTTCTTGGTGGGGTCGTAATGGTCGGTTAATTGCCCTTTGATGCAAGTGACCTGTACATCGTAAATGCCATTGTCGTTGAGCATCTTTTGGGCGATTTGTGCCCCCGTGAGTCCGCCTGGCGAAAGCACCTTCGAATATTTGGCGAATACGCTTTTCAATTTCCATTGCACCAGCAGTCCAACCAAGCCGATGACAATGATAAGAATCCAGTTTACGTTCATAATTCCTATTTTTCTTGATGTTTAAGTTGCAAAGATAATGGATTTTTTTCGATTGTTCAGTGAAAAATACGATGAGCGACTTGAAATTTTCCTATTTTTGAAAATTATTTCTCAACTAAAATGTCGATACAATCCTTTCATTTGTTCCTGATAATCATGGCAGTAGTGGCCGTCATAGTGTTTGTGAGCTTGTATTTTGTGGATGCAGGCTACGGTAAGTTTTACGATAAGAAGTGGGGGCCAGCCGTCAACAACAAGCTCGGTTGGGTGCTGATGGAGTCACCTGTGTTTGTCACCATGCTGTTGTTGTGGCTTTATTCCGACCGTCGAGGAGATTTGGTTCGCCTGGCTTTTTTGTTTTTGTTTGAGCTACACTACATTCAGCGCTCGTTTGTGTTTCCGTTCCGTATGCGTGGTCATAGCATGATGCCGCTTTCCATCGTTTTGATGGGTGTCACATTCAACGTACTGAATGCCTTGATGCAAGGTGGTTGGATTTTTTATGTCTCTCCGGAAGACTATTACCCGGCTGACTGGCTGACTAATCCGAAGTTTATCATTGGCTTTTTGATATTCATCATCGGTATGTATGTCAATATTCAGTCTGATGACATTATCCGTAACTTACGAAAGGAAGGAGATACCAACCATTACCTTCCTCAAGGTGGAATGTTCCGTTATGTCACTTCGGCCAATTATTTCGGTGAATTTGTCGAATGGATTGGTTTCGCCATACTCACTTGGTCATGGGCAGGTGCGGTGTTCGCTTTGTGGACATTTGCCAACCTTGGACCGCGTGCCGACCATATCTATAAACAATACCAGAATGAGTTTGGTGAGCAGTTGGATACGAGAAAAGTAAAGAGAATCATACCTTTTATTTATTGAACTATGGAAAACTCAACAATTTTCACTCCTTGTGAGATTGGTCCTATCACTTTGCGTAACAGGGTGATACGCTCTGCGGCTTTTGAGAATATGGCTTATGGTAACCGCCCTTCCGACGACTTGTTCAATTATCATGAGGCGGTCGCACGTGGTGGCGTAGGCATGACGACAGTAGCCTATGCGGCAGTGAGTCAGTCGGGACTTTCTTTTGATGGCCAGCTGTGGATGCGTGAAGAGATTGTCCCTGAATTGAAAAGACTTACCGATGCTGTCCATTCCTATGGTGCCAAGGCTTCCATTCAGTTGGGTCACTGCGGTAACATGACCCATCGGTCCACTTGTGGCTGCATGCCAGTGGGGCCTTCTGCCGGATTCAATGCATATTCTCCTACTTTTGTCCGGAAACTCAAGAAATCTGAGATTTACAAGCTTGTCCTCGACTTCGGTAAGGCTGTCAATTTGGCTCGTAAGGCTGGTTTTGACTGTGTCGAAATCCATGCGGGACATGGTTACCTCATCAGTCAGTTTCTGTCACCTTATACCAACCATCGCCATGATGAGTTTGGCGGTTGCCTCGACAATAGGATGCGTTTCATGAAACTTGTCATAGAAGAGGTGATGCGCACTGCAGGCAATGACATGGCTGTGGTGGTCAAAGTAAATATGCACGACGGCTTTCGTAAAGGGATGGATGAGGATGATTGCATCATAGTGGCCAAGGAGTTGGAAAAATTGGGCGTTCATGCCCTTGTACTTTCGGCAGGCTTTGTGAGCAAAGCACCGATGGAGGTGATGCGCGGTGCTATGCCACTTAAGACCTTGCGTTTTTATATGGATACCAAGAAATTTTGGTGGCTTAAGGCATGTTTAGCTTTGTTTGGCCGCACTTTGATACCTACTGTTCCTTTTAGCGAAGGCTATTTTTTGGAAGATGCCAAAGTGTTCCGCGCCAACTTGAAACTCCCGTTGATTTATGTAGGCGGTTTGGTTTCGAAAGAAAAAATGGAGGAAGTGTTGGATTCGGGGTTTGTGGCTCTGCAGATGGCTCGCGCCTTAATCAATGACACCGATTTCGTCAACAAATTGCATAGTGGAGAGGTGACACGCAGCGAATGCAAGCACTCAAACTATTGCATAGGGCGTATGTATACCTTAGAGATGAAGTGCCACCATTGCGTCGATGAGGAACTGCCGAAGAGTATCCGAAAAGAAATCAAAAAAGCGGAAAAGAAAGGATGAAGATCCAAAATTGGTTGATTCGGTTTCAGGAAGCGCATGGGTATAGGCCTTGGGCTTTAGTTACTGGCGGCAGCTCAGGCATGGGCTTGGAGTATGCCCGCCAGTTGGCTGAAATTGGATGCGACCTTTTGTTGGTCAGTAATCAAGAAGCAGAGCTGGGGAAGGTCGCTGAGGAGCTGAAACAAGGCCGAAACATTCAAGTTGTTCCGCATTATCAGAATTTGGCGACGGAAACGGCAGCAGATGAATTGCTCGCTTTCTGTCAATCTGAAAACCTGCAAATCGACATCCTTATCAACAATGCAGGAATTTTTTTCTTTGAGGAATTGAGCACTGAAAACGAATCCAAGACCTTGACGATGATGCGTTTGCACGTCTTTACCCCAACCAGGCTTTGTGTCTTGTTTGGTGAGGAGATGAAAAAGCGCGGCTATGGATACATTATTAATATGTCGTCGATGGCGGCCAAGTTGCCTTGTCCGGGCATTACCGTTTATTCAGCCACGAAAGCTTATCTGAAGAGTTTCAGCAAGTCGCTCTATTTCGAGATGCGCCCCTACGGTGTGGGTGTGACTACGGTCTGTCCCGCAGCCATCGCCACGCCACTCTACAGACTGAAACCCAGCTTGCTGAAACTTGGTGTGAAAGTCGGGCTGATTGGCACGCCTCAATGGTTGGTGCGCAAGGCATTGAAAGGCATGATACGAAAGAGAAGGGTGGTGAAGCCTGGTTTAATGAACCGCTATCTTCCCCCTTTGATTGCTATTTTACCTCACGGATTAGTCAATAAGATATGGCAAAAATACAAGTGACCATATTATGTCTGTTGGCTTGCCTGACGGTCTCCGCCCAACGCTATGAGAAGGTTCCTTTTGGCGACTTTGAGCAGTGGGCGGTGCGATATATCACCGAATCTAAGGTCATTGGTGGCAAGGAAAAGATTGTGTATATGGTTGGTCCGACGGATACCATTCGAGGGAACCTGGTCTATTCATACAAAAACACCATTTGGTCTTCCTCGAATGTCTATGCCAAAGTGGTGGGGGTGACGAAGACCAGTAACAACGTCATGCCAGACCGCGGCCCGAAGGGAAGATGTGCCAAATTGGTCAGTCAGATGGCCTCATGCAAAGTGGCGGGTCTCATTAATATTAAGGTGATGGCGACAGGCTCTATTTATTGGGGAGAGATGCAGGAACCCGTTTCGTCCATCAGCAATCCCTATGCCGTCATGAGTTGGGGCATTCCTTTCACCAAACGGCCTAAGGCGTTACTGTTCCATTATAAGGCGAAGATTCCTAACACGGGCAAATTGATAAGGAGCACCACATTCCGCGCCACCGAGACTGAAGGGTATGACCCGGCAGAAGTAATCCTCATCCTTCAACACCGTTGGGAGGATGCGGAAGGTGACATTCACGCCAAGCGTGTGGGTACGGCGATGTGCCAAATTGAAAAATCAACTTCGGGATGGGTGATGGATTGCAGGATACCGGTTATCTATGGCGATGCGAGAAAAAGCAAGGATTACAAGCCTTATATGGATTTGATTACAGGGTACAAGAACATGTACGCATTCAACAGCAAAGGTCAGAAAAAGATTATCCTTGAGGAAGCATGGGCCGACCCGAATAGTCCTGTCACTCATGCGATTATGTGGTTTGCCTCGGGCAGTAGTGGGGCTTTCATTGGCGCCTTGGACAACGTGCTTTGGGTAGACGAAATCAGGCTGGAATATTGATGACTATCTCGTCGATAAGCAGAGAGATAAGGAGAGGGATAATAGAAAAGACTTCTTCATGTAGCCGTCAAATTGGTGAATACTATTCCAGCATCCTGTGAATAGTTTTCACCATCTGTTCTTCCATCATCGTGCATTTTTCATCAGCCTCGATAATAGCGCAGAGGTCTGCAATCAAGTCCATTCGGTCTGCTTCGGTAGAAGCGTATAATGCCTTGTTTTCCCGAATACATTCAAGGATTTCCATGTCGCTCATTTTGTCGAAAAGCTTTTCAACCTTTTCCACAGTGTCGAAGTCGGTTTTTTGAAGCATTATCTTCACTTCTTCCGATTGGATGTTTCCATCAATGTTGGCCGCATAAAGCATAGCCAAAACCTTAAATTCTTCTTTGCTAAGTACCATTGTTTCAATGTTTTATCGTGGATTATTGTGTATTTCACCTAAATATCATGCTGCAAATTTAATAAAAAACTGATAGAGAAAAGAAATGGCTTTCAAAACTTTTCCTATTTTTGCAGCCGTTTTTTGAGCATTATTAAACACGACATTGACTATGGATTTAAGTAAAATTGTTTCAATATCCGGTAAATCTGGACTGTATTTGGTAAAATCTCAAGCCGTTGGGAGGCTTATTGTTGAATCTGTCATTGACGGCAAGTGCACGCCTGCATTTGCCCACGACCGCATGAGCTCCCTTGAGGAGATTTCCATTTTTTCCACCGACGAGGACCGTCCGCTGAAGGATGTCTTCAAGATGATTCATGAGAAGATGGGCGATAAGGTGGACTTTGACTATAAGAAGGCTACACCAGAGCAACTGCGCGAGAAATTCGCCTTTGTCATGCCTGACTATGACGAAGAGGCTGTGTATCCATCGGATATGAAGAAAGTGTTTGCTTGGTATCAGATGCTGATGGACAAGAATCTTCTTGACTTCACCGAAGAGGAGGCTCAACCCGAAGCACAGGCAGAAACGTCTAACGAAAAAGAGTAATTGTTTTTTTCATGGCATTTTTTGTTGGAAGCCGCTTTTGCGGCTTTTTTTGTAATTTTGTCCCATCAAAAGGTCAGAAAAATGACAAAACAGATTACAGATTTCAAGTTGGTTCAGAAGCAGGATTTCGGTCGATCGGTACTGCTAAGGTTGCGTGCTGAACAAGCTTTGCCCGAGATCGCACCTGGACAGTTCGTTCAGGTGCGCATCGATGGCTCGCCCAACACCTACCTTCGTCGTCCCATATCTATACACGATGTGGATTTCCAACACAATGAAATCACGCTGCTAGTGCAACAGGTTGGAGAAGGGACAAGACATTTGGCTATGTCTGAAATGGGTAATGTTATCAATATGGTGCTGCCATTGGGTAATGGTTTTAGCCAGCCCGAAAAAGGGGAGAAGTGCCTGCTTGTTGGTGGTGGCATCGGCATCGCGCCCTTGTATTACTTCGCCAAGGTACTGAACGAAAAAGGTATTCAACCGACCTTGCTTTTGGGTGGAAAAACGGAATCAGACTTGCTCCGTATATATGATTATCAAAAACTAGGAGAGACCTTTGTTACGACAGAAGATGGCTCATTGGGCGAGAAAGGCTTTGTGACCATGCACTCGGTTTGGCAGATGCAAGGTTTTGACAAAATCTATGTTTGTGGTCCGAAACCCATGATGAAAGCCGTGGCGAAACTGGCCGCAGAAAAGGACGTTTGGTGCGAAGTGTCGCTGGAAAACCTGATGGCTTGTGGCCTCGGCGCATGTCTATGCTGCGTGGAGGACACCGTCGATGGCCATGTTTGTGTATGCAAGGAAGGCCCGGTATTTAACACAAGGAGGTTGAAATGGTGAACATGACGATAGACTTGGGTCGCGGCCTGGTGCTGCGCAACCCTGTGATGACGGCTTCGGGTACCTTCGGCTATGGTGAGGAGTACACCGATTTCGTGGACTTGGCCCAATTGGGTGGCATCATTGTAAAGGGTACGACCTTGCATCCGCGTGAGGGCAACCCCTATCCGCGTATGGCCGAAACTGCCTCGGGAATGCTGAACTGTGTAGGACTGCAAAACAAAGGCGTACAATATTTTATCGACACGATTTATCCGCGCATCAAGGACTTCGACACCAATGTGTTGCTCAACCTTTCGGGTTCCACTTTGGAGGACTATGTGAAAGGTGCTGAGATGGTGAATGCCTTGGAGAAGATCCCTGCCATTGAGCTGAATGTGTCTTGTCCTAACGTGAAACAAGGCGGAATGGCCTTCGGCGTGACCACAACAGGCATCTCTCAGGTGGTCTCTGAGGTGCGCAAGGTGTATCACAAGCACTTGATGGTCAAGCTGTCGCCGAATGTGACCAACATTGCTGAAATAGCTATGGCAGCTGAGGTTGCCGGTGCAGATTCGGTGTCGCTCATCAACACCTTGATGGGCATGGCCATCGATGCCGAGAAGCGCAAGCCGAAATTGTCTGTTATAACAGGCGGATTGTCTGGTGCCTGCGTGAAGCCTGTAGCGTTGCGCATGGTGTGGCAGGTGGCCAAAGCAGTGAAGATTCCCGTAGTGGGATTGGGCGGCATCTCCAATGCCACCGATGCTGTGGAGTTTATGCTTGCTGGTGCTTCGGCCATCGAAATCGGGACGGCCAATTTCATTGATCCTGCCGTTTCGGCGAAGGTTGCCTGGGGAATCAATGAGTATTGCGAGCGGCATAGTTTCCAAAAGGTCACAGAATTGATTGGGGCTTTGGAGTGCTAAAAATGTAGCTTGTCTTATTAGTTCAGGCGGATTTGCAGTCCGACCGTTGCAAGAAGAGTATTCTAAATCCCTTAATCCGTTTGAACTAAGTAAAAAAGTGTCAGATTGAGGGCAAAGGAACGATTTTTGCTAAGGAGTAATCCTATTCAAAACCCCTCTAATCATGAAAAAATCTCGTTTTTATTTGTTGTTGATACTCTTTACGGTCATTGGCTTCGCCATAGGTTTGTCTTTCAACAATATCTTTACTAAATCGTACGCTGGTAACGACACCCATGAACTTGCACTGCCTTCAGAAAGCAACATGGAAATCACTGCGACAGGTACGAGCCGTAGTGCAGATTACGAAATCGTCACTATTTACGGACGCAAATACATCATCTTCAGCAATGGTGAAGACATTGAAGTGTTGAATTACTAGTTCACCCTTTATCAAACAAAATTCACCTCTGGGCTAATTCTGATGCCAAACTTTTTTTCCACGGAATCTTGGATTTTGTGGGCCAGTTCCACGATGTCTTGGCCTTTGCCGCCGCCGTAATGCACCAAGACGAGTGCTTGCTTGTTGTACACGCCCACATGCTCGTTACGCCAACCTTTCCATCCAGCTTGCTCGATGAGCCAGCCTGCAGGCACTTTCGCCATTCCTTCGGTGTCGGGATAATGTGGAATGTTGGGATATTGTTGCTGCAAAGCTTCAAATTGCTCGATGCTGATAACGGGATTCTTGAAGAAACTCCCCGCACTACCGATTTGCTTCACGTCAGGCAATTTGGCATCGCGGATGGCGCAAATGGCATCGTGGAGTTGCTGTAAGCTCGGGCTGCCGATGCTGTTTTGCTCCAAATAGGCTTTGATGTTGCCATACATGAGGTTGAGCGCCGCGTTTTTCTTCAGCAAAAAGTCAACCGAGGTGATGACATATCGCCCTCTCAGTTCATGTTTGAAGATACTTTCACGGTAGCCAAAACGACAATCCTCTTTGGCGAAAACCTTAGTGTCACCTGTGGTCAAATCCACGGCTTTGCATTGCAAGAAACTGTCTTTCAGTTCCATGCCGTAGGCGCCGATGTTCTGCACAGGGGCAGCGCCCACCTTGCCAGGAATGTGGGCGAGATTTTCAACGCCATGCCAACCCTTACCGACACAAAAACGTACGAAATCAGGCCAGTCCTCGCCAGCCTGCGCGCGAACCACGACCTCATTTCCATCTTCTCTAGGGATATCGATGCCTTTCGTGTTGATGTAAACCACGAGTCCATCAAACACATCTTTTTGGAAAAGAATGTTGTTCCCTCCGCTGAGAATCAGAGTTTTATGTTTCTGTAACACTCCGCTTTGGATAAGTGTTTGCAAGTCGTCGATTGTATTAATCTCAACGAAATACTTGGCTATGGCATCAAAGCCGAAGCTGTTGTAAGGTCGTAGGTTGACATTGGTTTTCATGGGTGCAAAAATACACAATAGAAGTTAATTCTCGTCGTTTCATCAAAAACATTCGTATCTTTGTCCCATGAAACGCGCCATCGTATCGGTGATTAACGACCTGGTCACGGACCAACGAGTCAACAAGTCGTGTCTGGCTTTGCAAAAGGCTGGATATGAGGTGCTCTTGGTGGGACGGAAGCAACGCAAGAGTCCGCCGATGGATGAGCGACCCTACGCAACGCATCGTATGAAATTGCTCTTTGAGAAAGGACCGTTTTTTTATGCCGAATATAATATCCGTCTGTTTCTTTTCCTGCTGTTTCATCGCGCCAATCTTTTGCTTTCTAATGACTTGGATACGATTCTGCCCAATTATTTCATCTCGCGCCTGAAAGGCATCAAGATGATATTCGACAGCCATGAGTATTTCACCGAAACGCCTGAGTTGGTCAATCGGCCCAAAGTACAGAAAGTTTGGAAGCGTATTGAGGGCTTTGTGGTGCCCAAATTGGATGAAATGATAACAGTATGCGACTCTATTGCCGATTTGTTCCGTGAGAAATACGGCGTCAAGTGTCATGTCATCAGGAATATACCTCCTCGTAAAGCTTTGCCGCCAAAGGGCGATAAGCAGGCGCTTGGCCTGCCTATTGACAAGCATCTCTTGGTCTTGCAAGGTTCGGGCATCAACATCCAACGTGGGGCGGAGGAGCTGGTGCAGGCCATGGCATTGTTGGATGACTGTTTCCTGATGATTATCGGAGGTGGTGATGTGCTGCCCATTTTGAAGCAAATGGTTGAAGACAAGAGCATTACCGACCGAGTTCGATTCTTCCCAAGAATGCCTTACCAGCAAATGATGTCCTATACGCAACTTGCCGAGTTGGGCTTCTGCCTTGATAAAGACACCAACCTCAATTACCGCTTCAGCTTACCCAACAAGCTCTTTGATTTCATTCAAGCAGGCGTCCCTATTGTAGCCTCGCATCTGCCTGAAATCGAGAAGGTTATTAGGCGTTATGATATCGGTTTGTTCATTGAAGACCACAAACCATCCACTATTGCTGCAACTATACGAGAAGCGTTGTTGGACGAGGCACGAAGGGGACAATGGCAGCGGAATCTAGCCCTTGCAGCACAGGATTTGTGTTGGGAAAACGAGGAAATAAAACTGCTTAAAATCTACCGCTGTTATGACTGAAAATCACCTACATATCATCGCTTTTGATGTGCCATATCCTGCTAATTACGGTGGGGTGATAGACGTGTTTTACCGCGTAAAGGCCCTTTCGGAAGCAGGTGTCAAAGTGCATCTGCATTGCTTTGAGTACGGTCGCGGCGAACAGGAAATTCTGAATCGTTGTCATGAGGTGAAATACTACAAGCGCGACACTTCATTTGGTAAGCAATTGAGTCTCACACCGTTCATTGTCAATTCGCGCAAATCCGAAGCTTTGGTGTTGGACTTACTAAAAGATGATTACCCTATACTTTGCGAAGGCTTGCATACAACGGCTGTTTTGTTGGACAAACGCTTGAGAAACAGGAAAGTATTTGTTCGCGCCCACAATGTGGAGCACGATTATTACAATGGTCTGGCTGAAGTTGAAAGATGTGGTTGGAAACGGCTGTTTTATCATGTAGAGGCATGGAAATTAAGACGTTATGAGCCTGTTCTTAAAAATGCAGCGGGTATTTTCGCCATATCACAAAAGGATGCTGATTATTTTAAGCAATTTTATAATAACGTGACTCTTGTCCCAGGCTTCAGCGCCACCGACTCGGTATGCTCGGAAATGGGAAGGGGAGAATACGTGCTTTATCATGGCAATCTGTCTGTGAGAGAAAATGAAGATGCAGCCAAGTGGCTGATAGAGAATGTGTTTGCTGAGCTTGACCAGCATTGTATCGTGTCGGGCTTGAACCCTTCCGATAAGTTGAAGAAATTGGTTGATACCTATACCAATGTGACTTTGATGGCCAATCCTGATGATGCTGAGATGATTGACCTTTTGCGCCAGGCACAGGTGAATATTTTGGTGACGAACCAACCTACTGGACTGAAATTGAAACTGTTGAATGCACTTTATAACGGGCGTTTCTGTCTAGTTAATTCCGACATGGTGAAGGGGACATCGTTGGATACCCTTTGTGTGGTGGCCGATGAGCCGAAACAGATGATAGCTGAAATCAAAAGGCTGATGGAGGAAGATTTTACTGAAGACGATATTGAGGAACGTGATGCACAAATGCGGCAACTTTATGATAACGAGGCGAATGCGATGAAAATCGTTGAAGCTATAAGCTTTAAGCCTTAAGCAATAAGCCCTTGACTGGGGCCTTTTGCTTACGGCTTCTAGCATAAAGCATATAGCTCAAAATCACTCCATATCCGAACAAACTACCGTCCCATTCTTGCAGTTGGCGATGCGGGAAGGATATTTCTGCATCAAGGTATAGTTGTGTGTGGCCATCAGTACTGCGGTGCCGTTCTCACTGATATTGCGCAATAACTTCATCACATCTAACGTTGTGTCGGGGTCGAGGTTGCCTGTGGGCTCGTCGGCGAGGATAACGTCTGGGTCGTTGAGCAGGGCTCGGGCAATGGCTACACCTTGTTGTTCACCTCCCGACATCTGGTGCGGCATGCTTTTGCGCTTGCCGGTCAGCCCCACTTTGGCCAACACTTCATCTATGCGGTTGGAGATTTCATTTGGTTCTTTCCAACCCGTGGCGCCCAACACAAACTCAAGGTTTTTCTCTACCGTGCGGTCAAACAGTAATTGGAAATCTTGAAACACGATGCCGATTTTGCGGCGCAGATAGGGGATATCCTTTTTACGTAGTTTTGTGAGATCGTAACCAGCCACGCGCACGATGCCGTCGCGGGCGGGCAGCTCGCCGTACAAGGTCTTTAACAAGGAGGACTTCCCGCTACCCGTGCGGCCTATGAGGTAAATGAACTCGCCTTTGTGGAGTGTTAGGTTGACATCTGTCAAGACGAGGTTCTCGCGCTGGAAGATTGAGGCGTTTTTGATTTCTATAATGGGTTCAGCCATATTGATTTCTTTTGAGATTCCCTTCGGGAATGGAGTTCCCGTTATTGTTGTCCAGCGGCGGCAGTACTTGTTAACGGCTTGTAGCACTATCTGCCGCCGCAGAATAACATAGCACTATTTGCCATTCCCGAAGGGAATCTATTTACCAGCTCCCTGAGGCTCCGCCGCCACCAAAGCCGCCTCCTCCGAAGCCGCCGAAGCCACCGCCACCAAAGCCACCGCCTCCGAAGCCACCTCCGCCCATAGGAATCCAAATGGTGCGGGTACCGCCACCGGAATAGTTTTGATTGCCGTTGCCTGAACGGAAGATGAGAATGAGGGCAATGATGAAGAGGAGGATGAGCCAAAAGGGAATAGGCTTGCCGCCATCAGCGTATTCGTCTTGGGTGAACTTGCCCGAGCAAAGGTCCATGATCACATTGACGGCATTGTCGATGCCCGTGTAGTAGTCATCTTCCTTAAACGCGGGAATCATTTCATACTCGATGATGCGCTTAGCAGTGGCATCGGTGACATATTCCTCCATGCCGTAGCCAGGGCTGATGTTTGCTTGGCCTCGCTCGCTGCCTTTCTTTGGCTTCACGAGAATGACCACGCCGTTGTTCTTGCCTTTTTGCCCAACGCCCCAACTGTGGCCGATTTCCGTGGCATACTGCTCGATGCTGTACCCCTGCAGGTCGTCGACAAGAAGGACGAGAATTTGGGTAGAAGTGCTGTCGTTATATGCCACAAGTTTTTGCTCCAAGGTATTGACTTGTTGTGATGTCAAGGTACTGGTATAGTCGTTTACCAAGCGTGGCGGGTAGGGCGGATTTGGCAATTGGGCTTTCACGGTTGCGCCCAAGCAGAGTAAAACGAGAAGCAGCCCTAGAAAGAGTGGGAGTTTATGTCTGTTAGTTGTTCTCATAGGATATGTTATCAGGGATTTCATTGGTGTCGTCGGATTGATAAGGGAAAAAGTTCTTGAGTTTTTCGCCACAGCGCATGATGCCTTCCTCAAGTCCATCGGCAAAGCGGTTTTCTTTGAATCGGCGCTGCATCAGGTTTTTGACGTCGTTCCAGAAACCGTCTTCCACGACTTTATTGATGCCTTCGTCGCCGAGGATGGCGAACTTGTGGTCTTTGACAGCGAGATAGATGAGCACGCCGTTGCGCAATTTGGTTTTATTCAGTTTCAAGCGGTTGAAAACGAAAAGGCTGCGTTCCTCCACATTGCCCTTGCAGTGGTTCTCAATGTGCACCTTGATTTCGCCCGAGGTGTTCTTCTCGGCCTGTTTGATGGCTTTCACAATGCGGTGGTCTTCCTCGCGATTCAGGATGGTGATGGCGTTTGACATGATTTGCTCCTTTTGAGCGCAAAAATAGTCATTTTTTTGTGGGAGATGGATAATATTATTAATTTTGCGGCAATAAAACGTTTATTATGAAGTACGATGTGTTTATCAGCTATAGTCGTAAAGACACAAAGATAGTGGATGAATTCGTGAGCCGCTTGGAGTCGGAGGGCTTTCGTGTGTGGATCGACCGCGATGGTATCGAGAGCGGCGACGCATTCAAAAGGGTGATTGTGAAAGCCATAAAGGAGAGCGCCTTGTTCTTGTTTTTCTCTTCCGAACCCTCTAACACCTCTCCTTGGACCACGAAGGAAGTCGGTATCGCCGTGAATTACCAGAAACCGATTATCCCTATTAAACTTGACAAATCGCTTTATAATGAGGACGTAGAGTTCGATTTGGTGAACTTGGACTATATCGACTATTCCATCCCAGCGATGCAACAGCCGATGATGGAAAAACTGGTCAGAACGATTAAGTCGAAGTTGCCTAAAAGTGCTGAGGATCTTGCCTCGGGTCAGAATAAGGCTCAATCTAGTCCGTCCAATGCTTTGGAAAAAACACAACAGCAGGTTGTAGCAACGCATAGTACCACGCCATCTCCGAAGAAAAACGAGGCCACGATTCAATACACCCAGCCTCCGCAGAAAACACCTGATAAAACCAAGAATAAAAAGATGCTTCCGATTGTGATTGGTGCTTTGCTTGTGTTGCTTGTCGTTTTGTGGCTTTTTGTCTTCAAATCAGGAACTGACACGAATGCGCCTTCAAGACAAGCACAAGGTGTTCCGGAATTATTGAAGGTTATAAATGTTGAATTCGAAAACAGTCTTGAACAGCAAGTCGGGAATACTTACGAGGCGCGTAATCTTTGTGACGGGTTTAGCACGACAGCTTGGGCAATCAGTTTGGAAAAAGCGGTTTTCGACAATGATATGTTGTATGGCCCAGTATTTACTATCAAAGGCAAGAAACTCTCTCACATCGTGATTCGCAACGGATACGGCAAAAACGAAAACTCGTTTAAGAACAACACACGTGCGGCAAGAATAGTTTTTTATAGCTGTGATAAACAAGGTAAGGAACATATCCTATATGACGGTTTTTTGAAAGACGAGCCTACGCCTCAGCGATTGGAAATAACGTCAGACAAGGGAGGGGACTCTGATGTTAAACGAATAGGCATGAAGTTTTACAACCAGCGGGAAGGAGGTTTTTATGTCGGCGAAAAATGGAATGACCTTTGTGTTTCCGAAGTGGAGTTTTGGGGTTATGAGTGATAATAAAAGTTTGAAAACCTTAGCGGTCATATTGTTAATGCTGGTTTTTGCAGCGAGTTGCACCAAACCGGATACTCCGAGTAACGGAGGGAACGGCAGCGATCAAAACGATAGTATTGTCGAGCCAAATGCCGGTGGCGACAGCATTGACAACTTGACCCATGATTGGGTCGATTTGGGTTTGCCCAGTGGTACGTTGTGGGCCACCTGCAATGTGGGCGCCGATACACCGGAAGGCATTGGCGATTACTTTGCCTGGGGCGAGACCTCACCAAAGGATCTGTATGACTGGAAAAGCTACCAATATGGCAATTGGACCTTCGAGCAATTTGAAATCACTAAATACTGCACCGATTCGTGTTACGGACTCGATGGATTTGTAGACAACCTGACCCTTTTGGAGCCCGATGACGACGCGGCAACGGCCAATTGGGGCGATGACTGGCGTATGCCCACCAAGGAAGAATGGGAGGAATTGTACCAAAAAACAACCTGGACATGGACCGACATTAATGGCGTGAAGGGGAGGCTCCTCACCGGCACGAATGGCAACAGCCTCTTCTTGCCTGCTACGGGTTTCCGCTTGGATGGCGAACTTATCTGCCTTGGTCTTGGCATTTACTGGTCAAGTACGCTGCACAGCCATTTCTCTGAGCGCGGGTGGAGCTATCATTTTGATTGGGAAAGCAGCCACGTGTGCGGCACTTACGAACGTAGCCGAGGGCAAATTGTCAGGGCAGTGCGAGTTATGAAATGATTTTTTTGTTTCTCAATTTGTTCCATTCCTGCTCAAAAGCATCCCTCATTTTGTTCTCATCTCTAATGATTTTTCTCAATTCTTCCAGCCGTAACGCATTGTCCGACTCTGGAATCCAAAGACGGAGATAGCCTGTGTCGGAATATTTTTCCAACAGATGTTCTCGAAAACGTTGGTATTGTTGCTCCTTGTCATAGTCGGGGAAGTGGTCTTGCGTGAATTGTATGGTGCGACGTATGACTTTTTCGGGTGTGATGAGCCGGTCGGCCTCGGCCACAATTTTGCCGTAGATGCTGCGTGGCTCATGACCCGAGGAGGCGCGATGGTCCTCAGCGGCCTGTGCCATGGTCTCGATTTGGCTTTCATCGAACCATTCTCGTAACTTTCTGTCTTCGCGTATGATGCGCCCCGAAACGAGATGATGGGTGTCGCGGCCTTCACAGAGACCCGTGTCGTGGTATGCGGCAATGGTGTAGACCATATTCTCGTCCACATCATAATGCTTGGCCAAGGCCAAACTCCTTTCTATGACTTCATCGGCATGGTTGCGCTGATGGGCGGCATCGAAATGGTCGTAGCTTGGGAGGATTTCCTGCTCGACGTATGCTATGATCGTGGGATTTACCATCCTCCACCTCCAGCATTCACCGTGGTCACCATCGAATTGACGTTCACATTGACGCTTTGTCCACCCGTGTAAGTGACATTGCCCGTGTAGTAGCCGTTCCAGTTGGTGCCGCCGCTGATGGTGCCGTTGTATTTCACGGTGTACGATTGTCCCGTTTGCAGCTGCGGGTCAGTGAAAAGCATGACCATGTTGTTGCCGCCACCAGGCCAGCCGCCTCCGCCGCCTGTGAAGGTGGGACATTGGTAGGTGCAGATGACCGTGCCGTCAGATTTTAGAATCTGGATGGCATAACCATGTTGTGTGTTGATTTTCAGTGAGGGCTGGGTGCAAACATTTTGTGAGGGGTTGCTGGTGCCGCCACCAGTGCCAATGCTGGTGCTACCTGTAATCTTGAACTGGTTGTTGTCGCAGTCGAAGCCTTCCTCAGGTTGACGGGCACCGTTGGAGATGTTGAGGCCGCCATTGAGGAACATGGTGCCATTGGAGTCAGTGCCATCGTTGTTATCGCTGTGGGCATAATAAATGCCACCATTGATGGTGAGGTTTTGGGCTGCGTTCACGGCGTCGTCTTTCACGGAATAGGCCTCGATGTTTCCTCCATTGATGGTCGACATGGCCTTGCTTTCGATGCACTCGCCACCTTCGTTTTGTGTCTGGGTGCAGTGTACAGTGATATTGCCGCTGTTGATGGTCAGGTTGCCTTGGGCTTTGACGCCTTTCGGGTTGGCATAGTCGCCACCGCCCCAGGGGCCGCCGCCACCTTGTGTGATGGTGATGCGCTCGCCGCTGGTGGTGACATTGAGGGTGAGGTCGTCATTGTTGGCACCTTCCTGTCCGATGACAAGAGTGCCGCCCACGTTGATGCCCTTTCCACCGCGACCTGTGCTGGTGAGGTTAAAGTTACCGCCGAGCAGTTCCATATTGCCTTCGCTTTTCAGGCATGACGAAGTGTAGGCATCCTTGTTGTTTCCGCTGATGGTGTAGGTGGCACCGTCACCTTGTGTGGTGATGGTGAAGTCACCGTCACTGATGGTCAGATTGCCATCGGCGCTGATGCTCTTCCCGCCGTGATTGGTGGTGGGCAGGGTGATAGTGAAGTCGCCGCCTGTGATGTTGATGTCAGTGTCGCATTTGATGGCCGTGCAATAGGCAGGTTCATTCTGGTTGTTGACCAACTGCAGGACGGTGCTGCCCGAGGATGTGATGTCGATGGTGCCGCCCGAAATGTTGATGTCGCCATCAGCCTTGATGCCTTTCGACATGTCGCCGGAGTTGGCGATGGTGAGCGTCCCACCGTTAATATAGACAAGGCTGTCGGCCTTGATGCCTTTGCTGTCCGCGCCGCTCGTGTTGAGGGTAAGGGAACCGTCGTTCATGGTGAAAATGCCCGATACTTTGATGCCTCTTTGGCTTTCCGCCGTGGCGTTAATGGTGAGATCTCCGCCTTGGATGGTGACGTTACCTGAAATATCGAGGCCATCTGAACCGGCCGAAACAATTTCAAGCGTACCGCCGTTCCAAGTCAGGTTGCTACTACCATGAATGCCGTCGCTGTCGGTGTCGAGGATATTGATGACGCCAGAGTTGACGGTCATGATGCCTTCCACGGCTATGCCATGCTTGGCGTTGCCCGTTACTCGTAAAGTTCCAGGGCCTTCCATGGTGAGGCTGCCTGCCGCATAGAGTGTTGCGTTAAGGCTACTGTTGGCGTCGTCGGCCAGGGTAGAAGTGTCTCTCAAAGCAAGGGTTGCGTTGACATTGGAAGCCAAATTGATGGCGGATGTGCTCGTGCTAGTCAGGGATAAAGAGCTGAGCGCAACGTAGAAAGAAGAGGTGCTATATATCGTCAGTGAGCCGTTGCTAGAGCTACCTGAAATCACATAAGGCACATTGGACAAAGTAGAGTACACCGTGACATTGGCATTGTTGGTGCTCACTGTAACGCCGTCATTGTAAAAAGGGTTGACCACATTAATGCTTGAGCCGTTGTATATGATGTAGACAGTATCACCCGCAGGGGGGAACGCTTCTCTCACGAAAGTGATGCTGTCGAAAGCGGTGATGGGGAAGTTGGTGATGCCACATCCGGCTTGCATTATCATGCTGGCGGGCTGGCTGCCTTCAAAATGGATGCTGCTGATGTCACTAACACTGTTGTCGTAAATCACAGAATCTGCGTTATGTAGGTTGATGTGATACTCCTGTGCACTGAGACCTATACAACCAAGCAGGAAGGCCATAATAAATAAGGTCTTTCTCATAGCTTGATCATTTTAAGGGTTTGGTGCTCAGTTTTGACAAGATAAAGCCCGATGGGGAGGTCGGAGATGTCAATCCATTGGTCTACAGTGGTTTCAAACGACTTCATGATCCGACCATCAAGCGCGTAGATGCTAACCGTTTGTCGTTCATTAAGGTTGCGAAGCAAAAAGGCATCATGGGAAGGATTGGGGAAGAGTTGAACCGATGCGTTTGAAACTTCCGAAACACTTTCCGTCTCGGCGCAAGTGATTTTACGGATGTCGGCCAAGTTGAATCTGTCGGATTTGGTAGGTGCGAGTTCCACGACAAGAGTCTCATTGTCTTCAAAGTAGACGCGGTCGTACTCCGACATATAATAAGAGCGTTCGGTGCCATCGTTGAAATGGATGGTCATTTGGGTGGATTGCGCTGCGAGGTGGAATGCCAGCCCTAAAATGAAGGCCAAAAGCAGCAATCCGCGTTTGAAAATGCTTTTCATTGGTGTAGAAATAGGTTTGCAAAATGTTGAAAGATGCAAAAATACACTTTTTTGGAATACTATGGTTGCTGTTTTGGAGAAAAAAAAGTTTCTATTGCCGGCCTCATTAGCCTCTTTAAGCCATGTCATGTTGGGCTTCCGCAGGTTTCAGAAAGCATGTCATTCCCTTGTTTAGTTTCGCTGGCCTCAACAGGCATGTCATCCCTGTGGGAGCAGGTGGGCAAAGGCATGGGATCTATGCCTGGTGAGACCGTCCACATAAAGCTCCTGCCTATTAACCGCCTCATACCAGCGCAGGAATGACATAGGAGGCTAGCTGGCTTAAAGAGCCGTCATATAAGGTGCAGTGACTGACTCTTTACAATCCAATATTTGTTTGGGCGTGCCTGTGAAAATGACCTTGCCACCCATGGCACCGCCGCCGGGACCAAGCTCGATGAGGAAGTCGCACTGTTTCAGCATCTCAAGATTATGCTCGATGAGGAAAATCGTGTTGCCCGCTTCTACCATGGTGTCGAACAGGTCGAGGATGCGCTTGATGTCGTTGAGGTGGAGGCCGTCGGAAGGCTCGTCCATGATGAAGATTTTGGGTTGTTTAATTGTTGATTTGTTTAATTGTTTAATTGTTGGGTTGTCGCGACAACAGTTCAACGATTCAACATTCAACAATTCAACAAGGTAAGAGGCCAACTTGATGCGTTGCAACTCACCGCCAGATAAGGTCGAAAGCGATTGGTTGAGATGAAGGTAGCCCAAACCGACCTTGCGCAATGGCTCCAACTTCTCTGCAATGACGGTGCCTGCAAACATCTCTGAGGCTTTGTTGGCGGTCATGTCCATTACCTCGGCGATGTTCATGCCTTGCACCTTATAAGATAATACCTCGTTGCTGTAACGCAATCCGCCACAAGCCTCGCAAGTGGTCTCGATGGCATCCATGAAAGCCATGTCGCTGACGATGACGCCTTTGCCTTGACAGACGGGACAGCCGCCCTTTCCATTGAAGGAGAATAAATCGGCTTTGGTCTTGTTCACTTTGGCGAAGAGTTTGCGGATGTCGTCGGCCACTTCGAGATAGGTGGCAGGGGTGGAGCGCAGGCTGATGCCGATGTTCTTCTGGCTGATGTAGACGATGTCTGACTGTTTAATTTTTGGGTTGTTTAATTGTTTAATTGTTGTTCTGTTGTCGCGAGAACAGTTCAACAATTCAACATTCAACGATTCAACATTTTTTACAAAGCACTCCATCAATGAACTCTTGCCCGAGCCGGCCACACCCGCAATGCCGCACATCACGCCCAATGGCAAATCCACGGTTAGGTTATTGATGTTATGCAAGGTGGCATTTTCGAGGTGGAAAAACGACTTGGGTTGGCGAACTTGTTCCTTAATGGAACTTGTTGCGCTGAGTGAGGTACCCGTGAGAGTTTGGCTATGAAGCAACTCTTCGTAGCTCCCTTCGAATACGATTTCACCGCCTTTCATGCCAGCACCAGGGCCCATGTCGATGATGTGGTCGGCGATTTTGATCATGTCCTTGTGGTGTTCCACGAGGATGACGGTGTTGCCGTGGTTTTTCAGCTTCTGCACCGACTTCTGCATGAGCAGGATGTCGTGGTTGTGCAGACCCACGCTGGGCTCGTCGAGGATATACATCACGTCGGAGAGGGGAGAGTTGATGTATTTGGCAATCTTGCAGCGTTGTGCCTCGCCGCCCGAGAGCGTGCCGATGGCGCGGTCGAGGGTTAGGTAACCGAGGCCGATTTCTTCCAAGGCGGCAAGCCTTTCGATGGTGGCGCGCTTGATGTCCTCGGCAAGAGGATTGTCGATGGTTTCCATCCACTGACGACAGTCGGCGATGCTCATGGCGGTCACCTCTGCGATGTTGATGCCTTTGATCTTGCAGGAGCGAATCTTCTCGTTGAGGCGGGTACCACCGCAGTCGGGACAGGTGCCCATCGTCAGCATTGGGTTGAGCACGGCGGCGTGGAGCAGGCCTTCCTCCGAGTTGATGATGCTGCGGTACATGCGCGGGATGAGGCCTTCATATTTGGCGCTCTTCGGCCAGTTCGACGGCGGGTTCTTCAGCTTGATTTGCGGTGAGTTAAGAAATAGATCGAGCTCCTCCGGTGAATAGTCTTTGATCTTTTTGTCGAGGTCGAAGAGACCGCTGTGTGCATAACGGATCCAGCGCCAGCCGCCCTTGCCGAAAGCGATGTAGTGGATGGTGTCCTCGTCGTTGAGCGACTTGTCGAAGTCGACGAGCTTGTGGATGTCAAGTTCTCTGATTTCACCTAAACCTGCGCAACGTGGACAACTTCCCGAAGGATGGTTGAACGAGAAGGCGTCGGAATAGCCCACGAAAGGTTGCCCGATACGCGAGAACAACAGGCGCAATAGAGCGTAAATGTCAGTGTAAGTACCTACTGTGGAACGGGAATTGGAGGTGGGCTTCCTTTGCTCAATAACGATGGCGATGGGCAGATTCTCGATGTCGCCGACATGCGGACGACCGTATTTGGGCAAATATTGTTGCGTAAAGGAAGGGAAAGTGTCATTGAGTTCCCGCCGCGACTTGGCTGCGATGGTATCCAGCACCAACGACGACTTTCCCGACCCCGACACGCCCGTCACCACGGTGATTTGCCGTTTCGGAATCTTTACGGTGACGTGTTTCAGGTTGTTCTCGGTGGCGTCTTTGATGAGGATGAAATCTTGGTTTTCTGGCATAAGTACTTTTTTATAGGTTGCAAGGTTGAAAAAAAATCATGGTTGGGAACGATTCGGCTGAAAAATGGATAAGTTTTTGGTTGTCAGAGGGCTATATTTCTCCGTTTTTTGATTTTAGCCATTTGTAATGGGTGGCTTTTCCTTTTCCTTCTCGGCTAATGACTTGGTATTCGACTAATTTGTCAACCAAAGTTCGTGTTTGCTTTATGGTATAGTCGTTGGCAAAAACTTGTTGAAAATCTGACATGCTGGTTCTTTCTCCGTGCTGCATCATGTAATACACTTTGCGTATGTCATTGGCCTTGAAGGCACCCTTTGCTACAGGTGGATAATACTTGAAGTAAGCATCAGACAAAACAAACTCAAAGTAAGAATCGGGTATAATCAACTCCTCTTCAAGCAGTTTCTTAATGCTGTTGGGATAGAAATAGGTGTCGTTGTGGCAACCGATGGAATATAAAGTAAGCATGTCAAACACGTTCAATTGTTTGTCAATCGCTTTTGAATTTTGGAAATCTCGGAAAAGCAACGCCAAATATGGCATGACGACGGTGGCACTTATTGAAAGCTGCACTTGATAATCATCGGAAGCCGAGTAATCGGGCAAAGCCTTTCCCGTAATGATGGAAATTTTTGCAGGGTGCTCATGAGTATAATTTTTCTGCAAAGATAGTCATAAATTGATAATTGGGCGCGATTGTATTAAAAATTAGATGTAAATTCTATAAAAATCTGTGTATATAATTGTGTGTCAGTGGGCTGTATTTTTATTAATCAAAGGCCGAAAACTGTCGATAATCCCATTTGTCGTAAATCTATCTGTCTTATAACCGATGGTGGCGAAGGAGTTCATGTTATTTCTAATAACGCTGTAGTAATCCGGATTTTCGAGACAAAGTGACGGCAGTATCGATAACTGCCTAAGTTCAACATAGAAGTGCGAAAAAATAGGAGAAGTTACACATCGGCATTAATTGAAATGCCAGAGTAGATCAGCAAGCCCTTTTCCCTGATGTTTTGGACTAGGATTACGTTGGAAGAATAGCAATACAAAATGAAA
>JAFWRA010000256.1 GCA_017508895.1 Bacteroidales bacterium
TCGAAGACGCCAAAGCCAAGGCCGAGCAATACAAGGACAACCTGGCTGCCTTCATGGTCACCTATCCCTCGACCCATGGTATCTACGAGGACGGCATCCGCACCTTAGTGAAGATCGTCCACGACAACGGCGGACAAGTCTACATGGACGGCGCCAACATGAACGCCCAGGTCGGTCTGACCAGCCCCGGTTACATCGGTGCCGACGTCTGCCACCTCAACCTGCACAAGACCTTTGCCATCCCGCACGGCGGTGGCGGTCCCGGCGTTGGTCCCATCGGCGTGGCCGAACACCTGAAGCCCTACCTGCCTTCGCACATCCTGTTCCATTGCGGTGGCGAGAAGCAAGAAGGCGCTGTGTCGGCTGCTCCGTTCGGTAGCGCACAAATCCTCACCATCACCTACTGTTACATCAAGATGTTGGGCGGTGAAGGCCTGAAGAAAGCTACTATGGGTGCCATCATGAATGCCAACTACCTGAAGGAAAGACTGAAGGACTACTACCCGATCCTGTATACCGGTAACCACGGCCATGTGGCTCACGAGATGATCCTCGACATCAACGGCATCAATAAGACTGTTGGTGTGGCCGCCATCGACATCGCCAAGCGTTTGATGGACTTCGGCTTCCATGCTCCTACCGTGGCTTTCCCAGTGCACGAGACCTTGATGGTGGAGCCCACTGAGAGCGAACCTATCGCCGAGCTCGACCGCTTCGTTGAAGCCATGATCCAGATCCGCAAGGAAATCAAGGACATCGAGGACGGCAAGGCCGAGAAGGGCAACAACATCATCAGCCACGCGCCTTACACCGCCGAGATGCTGATGGCCGACAAGTGGGAGTTCCCCTTCAGTCGTCAAGAGGCTGGTTTCCCGATGAAGAGCGACGTCCAGGACAAGTACTTCCCGCACGTCACCCGCATCGACGATGCTTATGGCGACCGCAACTTGGTCTGCAAGTTCTCTGCTGAATAAGGAATTGTTTCACGCAGAATTCGCTGAATACGCAGAAAAAGAAGAGATGTGCCAAGCACATCTCTTCTTTTTTATGATATTTTAATCTAGATTGGAAATGATGTCCTTCAAAAGCGCATTGAAGTCGATGACATGATCAGGCATGGGCGAATAGCCTAATATCGCTACTACTAAGTCCTTAGAGGGTATGACGAATATCCTCTGCCCATCGTGGCCCTTGCAGTAGTACATATCCTCAGGCACATCAGGGAGCTCTTTCCCTTTATTCAGCCAGAAAAATGAGCCATATCCATTTTCACTATTGGATGCGGGCGTGGTCGTGTAGTTCACCCAGCCTTCGGGAAGGACCCTCAACGAGTCGACGCAACCATCATCAAGATATAGTTGACCAAAGCGGGCGAAATCAGTGGCCGTGATGTAAAGGTACGACGATCCAACAGGGGTACCGCTCATGTCTGGCTCAAAAACGGCATTACGAATGCCCAAAGGTGCGAAGAGTTTCGCGTGAACATAGGCAAGGAAAGCTTGGTCAGACGGGAACTTCTCGCAAAGATAACGCATAACGATGTTCGTGCTGCCGCTGGAATAATACCAAAAACTACCCGGTTTGTGTTCGAGGGGTTTGTTGATGGCATAAAGGCCCATGTCCTGCTCACGATGGAGCATCAGATTGACGTCAGAACGGGCACCGTAGTTCTCGTTCCACTCCAAACCGCTCTGCATCTGCATCAAATCGTTGATAGTAATATCTTTACGGTCATCGTTTTGCCATTCGGGTATGTCCATTGGAGCATATATATCAACAAAACGGTCTCTTACCATGACACCTGCGATGGCGTTGGTGAAGCTTTTGGCCATGCTCCAGCTCAGGAGTTTCATTTCGGGTGTAATGCCCTTATCATAGCGCTCTGCCACCACTCCACCTTTATGGAGTACCACAAAAGCAAAGGGATGTCCGTTATAAGCCCGTTCGTCCACAAAGGCCTTGGCGATTGGCTCCAGCCTCACTTTTGTTGCAGAATCGCCCATTGGGAGCGGTCTTATAGGCATGCTCTCATCGGAGAAAGGATAAACCTGTTGCTCAAGTTCATTGGCTTGGGCACCACGCAATAAGGTGACGCCATAACCTTCTCGATAGGCCGCAGTGGCTTTTCCCCAAAGGAAACGGCTGGTGACCGTCTTGTTCTCATAATCCACCTTATTTTTATTGAAACGGATGAAGGAGAAATTGAGGTCCAAGTCCTCCACGGTCTTGGCATCGCGGCCCGAAACAAACACGGCTGAGGCTAGGTTTTTTGCCGCATAGCCCGTGATGATTGGCATCAAACTGTTCAAATAAATGCAACCGCCAATGACGACGGCGATGAGCAATGCTCCTACAATGGATAAAACTTTTTTCATATAATTCCTATTTACTAATCCCACCCTTCTACAAGGATTTCATAATTCTCGAAGATGACAACCTCGCCAGCGGTGATCTTCGCCCGTTTGCGAGTCTCCACCTCGCCGTTGCGGAGCACCATACCAGCGGATACCACCTCTTGAGCCTCACTGCCTGAATACACTACATCGGTGGCTTTCAGCAATGAAATGAGTGGAATGTAATCTTCGCCCTCGCGAAGCGTGAAGATGATCCTGTTGAGTTTTCTTGCCATGTTATTTAGGTTTTGGATTTTTGCAAACGCTCTGCTTGTTTCCTTTCAGTATGACGGGCCATCAGCTCCAAAGCATAGACGGAAGCCGCTCCCAACGCCACCATCACAACCGCAATCAGAAGCTCCGAATTCCAATTCGGAAGATGGAACACGTAATCCATCATGTCGGCGGTAGGCTCTTTCCAAGGATACACCACAGGCAGACTACCTAACATGAAACCAGCCAAAACGGACAGCGTACCATCGCGGTAGTCGCGCATCAGCCAAGAAAGCAAGTGCGAGAACGAAATAATACTCACTATCGCGCCCAATACGAACGGGAAAAGAATTCTTGCTCCATGCATGAATGTAGACGCCTTAGTTAAAGCTGGAATAGCCTCAGTGACAATCAGTTCATAGTTACCCATCAGCAACATGAGATGCGAACCCGAAATGCCAGGCACCACCATTCCCGTAGCACCGACAATGCCACAAAAGAAAAGGTAAAGGAAATTATCGTTGGAATAAGGATTGGACTTGATGGACAAAAAGAAGGAAATCACCAAGCCTAACAGCACCAGCATAATATTTTTGACATTCACCTTCTCAATCCGTTTCATCACATAGATAACAGAAGCGATGATGAGGCCGATGAAAAACGACCAAGTGTAAACCTCGTAGGATTTGAGGGTTTGCTTAAGAAAGATGGCCGTAAGCACCATACCCACCAATATCCCCAACACGATTGTCACCAAAAAACTAAAATCAGTACGACGGGCAAACTCACCGAATTGTCCCTTACGTAAATACTTGAAGTTCTTGTGGTTTAATGCCTTGATAGCATTGACAAAACGCTCGAACACGCCCAAAATTAGCGATGCCGTGCCGCTTGATACGGGAAACACATTCACGACTCCCATAATCATGCCTTTGATAAACACCTTTATCGACAACCACAATTTCAGCATCACTATTCTTTTTAATTTGAGAACACAAAAATACGACAAAAATTGTGCCCCAAACGGAAGATTTCACCAATCCATTCAAAAAATGGAAACATCAACACAATTTTCATATCTTTGCAATTCAGAAACGAATAAAAATGACACAACAACAAGACAAAGTCGTCTACCCGCAGAACTTCGATATCAAACTAATCATCTCAGCCGAGATTGCGATGGAAGAAGCCAAGCAGAACATCAGCCGTGTCCTCAGCAAGAGCCAGACCGTGCACAGCTTCGTCAACATCAGGAGTAGCGGCAAAGGCAATTACCTCAGCTATTGCTTCAACATCGACATAGAGAGCAAAGAGCATCTTGAACGCACCTATGCGTTGCTCAGGACCATACCAGGATTAAAGTTCGCACTATGATAAAAGCTTATTCCATAAGGATCTATGGCCGTGTGTTCAACGTGGGTTTCCGCCGTTATGTACACCGTTATGGGTTGCGATGCAATGTGAAGGGTTATGTAGAGAACGACTATGCCAATGATTGCGTCCACATCGAGGCTGAAGGCGAAGAAAAAGATCTGGATCACTTCACCCTGCTCTGCGGCGAAGGCACACCTTATTCATATATTACAGACATGAAGATTGAGGCGATTGCTCCGACAGGGAAATATGATATATTTACGGAAATACGATAAAATCTCAAAAGAGACGCGAAAATCGCCGTCTCTACAACAATTAAACGATTCAACAATCAACAATTCAACAATTCAACAATGATAGACTTCTCAAAAATCCTCTTCCTTGATATCGAGACCGTCTCGCAACAGAAGACATACGACCAACTCAACGAGCGGATGCAAAAACTGTGGGACAAAAAGGCCGACCAACTCAACCGCGACAATGCCGAAGCTACCCCTGCAGAGATTTATGACCGTGCTGCCATCTATGCGGAATTCGGCAAAATCGTCTGTATTTCGGTGGGGTTCTTCAACGACCAACGCTTCCGTCTGAAATCGTTCTATAGTCACGATGAGAAAGCCTTGCTCAGCGATTTCGCCAATATGTTAAGCCGTTACTACAACGCAGCTGACTCACAGCTTTGCGCCCACAACGGCAAGGAATTCGACTTTCCCTATATCGCCCGCAGGATGCTCATCAACGGCATACAGATCCCCAAGATCCTGCAGGTTGCAGGCAAGAAGCCTTGGGAGACCAACTTCATCGACACCATGGAGCTTTGGAAGTTCGGCGATTACAAGAGCTACACCTCTTTAGACTTGCTATGTGCCATTCTGGACATCCCAACGCCAAAAGACGACATCAACGGCAGCGAGGTGGGGCGCGTGTATTGGCAGGAAAACGACTTGGAGCGCATCAAGACCTATTGTCAGAAGGACGTGCTGGCCATCGCCCAACTCATGCGCCGATTCAACTATCTGCCCCTCATCACTGAAGACTGTGTGGACTACACCAACTGAACATGCATATTCTCTCCAAATCCACTTATATCAAGGGCTTACAATGCGAAAAGGCATTGTACATGCAAAAGAAACACCCCTATCTGCGTGACAAGCTTAGTATTGAACAACGGGCCAAGTTCCAACGTGGCACGGATGTAGGCGTACTGGCGCATGAGGTCTTTCCTGGCGGCATCGACATGTCGCCCAATTCTCCTTCTCAGTTTCCCAAAAAGGTGCAGGAGACTTGGAACAACCTCAGCAATCCTGAGGTCAAGGTGATGTACGAGGCTGTTTTTCAATATAATGACACGCTTATCATGTTGGATATTCTCGTTAGAGACGGAGACAAATGGTTGGCTGTGGAAGTGAAGAGTTCGATGCGACTTAGCGACACCTATTATAATGATGCCGCCCTTCAGTACTATGTGCTGCATGGCTGTGGGGTGCCACTCAGCGACTTCCGCCTCATGTACCTCAACGGTGACTATGTGAAAGATGGCCCTATTGACGTGCAGCAACTATTCAAGATGGAGTCGGTGATGGAGTATGTCATTGAACGAGAGGCTTTTGTTGCAGAGAATGTGGAGCGATTGAAGAAAGTGATCGCCCTACCCCATTCACCTTTGGTGAACATCGGGACGCAGTGCAACAACCCTTATCCTTGTGATTTTCAAGGACATTGCTGGAAACTCATCCCCAAAAACAGTTTCCTCTTCACCACCGCAATGGATGACGAAGTGCTATTCCAAAACTACTTCAACGGCGTGAGCACTAACGCAAAAATGCTCCAACAAATCGAGCCTGATTCAGAGGAAGTCCATCAGATTGAAGCCTTGGAAACCAACTCATATTATATTGATTACAAGACACTTTACTCGTTGGCTCCACAACCAAAGCCCAAATCAGTAGCCTATCTAAACCTGCTACTCTACCGTCCCGCCGTACCCGAACTCGACGGTACAAAGCCCTACGAGGAAATGATTTTAGCTTTTGCATTGCAAGGTGAGTACGAGCGGAACGCATCCATAGATTCCACGCCCCCCTCAAGCCAACGCGGGGATGACATAGCTGCTGACGGTTGTTTTGTTTGGGACTGCTTCGACGACCACAGCCGTTGGAAGGAAGCCATCGACCTGCTCATCGAGAAACTCTCTCATTATGAGTTGGTTGTATGTTTCACGCCGCAAAATCTTAGCACCACCCTGCTCCGCCACGAAATCATCCAGAACCAAACAGTGGGTTATAAGGTCTTCAACCTCTTCGAAGTACTGCAAGAGGCGCATTTCTACCATCCGTCTATCAAGCGCGGGCTTACGTTGCAACGCCTTGAAACGGCACTTTTTAACGACGTCAAACTCTTCGAACACAGTCGAATTCTCCTCGAAGCCACCAGCAACGACCTCTTGAGTTATCAACAGGCAAGAGAAGACTTAATAACTGAGAATGAAATCGTTGCAAAAACTTATCAACTCTTTTTCAAGTAGTTGATAACTTCTAGAAAAGACGCTCATCGGGGCAAATTTTAATCCGTACTTTTGCATTTCGAAACGAACAGAGAAATACAAAACCATGCCTACTGATACTATCACGCGCCGACCTTTCGGCGACACTGCGAAACGTAATTTGATGACGCCCGAACAAGTATTTGCCAATCAAGGGCGTATCCCACCCCAGGCCACCGACCTCGAAGAAGTGGTGCTCGGAGCCCTCATGTTGGAGAAAGAAGCCGTAAACGAGGTCATCGACATCTTGTCGCCCGAAGCCTTTTATTTGGACAAGCACCAGAAGATTTTCGCCGCCATCAAAGCCCTATTTGGTAAATCAGAGCCCATTGATATTCTTACCGTCACCAATGAATTGAAGCAACGAGGCGAGTTGGAGATGGTTGGCGGTGCCTATTATATCTCGAAACTCACCAACCGAGTCGTTTCAGCTGCCAACATCGAATACCATGCCCGTATCATCATGCAGAAACACATTCAGCGTCAGCTGATTCTGCTTTCCTCAGACATGATTCACGATGCTTTCGAGGACACCACTGATGTGTTCGACCTGTTGGACAAGGCTGAAAACAACCTCTTCCAAATCAGCGAGAACAACCTGCGTCGCAGCTACGACTCGATGCAAGACCTGGTTAGCAAGGCCATCAAGGAGATTCAAAACGCAAAGAACGCCGATGACAAGCTGCGCGGCGTGCCCTCGGGCTACACCGAACTTGACCGCATCACGCAAGGTTGGCAGAAGTCAGACCTCATCATCCTGGCTGCCCGTCCCAGTATGGGTAAGACCGCTTTCGCCCTGAACCTGGCCCGCAATGCCGCCGTCAACTTCAACAGACCAGTTGCCTTTTTCTCTTTAGAGATGTCTTCTGTACAACTAGTTACCCGTCTAATTTCGACCGAGACCTCACTTACAGCCGACAAATTGCGTTCGGGCGACCTTGCCGAATACGAATGGCAGCAACTGAACACCAAAGTCACCCCATTGACCGACGCACCTATTTATATTGATGACACGCCTCAGCTATCAGTCTTCGAGTTACGCGCCAAATGCCGCCGACTGAAACAACAGCACGATATTCAGATGGTTTTCGTTGACTACCTGCAGCTGATGACCGCAAAAGGCGACAAGGGTCTCAACCGCGAGCAGGAAATCAGTACCATCTCACGTTCGCTGAAGAGTTTGGCCAAGGAGTTGGAGATTCCTGTATTAGCCCTTTCCCAGCTGAGCCGTAGCGTCGAGCAACGTCCTGGCTCAAAGAAGCCCATCCTCTCCGACTTGCGTGAGTCGGGCGCCATTGAACAGGATGCTGACATGGTGATGTTCATCTATCGTCCTGAGTATTATAAAGATGGAGTGGACGCCGAAGACAAACCCAAAGGCTACACCATCATCGACATCGCCAAGCACCGTAACGGCAAGTTGGGTGAAGTGGAATTGAGGTTTGTCGGCCAATATGCCCGTTTCGAGGAGCTAGAGCAAGGCTACGACAACAGTAGCTTCACTACCATTGGACCCAATAACCAATTCGAAAGCCCACAAGTGTACAGCTCTAAGATGAACAATGACGATGGCCTGAGCGCTTATCCCTCCATCACCTCCGACCAACCCGATCCATTCTAATTCAATTCAGAATTCAATATTTAAAATTCAAAATTAGGCATAGCGAACTAAAATACTGAATATTAAATCCTTGGATCTTGAATCTTTAAATCCCAAACAGATGAAAAAAGACGAAAAGAAAGTCCCGCATTCCAAAAGCAACCCACTAAAATTCAATGTGTCGGAACCGATGCAGTTGATGGATTTCTTGATGAAGAAACTGGACGGCATCAGCCGAAACAAGGCCAAACGCCTGCTGGCCAACAAGGTCATTTCGGTCGATGGCCAGCGCACCACACAATTCGATTTCGCCCTTGAGCCTGGCATGGTCGTTGAAATCGGTAAACCCACTGCCAAGGAACGCTTCCATAGCCCATGGCTGAGCATTGTCTACGAAGACAAATACCTGCTCGTAATCGACAAAAAGGAAGGCTTGCTTACCAACAGCCCCACCAAGGAGAAAGACACTGCACAAGGCATTCTGAATGATTACTTTATCTACACGAAGCAACGCTGCCGTGCTCACACCATCCACCGCCTTGACCGCGACACCAGTGGACTGATGCTTTTCGCCAAAAGCAAAGAAGTGGCTTTAGCGTTTGAAGAAGACTGGAAAAACACCGTCTACGACCGTCGTTATGTAGCCGTGGTGTGCGGTTGCATGGAGAAGAAAGAAGGCATGGTGGCTTCGTGGCTGAAGGACAACAAGGCTTTCATCACCTACTCCAGTCCCACCGACAATGGCGGCAAATACGCCGAGACCTATTACAAGACGCTTTATTCCAACGCGAAGTACTCTTTAATGGAATTGCAGTTGGAAACGGGGCGCAAGAACCAGATCCGTGTCCACATGGCCGACATTGGGCATCCAGTGGTGGGTGACCCAAAATACGGCAATGGTGACAACACTTTAGGTCGTTTGTGTTTACATGCCTATAAGCTCTGTTTCCACCATCCCTACAAGAAAAAAGACTTGGAGTTTGAGACACCATTCCCGAAGGTCTTTGCAAGGCCGTTCCCGGGGATGGAAAGATAACTATTAGGACACTGAACCCTTAGCTTAAACTCTCCACTAATAATTATACCCCTTCCCTATCTTCATCTTCTCTATCTGATAATGGCCAAGATAGACGATGCCTAAATTGCCATCGATGGCAATCTCTGTACCCATGTCGAGCGGGTGGCCATTAAGACGGCCAAACTTATCGTCAACATCAACCTCAAGGCCGTCGCAACTAACCACGCAGACCTTGCCCAACCGCACAGCAGTCACCGCCGCATGCGATGTAGCACCGCCACGGGCCGTCAACAAGCCGTCACAGTCGAAGATCATACCGATATCTTGAGGGACTGTGTCAGGACGCACCAAAATAATCTGGCTATCAGGATGTTGTTCACGCAAAGCCTTAATCTGATCGGCATTGAAAGCTGCCAATCCATTCATTGCGCCTCCTCCGATGCCCATACCATGTCCCAACTGTTGCATCTCGTCGGGCGACTGTACGAAGGCTATCTTTTCCTCCTCAGCTTTGAGGTCTTGGTCGCGAATTTGCAAGATGTGGAAGTCCTCAGGCTTATCGGATTCAAAGGTAAATTCCATCTCTTGTGGGCTATAACCCATATTTTCAGTCAATTCCTTGGCGATAGCATAAATCTTCCAATAGATATCGGGCAATAGCGTTTGCATCGAGGGACCTTCAAGGTTGGACGCAATGCGTTGCGTCTCGCCAATCGGGAGCGGCTTAACAAGACCACCAACAATATCTTCGCCTTGGCTGCGCATGGTGAAGTCGCCGTAAAGATGCACACCTGGACGTTCGCGATGCGGGTTCTGTGTGAACACCACGCCAGAGCCTGAAGTCTCGCTTCGGTTACCAAAAATCATCTGTTGGACAATGACCGCAGTGCCCCAATTCTCGGAAATGCCCAAATGGCGACGATAGGCCAAGGCTCGCTCCGAGTTCCACGACTCGATGACCATATTGACACAATCAATCAGTTGCTTGAAAGGATCTTGTTCGAAGGCCACGCCATTGTCTTCAAGAATACGCTTGTAGGAATGGGCAATCTCGCGCATTTGCTTGATGCTGAAGTCAGCCTTCATCTTCACGCTGCTTTTCTGTTTGAACGCATTGATTTCGTCATCAAAGACATCACGTTCAATGCCTTTGGCCATGCCCCAACTCTGCAAGAAACGCCGGTAGGAATCCCACACTGCCCATGCGATGCTTTCGTCTCGAGCAATGGCTTCGGCAATCTCATCATTCAGACCCACATTCAGGAAGGTATCCATGGCACCCGGCATAGAAATGGCCGTACCCGAACGCACCGAAACCAACAAAGGATTCTCTGGAACACCAAACTTGCGTCCAGAAATCCCTTCCAATTCCTCAATGTGTTTCCTTATCATGCCATGAATCTCAGTACGCAGTTCGGGAATGGTATTGATAGTCGAATTGCGGCGGAAAGTCTCCGTAGTGATAACGAAGCCTGGAGGCACTGGCATACCGTGCAGGTACAGGTTTTTCAGGTTGTTGGCCTTGTTTCCGATAAAGACCTGGTTGTCCATCTTAGGCGTTTCTTTCCAGAACGGGCTGACCAGCATCTCCGAGTTATAAGTCATGATGTCGCTGATGAGTTTCTCGTCCAAGGTGGCTTCCATGGTACGCAAAGAGTTGAGGATACGGCCAATAAAGTTATCCAAAGGCTGCATCAGGAAGGCATCGGAAAGGAGGTCGCGATGGAATTCCTCCGACTTTTTGTTGATTAACGCAGCCGTCTCACGCTCGCTAAGTTTTCCCTCTGGGTCGAAGAGTTGCGGAATGACAATCTTCAGTGGGTATTCATAAGACTTTAGGAAGTATTTTATGATGATGCGACGAACGTCCTCGGCAATGAATTGGAAGATGTTGATATACTGTCCGAAAGAGAAGCTTCGCGAGGTCAAACTGTAGCGCAACATGTCGAGTTTTGAGTTGAAGCTCTGGTTGGTGATGCCGTCGAGTTCGAGGCCGTTGCGGAAGTATTCAAGGATGGAATAAATCTGATTCAGCGTACGCTCAGAGATGTATTCCAGGTTGATGCTCTGCACCACTTTTTCCATCAGCTGTGTGGCCACACGTTCAAGTCGGAAAGTCAAGCCCATGGCCTCAAACTTGTTCTCTCGATAGGTGCCATACATCGATGGGATGCCAATGGCGATGTGACGCTTATGGTAGATGTTTTCCCAGCCTTCGCTCTGTTCAGGATTAAAGATGACCGTCTTCAACTTATCCATAAAGGCATAGATCATCGATAAAGACTTGCCGAAGTCCTTAGCCTTATACACTTTCTCAAACTCGTCAATTTCCTCATCGGGAATGAAGGGGAAGCTACGCAACGAGCTGAAGATGTTGACCGACTCGAAGCTGTATTTCTCACGAAGGTAGGCATACAGGTCGCGGATATCCATGAGGCGGGCACGTTCGCGCTGGTAGAGTTCCTCCTCCAATTCAATCCTGCGGGCTGCGGAACCAATCAGGTTCTCGTAGTCGTCGCGCGAAAGCATCAGCACATCCTCGGGGTTGAGGCAAGATATCTCGCACATTGTCTGCACAAGGTTGTGGACATGCACGAACCATGTGCTTTTCTTGTCAATGCTTTCGAAAACGTTTTTGGGCAAGATGGGTTTCAGTTGGTCGAGGTTGCCATCGCTCCAAAATTTGAACACATCGAAAGTCAAGGCAATCAGCGTGTTGTTGCTCTCGGTGTGCACCTGCTTGCGGAGGAAATGCACCAGTTGATCCTGACGACCTGAGATTTCGTCCATGTTGGTTGTCACATTGCGGATTTCGCCTTCGGCTCCAATCTCGTTGAAATAGACAGGGAAAATACGCGTCAACTGCTTCACCTTTTTATAATAAGGTGTAATGTTGGAGTTCAGGATTTTGGTAATCTCGCGTTGGAAGAGGTCGGTGTCGCTCAGGAAGATACCACCCAACTTCAGATTGACAATCAAAGCCGACAACAACTTGTCCATAGGCGTCTTGGAGTGTTCAATCAATTCAAGCCACACGCGGATGTTCTTGATATGGTTCTCATCCACAGAGAGTTGCCAATCTTCGCCCACAAACACGTTGCCTGGGGTGACGAAACCGAAAGCGATGAGTTTTTTCTCAAAGTAGTTGACGATTTCCTTCTGCTCGGTCTGGTCGACGTCGATAATCTTCAAACCCAAAGTGAGCTGGAAATCGAGCACGGCGGACATATAGTCCTCGCGCAGTTCTTCAGCAAGATCAAAAATCGTGTCGATGAATGGGATCAGGTCGTCTTGCGGCATCTCATCAATAGCATCGCGCATCATGCGATCCATGTTCCAAATGAGGCGTTCACGCTGGTTCTCCATGCCTGGCAGATGGAGCAGGAAGAAGACATAGTGGAACTTAGTGATGAAATGCGGGAAGGCCTTCTCTGACTCGGTGAAACGTTTGGCGACCTGCTCATAATGCGGCATATTGGCCAAAGATTCCCAAGTTTCGGCGGCGGCCAAATCGGCGTTCAATTGGTCAAAATACGGTTTCCCGATTTCGTCGCAAACCGACTGGATTTCGTCGTCGGTCAAAAGCGTTTTCTTGCTTTCAATCCAGTTTTCCACTTGCGAGGTTTGTTGCCAATAGCGGTAATTCTCTTGCAGCATTTTCCGCAACAGGGCGCATGCCTCATCGCTGAAACGCTCGTCGCGAGCCACTTTGTCGAGATAGCGCCCCGCGTGTTTTGTCGCCAAAATGTAGACATCTTTATTGGCTTCAAACTTCTCGTTCAAGATATTGAATACCAACGAAATCAATTCGACATGTTTCGGCGATTCAGCAATCACTTTGTTGGCAAACTCCATCAAGGTGATGACGATGTTGAGGCGCAGTTTGGCCGTCACTTCGGGTTTGAGCAGGCTGCGCATCATCTCCAGGGGGATGTGGAGTGCGTCGGCAGGCACATCGTCGTGGGTGTAGAACCAGAAATCGTCGAGGAGCATTTTGCGCAACTCCTCGGTCACGAAAGTATGGTTCGACAGCGGATGATGGTATTCTGTGATACATTCCTTGGCCCGCTTGTTGATGCCGAAGTATTTGGCCGACAGGGCGATAAACTGTTGATGTTCTTCAGGAATGAAGATATCTTTGTATCTGGTCTGCGCCAGATTGGCCTCAAGGGCGCTTGATTTGAAAGGTTCGGACATGATTTGAAATCTTTTTGTTTCAGATAAGGTTCTTGGCACAACAGCCTCAGGAGTTCCAAAGTGTCAGGAACGATTGTGCAATACGATAACATCTGAAATGCAAAATTACACATTTTTTCCGAACCAGCCGCACAAAAGCCCAAAGGCACCCCGAAGGCCGCCTCAATCATCCAGTCTCTTCTGCGCTCGTGCCGCAACGCGCTCTCACGCCCGCAGCACCGCACATCTCGTTTAGTTGGCATCCCACACCAAACGGACACACATGCGAAGATTGCGGGATTTCAAGGGATGGTTAGAATTCAACAGCTACAAATTCTTGGCCCAATTGGTGGATTTGTTGTAACACCTGTTGCTCTCGTTCTTTGGAAGGTTTCTTGAAGCCATTGATATAATTGCGCAACAAGCCTGCGTTGATACCCGCTTTTTCCGCAAACCGTCCAACATTAATCTCAGGATGCGTCAGAAAGAAACGTTGCATTTCTGAAGGCTCCGCTTCATCGTAGGTAAAGCTCTCGAAGCTGACATCCACATCCAATTTCCGCCAATGTATCCCTATCGTGCTGATCTCATATTCACGGCGTTCCTCATCGGACGCATTTGCCAACTCCTTGTACCACAGCAACGACTGCCGATACGTCTTCCCGTCGTCGCCCAAACCATACAGCCATTCTCCGTCAAACCATATTTTATTGATCCTCATCATCTTCCTGCTTAAATAATTCATACCATCGATTGATGATAATGTCTGAGTTTTCATGAACGGCGCGCTCGATACGCTTCAAATCGTTAGCCTTAATGTTGTTGGAGTATTCCATGACAAAGCCCTCGCCATCCCAAACAAACTTAGCATCGCCATTATGGCCTCTGACATGCACATGGATAGGCTCGTGTTCATGGGAAAAGAACAGGAAAATGAAACCGTACTGTCTAAACAATTCTGGCATAATCTCTCGGTTTTAATATGCTGCAAAGATAGGTATTATTTTTGATTCCTGCAACAAAAAAAAGGCAGCCTTCTTTCTTCCAAAAAAGAAGGCCGCCTCAATCATTTTTTAGTCTCTTCTGCGCCCGTGCCGCAACGCGCTCTCACGACCGAAGCCTCCGACCGAAGCAGCCCGATAGGCAGTAGTTATGTTTTTATGCTATCGCAATGCCCGTACGCATAATATCATCGTACAATGGAGAAGGAAAACGTTGGTCGATTAATACCGGCTCAATCAGACAGTTGACTTGAGGAGCAAGCAACCAAAGCGTTGTTGAAACATCCAGCCAA
>JAFWRA010000257.1 GCA_017508895.1 Bacteroidales bacterium
CTTCAGTGCAATGGCTAACAATATCGCGTTGATGACGAACACGGAGATACCCGTGGAGAGCCCCGTGCCCCAATAAATCAAGGCCGCGATGCCGCTCACGCCGCCGCCCATGAGGTGATTCGGAATGAGGAAGGCCGTCCAACCCAAGCACATGGTGAATAGAGCCAAGGTGATGATGATGTAACGCTTGGCTTCGGCTAATACTTCTTTTTTGGAGGTTTTCATTTTACGTGAATTTAGACCACAAAAGTAGAGATAATTTGGAATATGAAAAGGGAATTTGTTTATATTTGCACATTGAATCATAAAAAGGAAGAACATGAAGAAAGAAGAAATACAAGCGTTGTTCCAAAGTTATGAGGATGCTGTTTGCTTGATTGACAACAAGCTTTGAATCGCTTTATCACAAGAACCACTTACACCCTTTGTTTATCAGTTGGTTAGAACCGTAAAATGGGGGTGTAAAAACAGCACCCCATAGATGGCACCATACGCCTTATCAAACGCTCTTCGGGCCCACCTTCAAGTATATACAATTGACAGCAAAGGTAGTCCTTATTCCCACAGAAATTCCAACTCTTCTCGGTTTACTTGAATAAATCGTTCAGTATCACTTGCTGGTTCACATCCTTCGAGTGTTCGCCACGCTGCACCCCTTCGGTGGTCACCATCACTAATTGCACCGAGTGCGTTTTTCTGTGCTGCTTGCTGGCAAGGAACGCATCGATCTTGTTCGCCAGTTCGCGCTCATACTGTTTGTCTATCACAAACTCGTGCTCGCTGAATTTCATTTCGCAGAGATAGTCCGTCCGTTCGCCCTTCCATTCCAGCACTAGGTCAATCTGTGCTGCATCACCACTCGGAGCCATGCCTCTCCAACAGTAGTTGCGGCTGATGGTCGCTATGTGCAATGCCTGTTTCATCTGCTCCAAGTGCTCAATACACAGCATTTCGAACGTGTTCCCAGCCCAAGTGTAGAACGAGGATGTACGTTGGATGGACCTCCAGTTGCCTGCATTTGTACCCTTGCCGTGGATGAAGTGGAGATAGAACAGCGAGAAAAAGTCCTTCAGCTGATACACCGTTTCCACCCGCTCCTTGCCATACCTGGGATATTCTCGCGTGATACCCGATTCGTGCAGGTTGTCAAGTAACTTGCTGAAAGTCCCGCCCAATTCCATGCCTACTGCCTCGGCCAGTTCTCTTCGCGTCATGCCATAGAACTTCGTCCCCAACGCCTTCACCACATCCACATACCGTTCCGATGAGGCATACAAGCCTGTATATACGTCCTTAAACTCTTGGTCAATCTTTTCATCCTTGAAGAAGAAGTCGTCGATGTTCTCCGTCAGATTCTTTTCATTGTTAATCCGGTCCAGATAATAGGGTATGCCACCGAAAACCATGTATGCCACCGAAATTTCGTACCGTGACAAATGGAACCCATGCTTCTTGAAATACAGCTCGCACTCCTTCAGCATGAACGGCAGCAGCTTGATGGTTCCTGTCAGTCGGCCATGCAATCCGCCATAGTCACGAATCACATTGTCAAGCATCCAGCTTGTAGCCGAACCACACACTATCAGCACAATGTTGCGCTGTCGGTCAGCCCATGAGTTCCAGAAATACCCCAGCTCCATAATCAACTCCGTCGATTGAGGGCCAGCCAGCCATGGTAACTCATCCAAAAAAACCACGCGACGCTTCGAACGCACGCCTTCCAGATATTTCTTCAGAAGGCGGAAGGCCTCGCGCCAGCATGTCGGTTTAGGCGTGTCCTCGGGCATACCAAAGTCCAGCAGGCTTTCGTAGAAATGATCCAACTGGATTTGCTTATACGTGCGCTCATCCTTATCCTTGATATATGCCCCGATGGCTCGGAACGCAATTTTGTCTTTGTACACTTCCTCCACAAGATACGATTTGCCTACACGCCTACGGCCATAAATGGCCACAAACTCTGACTTTGAGCTTTTCAGAAACCGCTCCAGTTTCGTAATTTCTTCCTCGCGTCCTATAATGCTACTATATGCCATGATTCCTGTGTTTTTGACGATGCAAATCTACAAAATCAAATCCATTTCCTAGAAAAAATCAGCCGTTTTCAACTTTTTTTTCGAAAATGGCTGACTTTTTCTAATACAAAATCCAAAAAAATGCATAGTTCAATCTGACTTCATTTTCCCAATATATTGGGTCAAACTCGCAATTTGTCGAAGCCGCCATCAACCAGTTTGATAAGATATGGATAGGGGCGTATTGCAAGAATTGTGGTCGGAAGGATGTATGTATTGACAGGATAGCATGAATATCCAAAAATCTTTCGTTTTGCTCTCTTGTTTTCGGATTATTTATTATTTTTGCAGCGTTTTATAAAATTTGCAAAATACTACAGATATATGTGCAATAAACTGATAATCGCCCATAAAGCATACGATGTAGAGAGAATTGATGCCAAGTCAATAAAGGGAATCTCTTTGGAATTACGGACAAGTTTTGTTTTCTTCAAAATGGAAATTGTTGGACAAAGCATCATCCTTCTCAAACCCAAGTATACCCTGGAACGCTACACACCAAGAGCTTGTGCTAAGATGTCTGAAATGGTATTGAAAAGTAACGGCTCGCCTTGTGCCTTTTGGTTTGATGCGTTGGACTTCAACCAACGGACGAGGTTGATGGAAAAGAACGTATATTTTGTGGTTTCAGATAAATATGCCTTCTTGCCGGGATTGGTGATGGACAACCGCAACGAAAGGAAAGCAGCAACGGAATTGAATGCACCAGCCCAATACGTACTGCTCTATCACATGCAGGCAAAAAACTTGGAAGGCCGCAGCTCAAAGGAATTAGCAGAAATTATGCCCTACAAATACCTCACTTTGACCTTGGCACTACAGGTATTGCAAGATTTGGAACTATGTACCCTCGTTGTGGATGCCAACAAAGAAAAACGACTTCATTTCGAGTTGAGAGGAAAAGCGTTATGGGAGAAGGCTTTGCCGTTGTTGAAGTCACCTTTAAAAAAGAGCTTCTATTGCGACAATGTAAAAGAAGAATCATCCTATATGCAAGGTGGTATCAATGCTTTGGCACATTATTCCATGCTTGTACCTGATGCTGTGAAAACTTTAGTGGCAGTTGAGCGGACGAATACGGCTAAACAGGAAAACTTTGAGCGAATCAATTCATGGGATGGGGCGTACAAAATCGAAGTTTGGAAATACCCACCCATCATTGCCGACGAGGGCTTTGTGGATCGGCTTTCGTTGGCCTTGACCTTGAAAAACGATGAAGACCCACGGGTACACAAGGAAGTTGAACGAATAATTGAAGAAACATGGTTGAAGGATTAGACAAATTCAGGGAGTCTTTAGGCTCTTATTCAGACAATTACATCATCATTGGTGGCACGGCTTGCAATGTCATTCTGGAAGATGCCGGAACTACACCAAGAGTCACCCACGACATAGACATGATTGTTGTGGTCGAGCAATTGACAAAGGATTTCGTTTCTGCCTTTTGGAGTTTCATCCATGAAGGAGGTTATACCATAGAAAAACGGTTGCACAAGGATGGCGAACCCGCTTACGCTCTCTATCGTTTCAGAAAACCAAGTAAAACAGGCTATCCAAGCCAAATTGAACTTTTGGCAAGACATTCCGAATCATTGGGAGAACCGACAGAAGTCCAAATTGAACCTATACCAATGGAGGATTACCAATACAGTTTGTCTGCCATTGTTTTGGACGAAGACTTGTATCGGTTTGTCACAGTCAACAGCAAAATGGTGAACGGAATCCGAGTGGCATCATTGGAATCGCTGGTTTGCTTGAAGGCGAGGGCTTATCTGAATCTTTTGAAAGAAAGAGAAGCGGGGAAGCAAGTGAACAGCGACGATATCAAGAAGCACAGAAGGGATATCATATTATTAGTGGCTGCAAGAACGGAAACGGAATCTGTCATCGTGCCTGTCTCCATTTTGGACACAATAGAAGAGTTCAAGCAATTAGTGAACACAGAGGAATCGGCTTCTTCACTGATGAATTCTTTGAGAATTGACAGGGAACAGTTGAATGTCTATTTAGAGGCATTGGGTGAACTATTTATCGGGGAGGAACGATAATGAAAATCCAATACGCATCTGACTTACATCTAGAGTTTCACGAAAATGGCTCTTGGTTGAAATCCCATCCTTTACAGGTGACGGGTGATGTGCTGGTACTTGCTGGCGACATCGGCTATCTTGGTGATGACAATTACAGAAGCCATCCATTTTGGGATTGGGCATCAGATAATTATAAACAGGTGATAGTCGTTCCTGGCAATCATGAATTTTACAAGTATTAAGACATTAACACGATGTATGATGGCTGGGATTTGGAAGTCAGAAAGAATATCCATTGCCGTTATAATGCAGTCATTCCATTGTCAGATGGCATTGATTTGATAGCCACTACATTGTGGTCAAAGATTGAGATTTACGACGCATACCTGACCGAGAAATCCGTTTCCGACTTTTACCGAATCATGGCAAGCGGAAAGCGTTTGGACTTTACCCGATTCAATGAGGAACATGAGCATTGCTTCAGTTTTTTGAAGAATGCAGTTTCCGAGAGCAATGCCAAACACATAATTGTAGCCACCCATCATGTACCCTCACAGCTGCTGACCGACCCGATGTTTAAGGGTAGCTCTATCAACGGAGCTTTCACGGTTGAGTTGTTTGACTATATCGCAGATAGTCCGATTGAGTACTGGATTTACGGTCATTCCCACCGCAACATAGACGGTATCATCGGCAACACCAAATGCGTTTCCAACCAGTTGGGTTATGTCTCACATGGTGAGCATTTGTCGTTTGACACAGGGAAGATGTTTGAAATCTGATCACAATGCGTTTTATTTCTTCCAAGTGCTATTATTATATAACAAGGTGTAGAACTAACGTGGCATCAAAATGAATTAAACGGACCAAAATGTTTCACCTATGTTTCACCTGAGAAAAGAAAAATCCTCCGTAGTTTCTTGTAATTCAATAACCTACAGAGGATTTCGCGTACCCGAGGCCGGGCTCGAACCGGCACGGCTTTAAAGGCCAAGGGATTTTAAGTCCCTCGTGTCTACCAATTCCACCACTCAGGCACTTACACAAAAAATCCCGAACTGAATCGGGACCCTGTGGAGCGGAAAACGAGACTCGAACTCGCGACCCCGACCTTGGCAAGGTCGTGCTCTACCAACTGAGCTATTTCCGCAAAAGCGGAGCGGAAAACGAGACTCGAACTCGCGACCCCGACCTTGGCAAGGTCGTGCTCTACCA
>JAFWRA010000258.1 GCA_017508895.1 Bacteroidales bacterium
AATGTTTTATGCTGCTTTTGCATTTGCTTTTCAGCCATTGTATTTCGCAAGTTCAAATAATCGTTTCGTTGTTGCTGACGGCTATAATTTCGCACCACGCCAAATTTCGCACCATAGTATGTTTCGTCGGATATAATCCGATGCGACAAAAAAACTGGATATAGATCGTGTTGCCGACCATAGAAGCAAAACACGTCGGCACCACCCAGTTTATACTTTTCATCGAATTGCATCGCATGCGCCCAAACACTGCCATAATAAGCGGTCGAATCGTCGCTTAATGGCTTAATATCGTGTCTGACATTATGATCAAAAAACAATTCTTTTATGCCGTATGCCTTGGTTGCCAGTTTCAATCCAGTGTCTTCTGTCTCCAATTGTTTCAAAAGCAGGATCCCAACATCCCTGTTATCAAAATGCTTATCGCCTAACATTATTCCTTGGTTGAACATAGCACGCCACTGGGCATCTTCATTGCCGCTTTCAAATGCAAAATCAATACTATTGGCCAAATGGATTGCAGCATCGTTGAACTCCTCCAAAAAACATTGGTTCACGCCCATCATATTCTGTACGAAGGCTCTCTCATACAAACGGTTGCCAAAATAGCGGTCGGCGGAATCCAAGGCAGCGGCGGCTTCCTTGTATTTATCCATCCAATGCAACTGTCTTCCCATTTGGAAAAAGGCTCGGGCAATGGTCAGACTGTCACCTGCACGAAGGCCATATTTCGTGGCTTCCTCAAAAGATAGCAAGGCCAAACTATCGGCATAAATCGTCTGCAAGTCGTAACCTTTGTAAAGCGCGGCCAAAGCCGCCTTCTGGGGTTGGCCTTTTTTGGCAAAATAGGCAGGAGCGCGGTCGAGGTCTGGTGAGGTGTAGGTATGGTTCATTACCTTATCTAACAAGAAGTTGCCATTTGATTGAGTTGGATCGGTGGCATCGCGGTCGTCGCCATAGATGGCGCGGCCTTGCAGCAAAGCCATCTCCATACGCTCGTCTTCGGTGAAATAGATTTCCATACGCATCACACTATCAATGAGGCGCAAGGCACTGTCGGGGTAGGTTTCCAATATGCTTTCGAATTGGCGTAACAAGCGTTTCGCCTCGCGTTGTGACGGGTTGCAGGCAACCAAGGCCAGCAACAGACTACCAAAAATCAAATGACTTATTTTCATAAGTGCAAAATTACGGAATAATGTATTTGCTTGTTTTATAAAACCAAATTTTGGCGCAAAGGTAGCGCATGGAAAAAAGCGATTGCCAAAATTACAGCCTTCTTTTCGGTTTTTACAAATATTTTTCCGTAGAAAAATCATAAATAACTGAAAATCAATCGGACTAAAAACAGGTTTTACAATTTTGGTGGATGAAAAATATTGTTCTTGAGGCGGCCAAAACCTTAAATTTTGACCTCTTTCCGCATGGCATGGCGCACCGTGAGGAAGGCCGAAGTGCAACCCACTACGATAATGGTGACAAAGATCAAAAGGACATCTTTAAACTTCAACAACACCGGATAGGCATCCACCACATAGTTGCCGCCCGTGCCAAACTTCACGAAACCGAACTGCTGCTGCAAAAGCACCAAAATGATGCCCAACAGCAAGCCGATGATGCCACCTGCCACGGAAATTAGTAAACCTTCGTTTAGGAAAATCTTCTGTATCAGTCGGCTGTCGGCACCCATTGATTTCAAGATTTCGGTGTCCTTGCGCTTGTCAATCATCAGCATGGAGAGCGAGCCGACCACATTGAAAGTGGCCAAAATCAGAATGAAAGTGAGGATGACATAGACCGCCCACTTTTCGGAACGCATGATTCTATAAAGCGTTTCCTGCTGCTCTTGTTGGTTCTTCACAGTGTAATCCTCACCTATTATGGAGGCAACCGACTTCTTTACCTTATTAATATCGGTGTTCAGAGCTGTAAAAAGTTCTACATTCGTGGCTTTATTCTCATATTCAAGTAGTTCCGAGAGCAAATCGAATGGCACTAGCACCAGTTTCTCATCCTGTTCCTGCTCGGTGGAGAAGACGCTACGCACAGTCAGCACATCGGAGTTGAAACTATTTTCAAGGCTCATCAGCGAGGCATTACCACGCTTGGGCACATAAATGCGCACCATTGCGTATGGGTTGTAGGCATTGATACCAAGATACCACGCCACACCTGCGCCGGGAATAGCGAAATAATGTTCATCCTCATCTGAAAGAACCAAATCACCACCACCGAAAACAACTTCTTTCAATCGAGTAATCTTTTGGTACTCCAAGCCAACACCCTTCACCTGCCCGATATGTTGTTTGTCATTGGCACGGAAAAGTGCGTCTTCGGTAATTGTTGGAATTACATGGTCAACACCTTGTATATCTTTAAGTTGGCCTAAAGGAAAAGCCGTCAAGTCGATGGTCTTGCCTTTTACTGGAGCGATTTGCAGGTCGGGTGTGAGGCGGTTGTTCATCGAAGAAATCACTTTCTCCAGTCCATTGAAGGCCGACAGCACCACAATGAGCGCAAACGAGCCCACACTAATACCCAAAATGGAAATCCATGTGATGATATTAATGAGGTTGTGGCTCTTTTTGGCCAGCAGGTAACGGTTTGCTATGAATAGCGGCAGTCTCACTTTTCGGGATGCAGCAGGTTATCGATATTTTCGATATAGTCGAGCGAGTCATCCTCGATGAAGCGCAACTCAGGCACCACGCGCATCTGGTGACGGATACGGTTGCCGAGCAAGCCGCGGATAGCTTTGGCGTTTTGGCCTACCTCTTCCACGACCTTTTTCTTCTCATCCACGCCAAACACGCTCAGATACACACGCGCATATGACAAGTCAGATGTGACATTGACGCGGGTCACAGTAATCATCAGCGAAGGCACTTTCGGTTTCAGCTCCTTCTGGAATATATCGCCTAATTCTTTCAGTAGCAGTTTGTTTACTTTTTCTAATCGCTTTCCTTCCATAACTCCAAATTCAAAGATTCAAAATTTAAAGATTTAAGATTCAAAAATTTATGAGGGTGCAAAAATAGGCATTTCTTTTGAAATCTTTCGGAAAAGCATTCAGCAAACTGAAAATGTTTATTTTTGCGAACTGAAACTAAATAATAACATTCCCATGAAATCAATCATTAAACCACTATTCATCTTGGCCATAATGGCTTTGTCCGTGTTTTCATACGCGCAGGAGCCAGAGCAAAGCCAAGAATCAACCACATATGTGGAAAACGAATTCATCATCTGGCTAGAGCAAGATGTGGATGCCTCAGACTTTGCCGCCAAGTCCAATACTGGAATCATGCCGAAAAGACAACTGTCCAAAAGGCTGAATATTTGGCTTTTCGAAATCAACGACAACAAAGAGCTTAGAGAAGACAAAATGCGCCGCTTAAACGCCAATGCTGATGTGCGTGTCATACAAAACAACC
>JAFWRA010000259.1 GCA_017508895.1 Bacteroidales bacterium
GTGAGGGCCACGTCCTTGGCCAACTTGATGTTGATGGAGGCCTGTTCTGACTCGACCTTATCTTCAAGCATCTTGATGGGCTGGTGGTTCTCGTACACCTCGACCGACGACACCGACTGGTGCGGCAGGTTCTTGCTGACGGCGGCGTAGCTCCCGCCCATTAGGTCCATGCCTTCGACGTAGAACTTCTGTATGGGCAGGCCTTGGTAGGTGATTTTGCCGTCGTCGGCCACCTCGATGCCAGGCATCCGCTTCAGCACGTCTTCGATGCTCTTGTCTTGTTTCTGCACAAAAGAGCCAACGATGTATTCCAGCGTGTCGCCTTTCTGTTCGATGCTTCGGGCGCGCACGGTGACACCTTTCAGTTCCTGAGTTTCCTCACGAAGCATGAAATCAACCGTCTGGGTGCGATTTGCGATGCGTTTGGTCTGTTTCTCGAAAAAGAGCGACGAGGTGGCCACATCAAGGCTATCGGCTTCAGCGCTGACGCTGATTTTATAGCTCCCGTCATTTTCGGTTCCAGCGTATGCTACAATAATACGGCTACCTGCTTTGTAGGCCAGCACCTTGATGTTGGGCAGAGGTTCTCCTTCGGTGTCCTTCACGTAGCCAGTGAGCACAGTTTGAGCAGACAAAAAATGACCAAACAGCAATAACAGAGCAATATGGAGCAACCTAAACCTCATTTTCTATCCAATTCGATGGGGTTGTTTTTCGTTGCAGCGTATTTATAGAGTTTTGCTTGCACATCATTATTGTTCCCGCCAGTAGCAACAATGTTAGGCAAAGCGTTTTCTATAATATTTGCCAGGTAGTCATCGTAAGCCTTAAAATAAGCTTTTTTTGTGGTTCTCACATATTCCACATTCTCCCAAATGATAGGAGTCTTTTCTGGAATCTCCGCCGAGACCATCTCAAAACAATAATGTTCCTGTGTGTCAACAATCCTAACGATAAGCCCGGGCAAACCGCAAAACATATACGGACCGTCGTTGTAAGGCAATTCAGGTGCGAACCAGGCAGCCCATGTGCGACCGCCGTAATTGCAAACTGCCTTTTGGGTAAAATGGCCATTGATAGTAGCTGTGTCCTCGGTAAATTCCCAAATCATGCAAGGATAATCTTCCTCATACAGAAAAGTTCCAGTCATCAGTACTCGGTCTATCATAGTGACTTTGCCTGCAGGATAGTTCTTGAAAATCTTGAACTGATAACGAGAAATATCATCCGATTTTACATGGATTACTGTTTCAAAAATGCCTTTTCTCCATTTTTCCCTCATCTCATTCAAGCTTCTATATGCATTATAGCTTTGGAAAACACTTATTTCATCGCCAATGAGCAGCAGCATCCGCTCCTTCTTGGCGCGGTCCATGTGATTAGTGTCTTCGCGGTAAGTGAGTTCATACATCACCATAAGGCGGGCTTGGCAAAGCGTGTCAAGATCTTCGCTCCATTGCGCCCGAAGCGGCAATGCCAAGACGAGAAAGACCGATAAAGAAAGGAGTCTTGTTTTCATGTTTCAGTTAGTTTATAATTAACGCTGCAAATATAAAACTATTTTTTTAATTATATCATAATTCTTCTAGTTTTTATCGCTTTTTTGTCCATTCCCGCAAAATTCCTAACTTTGCAGCCTCAAATCTAAAGCAAATGTCCATCTCAATCAACCATATCACCAAACAATACGGCGAACAGCTCGCCCTTAATGACGTGACGCTCACTATTAATAAAGGTATCGTTGGCCTGCTCGGTCCCAACGGCGCGGGCAAGTCGACGCTGATGAAAATCATCACCTGTTTTATCCCGCCCACCTCAGGCACGGTGAGCGTGGAAGGACATGATGTCATGGACGACCCGATGGCAGTCAAGCGTATTGTAGGCTACCTGCCAGAACACAACCCATTGTATCTTGACATGTACGTCCGCGAATACCTTGAGTTTGTGGCAGGCGTGCACCAACTGAAAGGCGAAGCTGCCCACAAGCGCATTGAGGCGATGATTGACGAAACAGGCCTCGGCCTTGAGGCACACAAGAAAATCGGTGCCTTGTCGAAGGGCTACCGCCAACGTGTCGGCCTCGCACAAGCCATGATGCACGACCCGCAGGTACTCATCCTTGACGAACCCACCTCCGGCCTCGATCCCAACCAACTCATCGACATCCGCAACCTCATCTCCAACCTCGGTAAGGAGAAGACCGTGCTGCTCTCCACCCACATCATGCAAGAGGTGGAGGCCATCTGCGAACGCGCCATTATTATTAATAAAGGTGTGGTGGTGGCCGACGACAAGATCGAGAACCTGAAACAGGACAACGCCACGAGCAACGTGGTCATCGTGGAGTTTGAGAGCGAGGTGAGCGAAGACCTGCTCCAAAGCATCCCGCAGGTGGGACGCGTGCAGCAGGTAAAGGAAAACCACTGGATCCTTGAGCCACAAGGCGACACGGACATCCGCGCCAACCTGATGAAATGGTCGGTAGACCGCGGCCTCATTATCAAGACTTTGCAAAAAGAAGACTTGAGCATTGAGGAGGCGTTCCAGAAGCTTACAAAATAATGCTGAATGTAGAATGCTAATGCTAAATGCAGAACGCAAAAATAATTCAGCATTCCTCATTCAGCATTCATATTTTATTTGTACCTTTGCAGCCGCAAACGTGGAAAGATTTGATTTGATTGCAACCACAAGAAAAAATGCTAAAACAATGCTTTTTCCTTGGGTTCCTGAGCCTGTCGAAGGACCCTTTCAGTCAACTACTTCCCACACAAATTAATTATTAACTAACTAATAAACAATTTGTTATGGGTTATTATTTCACTTCAGAATCCGTCTCTGAGGGTCATCCCGACAAGGTAGCCGACCAGATTTCGGATGCCGTATTGGACGAGATTCTGCGCTATGATCCCACCTCAAAGGTGGCCTGCGAAACCTTAGTCACAACCGGACTTGTCGTCGTGGCAGGCGAAATCCGCACCAACGCATACGTTGAGATTCAGGATATTGCCCGCCGCGTGATCGAAAAAATCGGCTACAACAAGTCGGAGTACCAATTTGACGCACAGTCGTGCGGCGTGCTCTCTGCCCTTCACGGACAGTCGAACGACATCTACCAGGGTGTCAAGCGCGAAGACGACGAAAACCAAGGCGCTGGCGACCAAGGCATGATGTTCGGCTTTGCCTGTAAGGAGACCGATAACTACATGCCCCTCACCATCGACCTCGCACACATGCTCTTGCAAGAGCTCGCTGCCATCCGCCGCGAAGGCAAGGAGATGACTTACCTCCGTCCCGACGCCAAGTCGCAAGTGACGGTGGAATACGGCGAAGGCTGGAATCCTTTGCGTATCGACACCATCGTCATCAGCACACAGCACGATGACTTCATCAAACCCACCGACAACAGCGAGGAAGCCCAGCACGAGGCCGACCTGCGCATGGTCGAAAGAATCGAAGCCGATGTGCGCAACATCCTGATTCCAAGGGTGAAGAACCAACTGCCTGACAAAGTGAAGAAGCTCTTCGGCGACGACATGAAGCTCTACGTGAACCCGACGGGCAAGTTCGTCATTGGAGGTCCTCACGGCGACACCGGTCTCACCGGCCGCAAAATCATCGTCGACAC
>JAFWRA010000027.1 GCA_017508895.1 Bacteroidales bacterium
AGGGTCGTACATCATCACGACGACGACCCAGTTACGATAAATTTATTCCTTTACGGAACGGTGCAAAGGTACACATTATTTCGATGTGTCCTCATTACTCCCATTTTTTTCCTGAATTTGGTGCCTGACTGGCTGACAAAGGCTGCGACCATATTGCTTATTAATATAAGGTGTAAACTGACCACCGCAGCCTTTGGCAGACAGGCAGCCCTCCGAATCCCTTTAACTGCTGGAACGGGGATTGCGGATTTTGAGCGAGGATGAGAAACAAGAGCGGGGAAACGCAAACCCACTATTAGCCGAGGGCTGACAAAGGTTGCGGCTAATAAGCTCCCTAAAAGATGCGACACTTACCCCCGCAACCTTTGGCAGACATCGGATTAACAATAACACTACAACTGAACGAGAGGCCGTATTTCGCGCCTTACGACAAAAAATAAAGGCACCCATCAGGATGCCTTCGTGATTGCTGCCGTTGTCTGTTCGTAGGGCGTTACGCCTTGTTGATTTTGCGACCGACCTTTTCGGCTCTTGTCTTGATGATGAACGAGCCGAAGCCACGGAGATAGACATTCTCTCCCTTGGCGGCATAAGTCAAGTAGAAGCGAACGGCATCGCCGACTTCTGCCCAACTGCCGACGGGAACGGTCACACCCATAGACGGGTCGGTTTCTTCGGTGTTGAAGATGCCGATTTTTTTCTGGGTGAGGTTGTAGGCCACGACGATGAAGTTGGCTTCGGCTGGCTTGCCGATCTGCTCTGCTGCGGCAGGCTCAGCGTAGAAGTCCTTCACATCGTTGGTGAGAGTGACCACGCTTTCGAGCATAGGTGATTCGATTCGCTCACCGCTGCCGATGCCTTCCATCAGGGAGAGGTCAACGGTCTTGACATCATCCACAATGGCGGCGGCAGCTGCCAATTGATGGACAAGCATGTTGCGACGGGTTCTGCCACTGGTGGCGGATGGATAGAGCGAGGCAAGCTGCTCAGTGGTCAACTGCCCAGCAAGCCCCTGAATCTCTCTGAAGTAGTTGCGCTGCGCCATCTGTGCAGCGGTCTTGGGGTCTTTCTGCGATTGTGGAAGGCCTTTCATGTAGGCGATGCCATTCCACGAGGCACCAATAACGGTACCAACTTTTCCCTTGAATCCGCCTAAGATTCCTTGCTTTATTTTGCCCATGGTTGTAGAGTATTTAGGTTAGTATTACGGTTGCTTATTTTGTATAGTTGGTAGGGACTTGGTAGGGAGCGGGTCAGTACCTGATTCGGGCTGTTTTTCCACTCCCGAGTCCTTCGTTTTCTTGGGTGGCCTGGCGGGTCGATTGATGACACCCAAGGTGCCGATACCGACACGTGAACGGTTTTGGCTGGTGACAAACATAAATCCTGAGAACTCGTCGCGGGGATTGCCGTAAGGCTTCACATTGACTTCGAAGGATTGTTTGCCTGTGCTTTTCAGCGTCACTGGAGAAGCGATGAGAAACAGCTTCTGCTGCGTGATGTTGGCAACCAAGATGACAGGATAGTCGTCTGGGTGCTGGTCGCGGTAGTAGGTCACGGCCTCCCAAGAGATTTGGAGGTCGGAACGGTTGGCATTGACCGAGACCGGAGGGAGGTCGGTCGTCGGGGAATTGCCGAGAGTGGTCAGGCTGTCGAGGTCGACGGTTCTGGTCTTGTCGATGACAGCCGCATAGGAAGCCAACTGCTGGACGAGCAGATTTCTGCGAGTCATGCCCTTGGGCTTCTTCGGATAGATGAATTCCAAATCCTCGTTGGAGAGGGACATCGAGAGAGTGACCAACTCCTTGAAATAGCCCTGCTGCATTTTTTGGTTGCCTGACCTGCTCTTTTTGTAGGACTGAGGCAAGCCTTTCATGTAGAAGATGCCATTCCAGTAGGAGCCGACCACAGTGCCGACCTTGCCACTAAATCCACCGAGGATGCCTTGTTTTATTTTGCCCATTGTGTTTCGATTTTGGTGTTTTCAAAAAAAGCCGCCCGACTGGACGGCTTTTCAACATTCGACCCGATAAGCGATTAGTCGCGCTTCTTGGGTTTGGCAGGACGCTTGGTCACGGACAACGTGCCGAAGCCTACGAGGGCAATCTTCTTGCCCGTGGCGAGCATGAAGCCCGAGAAAGTGTCTTCGGCTTCGCCGTAGGCAGCCAGGCCAACATTGAACGACTGGGTACCAGTCGTGCCGATGGTGGCGGTGGAAGGCACCAGATAGACTTTCTTCTTGGTGACGTTGGCCACGAAGATGACGGGGTACTCCTCGCCGTGCTCAGCACGGAAGGCTTTGGCACCCTCCCAAGAGATGGTCAGGTTTTCGCCATCTGCGGCGATGGTGACCTCTGGCAGGTCATCCGTCGGCGCGTTGCCGAGGGAGTTGATGTTGCCCAAGTCGACGCTCTTGGTGTCGCCATCGACGGTAGCGACAGCGGTGAGCTGCTTGACGAGGACGTTGTGACGGGTCATGCCGCTGATAGCCTCAGGGAACAAGAATTTCATCTGTTCGTCCGAGAACTGGGCGGCGATGTCCAGAACTTCCCTGAAGAAGCCGCGTTGTTTGGTCTGCGCTGCGGTCTTCGGGTTCTTGTGGGACTGGGCGAGGCCACGCATGTAGCTGATGCCGTTCCACGATGCACCGATGACGGTGCCGACCTTACCTCTGAATCCTCCGAGGATTCCTTGCTTAATCTTTCCCATTGTTCTTATCTTTTTAGGGGTTAGTAAATTTGGTTAGCTATCTGTTTCGCAAATGTATAATCTTTTTATTTACAACAGGTTATACTGGTATTGCTTGCATTCTTTTGCGCTGGTTTGCGTAGTTTGAAGTGAAAAAAACATTACTACACTCAAAAGAAATGAGAAGATTGCGCCTAAGGTCGTCAACGAGGTGGTTAAAAAAGCAAGTTCCCTAACGGCAAACGGAGACCCGCGATAGAGGGGCATAGTTTATTTAGGGGCTTGGCTTTTTTAAGCACCGTACTCAAAAGGGTGACTATCGTCCGAAAAACAAGTGTTGGTTATCCGTTCGTTCCTTTACACTTGATTATTTGTTGAAGAAACTTTGTTTGTAATTCTACTGAATTATGTATCTTTGCCCTCGGTTTACATTAACGGTGAACTATTTTTATTGGAAATACGAAGCGTTATGCTCTACTTGCTGATAGAAACGTGAGAAATTTCTAAAAGTTGCAAGGTTGGTATGACGGTTCGCGCATGTTTACAGCGTGGACTGATTCATCCATTTTTGCAGCTTGGGTTTCTCACGACCTCTATCAGCGAAGTGGCATAGTCAGTGCCACGCTTCTTTTAGGTATGACTCTTTTCATTGGTGCTGGTGAAAGGACAAAAGTTGCGCCCGATGACGTATTAGGGTATATGTCGATGAAGAAAGGCATTTTCATGGTGATTTTATTGCTCGTCACCATGAGCGTACACTCTCAAAACGTAGAGCAATCACTTGAGGCATACGGAGGAATAAGCATTGACAGTTACTCCAAGTACTCATTCGGAACATCCTACGAAATAGGTGGAACCTGGAATGACAGGTTTCATCTCGGAGGAGGTGCTGGATTCAGGTATACCGAGGCATTGTACTATACCTCATCTCTGACACATGATAAATCCTACGACGGGAAGTTCCTTATTCCTGTATTTGCCAGAGTCTCGGTAAATCTAACAAAAGAAGGCGTGAAGCCTTTTCTCCGTTGCGATTTAGGATACACTTTCGATGTGGGGCAGAACAAAAACAAAAACACCGAAGGTCTCTTTTTCCATCCAGCAGTAGGAGTCGATATTTCGACAAGCGGAAAGAGTTCCTTGTATTTTGCATTGGGATTGAATGTCCAGCACACTCATTACCAACACTTTGGTGTGCCAACTGAAACTGTGGTTGGATATACAAGCAATCTAATACTATCCATCGGAATGAAATTCTAAAACCAATCATCACAATGAGACAGAGATTAATTTTCGCGTTAGTTGCAGTAAGTATGGTTTTCATACTTTCATCCTGCACAAAAGAAGGAAATGGGAGCCAAGGTGCAAACAAGAATTATTCCGTTACCTATAATGGCCACTACAATTCCGCCACCATCAACATTTTCGAGTATGACGGAAACGGCGATCCCATATATCATGTAGGTGGAAAATTCTACCAAGGCAAGACGAAGGAATATACTGCCCAAAGCTCCACCACCAAGATAAAAATACATGTGGAATTGCCTTTCGACATCGGATGGGTTCCGACAGCATACTCAATTTCAAATAGCCCTATAAATGTTGTCATTGATGACAACACAAGGTTAGGAGGTGAACCTTATTAAAAAGAGCCGTCGAAAGACGGCTTTTTTTATGTAACAGCAAAACTTTGCCGAGCGACACCTTCCCGAACTCTCTACCTAGGGTGGTGGTGGGGACGATGGAGGTAAAGAGCGAAGATTTGCGGAGCGACTAATTCCGAATACTCAACTTAGGGTGGTTGGTGGGGCTTGATGGTGGTTGCCTGAGCGGAGCTTTAGCGGAGCGACCTGTTCCAAATTCTGGGGTGGTGGTCGGGGGTGACGGCGGCACGGATGTGCGTTGGCTCAGCAGGTAAGGGGGAAAAGCGCCTGCGGCTAAGGGGCGGTGACACTCACGCAAGAATGAGAAAACCGAGCCTAAACGACTATACGAGAGTGGGATACCCTGCGCCCCGTTCGCGCCAGCGCGGCCGACCCGCCCGACAGGAGTCCGCGCACGGTTTCAATCCGAAGCGGCGGCGGGCGTGCCTTTTGCGGCGGCGACCCCGAAGAGGCAGGCACCAGTATGGCCATTGCGGGATGGGGTGGCAACGATGAGGGGGCGAAACAAGATGCGCTTTAGCGCTCCATAAAGTGAACCGCCGGGCGGACGCGCAAGCAGGGGCGCTTAACAACAGGGGCGCGGCTGCACCCGACAAAAATATGCGGCTACGAGCCGCACCGCTTAGGGGGTGCGGGGGCGGCCAAGAAAGCCCCGAGCGAGCGAGGAGCCACGAAAGCGGTTGGTCTTGGAGCCGCAAACGCTCGCTGGAGCCGCGCCAGTGGAGCGCAGCGGAACGCTTGTCGCGGGACAGCGAAGAGCAGCGGCGGTGTTGCGCAAGG
>JAFWRA010000260.1 GCA_017508895.1 Bacteroidales bacterium
ATTCACTACCTCTGTAGACGGTTTTACTGCTGGTAGCCAACCCATTGTGAGCCTTATCGACAATGCCAATCTGAGCGTGGTTTTGCCTTTTGGTTTGTCCATCACGCCCTCGGTGGAGTTCTATCACACCCGTTCCGAAGGGCGTACCGACAATTTTGTGCTCTTGGATTGCAGCCTGGGCTACACTTTCCGCAAAGTGAAGTTCAGCCTTGATGTGAATAACATCCTCAACACCGATAGTTTCATTTATTCCTATTATTCAGGGATTTATGGGTATTATTCGGCATACTCGATTCGCCCGAGGACTGTGATGCTAACGGCGCGGTTTAAGGTGTTTTGATATTGGTGCATTGAAAAAAACGTAATTTTGTCCACATGAAAAAACTCAAACCTCTAATCACCGTTTTTTTTGTCGTTTTGGCTGCTTGCCATCCTACATCCCGTGATGTGAAGCAAGTTGCCCAAGATGCCTTGGAAAATGCTCGTATTCAGTTGGATTCAGGCAATAAAGTGGAGGCTATGCGCTTGTTTAAAGAAGCGGAGCATTACGGCATTATGGCAAATCAAACTCTGATGGTGGCTCATGCACGGTATCATATTGCGCAATGCTTGGGCTACTATGCTGACAAAGAAGAAGTTGTTTCGTTGTTGAAGGCTGCTGCCGAGGGCTTTGGCGAAGACTATGCCGACCGAGCCGAGGCATTGAGGGAGTTGGGCGATTTCTATCAGTACCATGGACAATTTGATAGCTCAGCATATTATTTGGATCAGGCCCTAGAGTATGCAGAACAAAGCGGGTCATTGGAAGCAAAGCGCGACTGCTTGTCAGCCTTTCATGTCATGTATTTCAATGCGGGGGATTACGAAAAGTCGGCCAACTACCTTAGCCAGTTTTGGCAAGCTTCGATTGCAAATGCTGACGACAACTTGCTGATGTATTATTATCATGACATGGGGAACATCTTTTATGAGTCCGGCAACTTGGATTCTGCTGATTATTATTACAGCCGTTTGGAGGAACTTGTGTCCCAAACAGAGCCAAACGCGGATACTTGGTTCTATTACGGTGTCTTGTCCGATTATGCCGAAGAACTCGGCGATTATGAAACCGCTTGCAAATATGGATGTTTGTACGAAGAAGGCAACAATCTAAAAGAAATAGAGCAACAGGAGAACAATCTTGCGCTTATCAGCCATAAATACGACAGCGAGGTGATGCAGAACGAGTTGAATCGTAAAATCATTATCAAGCAACGCATCATCGTCATTGTCAGTTTGGTAGCGACTTTGGTCTTGGCTGCGTTGTTGGTTTCGCAAATCCGCTTGGCACGGAGGCGTAAACGCGAGGCCGAAATCAATGCCGAGCTGTTCCACTTCAAGCAGCAGAACAAAGACTTGGCACAAAAGCACGCCGAGCATGAGCAAATCCAGCAGGATTATGCCGGACGCCTTTCGGAGGCCTTAAAGAAGGAACAACGGATTATGTTGTTGTTAGACAACTATCTGAACAGCGGCAAAAAGGCCAATCTCCTCAATGATTTGGAGACCTCCGTTTACGGCTACAAGGACCATTGGGAGGCCATGCAAGAAGTGGTTGACCAGCTTTACCCGGACCTCGTGGAAACCCTTCGGCAGAAATACCCCGACTTGGACGAGGACGAAAGGAAGTCCTACATCCTCTCTTATTTCAAGCTCTCGCGCCAGGAGGAGGCGGATTACCTTGGGACCACCGTCAATATGGTGGACAAACTGCGCGGAAGACGGAGGAAAAAGATGGAGGAAGGGTAAAAAACTTTGGACTGTTTCCAAAAAATGTTTGGAATAGGTGTTAAACTATCTCTTTTGTTTTCAAGATTTTAGGTTGTTGTAATACTCGGAATTGTTCGGAATGACTGTCCAACCACTTGACAAAGGCGGTAGTTTCGCAGCATCATTTCCATTACGAAGTGTAAAACAATGTATCACCCTAAAACACAATTCACTCATTATTCACATTTTAAAATCATAACAAAATGAAGAAAGTCATTTATCTGCTTGGCATCATGCTCCTTATGGCAGGAGCGGCCAAGGCCCAAGACGAAAAAGTCCGGATGGGCGCTGAAATTAAATTTGAAAAAGTCGTTCACGACTATGGGGATGTGCCTTTCAACGGCAACGGCGAATGCGAGTTCCGTTTCACCAACACAGGCACAGAACCGCTGCTGGTGCTGAAACCAAAGTCAAGTTGCGGCTGCACTATCCCTTCCTGGCCTCAGGAACCCATCCTCCCAGGTGAGTCAGATGTAATCAAGGTGACCTACCGCACCAACCGTTCCGGCATCATCAACAAGACGGTGACCGTGACCTCCAATGCCGTCAACAATCCCACAGTTGTGCTTCGCATCAAGGGCCGCGTGCTTGACCAACCTACCGAAGCCCTTCCCGAGAAGACAAACGGTCTCGGCAACGGCGCTCCTGTCAACAATTGATTTGAATGGAATTATTTAGTTCTCAAAAAGCCTAGGTTGTTATACCGGAAGGGCCAAAGGAGGCAAATTCTCTTTTTGGAATGACGGTTTCATAAGTACCTTTCTTTCGGTGGGTTATGAGCATCGGTTCTAAACATACTTCATAGTTACTCCTAAGCCATCGAAAGCGCTTGCACTAAAAATCACACTATCACCTTTTCAGGTGGTGTTGAGGGAATAAAAAACATGACAAAATAAACGGGAAGGTAAGTCACTTTCCCGTTTTGTGTGACTTCTCGTTCGTTTGATAACACAAAGCCCTGCTTGATGTGATAGTCCGGTATAGAGACAAAAGCATCCAACGAGGCATGTATGTTGTAATCCTTCCCCGACTTCACTTCGACAGGAACCACCGAAAGCAGGTCATAGTCGTTTACAAGGAACTCAACCTCGCCTTTTTTCTTATTGTCATAATAGAACAGCG
>JAFWRA010000261.1 GCA_017508895.1 Bacteroidales bacterium
AATGGACGCTTGCTGGCAAGAAGAGTGGTATGATGGGCGGTGCTGCCTCACGCGACGGCGAAGGCCTGAGACTGGGCAACTGGTACAACTATACGGTTGACCTGAGTGCCTATGCTGGCCAGAAATACATCGCTTTCCGTCACTTCAACTGCTACGACCAGTACATCATGTGCTTGGACGATATCACATTGACCAGCGGTGCCAAGGACGGCGACCGTCACCTCGAATACTACAAGGTGATGTGCACCAGCATCGACGGCGTGCCGATCTTCAATCACAACACTGTACATCCGTTCTGCCAGCTTTCGACTGACGAACCTTACAACGCTCCGCTTGTTGAAGGTGAACACTACCTCTGCAAGGTGGCTTGCGTGTACAGCACTGGCATGAGCGCCTGGAGCACTCCTGTTGAATGGGAGTATGAACCTTGCGATCACTGGGGACCTGTTGACGAAGTTACTGTCAATACCCAAAGCCAAGGTAACCACATCGAGTGGGTGTTCGAACATGGTTACAACCCGTACGATCCGGGTACTGGTCCTGTGCCTCCGACTCCTGGTCAAGGCGACTGGTACTACTATGACAATGGTGTCAACGTCGACGCTATCGGCACTGGCGGTGGCAACTTCTACTGGGGCGTTATGTTCCCTGCTGGAAGCTACACTGGCAACATGGTGACCAAGGTCGCTACCTACGACTATATGGCTATGACGGGCAATGTGACCATCTACACGGGTGGCACCACTGCTCCTGGCACTGCTGTTGGCCAGACCAACGTGACCCTCACCGGTTCCGAAGACTTCGTCGAATTTGAGTTTGCCGAGCCTGTGACCATCGATCCTTCACAGAATGTCTGGGTGGTGTTCTACAACGGTAGCGGCGCCACTTATCCTGCCGCTGTGTGCGACAACACTGGCGACCCGAACGGCCGCTGGGTGAGCACCGACGGTGCCAGCTGGATGGATCTGCTCGACGCTGGTTTGAACTACACCTTCCAGGTGCGTGCCTACATCGCCTCTGGTGCCAAGGGTGAGGCCAAGGCTATCGCCTACGCTCCTAAGGCTGGCAACGGCGGCAACCTCGCTATCTCTGGCAACGGTCCTCGCGTCAGAACCGTCACCGAGAACGTGAGCTTCGCCATGTTGAACGAAAGCACGCTTGAGTTCAACATTGCCGACATCGCTAACTACGATGCCCGCGTGTACTTCCTCTACAACCTCGTCAACGACAGCCGCTTCACGGTGGTCAATGGTGAAGAGAATGGTACATTTATCGTGAGCACTGATGACAACATCAGCATGAAGGAAAGCTTCGCTGACTTCATCGAGATGACCATGAGCAACTTCGGCCGTATGAACAAGTATCAGGCTGCTGATGCCGCCCGCGAGTACAAGAACGTGCTGCCGATGACCTTCGTCAACTCCTTGATGATGGACATCTATGCTAAGTCACGTGACAACTCACACTGCGCCGATGCTTATCCGTTCTGCACCGATGAAGGTATGTACGAGTTCCCGGCTGGTGTCAACGCTGGTAGCGGTGAAACTGGTCCTGACTACGACTGCCTGTACACCACGCCTAACCCGGCTTGGTACTACATGAAGATGTCTGATCCTGGTGATATGGATATTTACATGTACAGCACGCCTAGCGTCGACATCGACTTCTGCTGCTGGGGTCCGTTTGATGACCCGATCTCGCCTTGCCCGAACGGCTTGACTTCAGATAAGGTCGTCAGCTGCAGCTACTCTGCACAACCCACCGAGCACTGCATGATTCCTGCCTCTGCTCAGACTGGCGAATACTACATCCTTGTCATCACCAACTACTCGAACCAAGCTTGCAACATCAACTTCAGCAAGGTTGGTGGTAGCGGCAGCACCGACTGCAGCATCATTCCTCCGACCAATGTTGACATCATCGGCTTCTTGATCACGCAAGATGGCGAATACCTCGCCTTTGCTGGTCCGGATGATCGTGAATATGACGACCTCGGCGAGTATGGTGACCACGTCTACTGCGTCCGCCCGATCTATCCTGGCGAAATGACTCTGCCTGACCATAACTATGGTTGGTCAATGGGTTGCCCTGTCTGCCAAGGCGACACTGGCGAGTGCGCTCCTGGTGCTCCTATCTATGCCGAAGATCTTGGTGAAACTGACCAGATCAAGGTGTGGTGGGGCGAGCAAGCTCCTGGCCCAGGCTGCGAAGGCGATGAATTCAGCATCAACTTCGATAACAGCCAGATGCCTACCGGCTGGACGACCATCGACGCTGATGGCGACGGCTACAACTGGGTGCTTGGCACTGGTGCCGATGGTATCTATCTCAATGGTGGCAACCTCGGTGGCGCTGGCCACAACGCCTCTGCCGACCTCATTTGCTCTGGCTCCTACAGCAATGTTGTTGGACCTCTGACTCCCGACAACTGGCTCGTGACACCTACTGTGACCCTCTGCGAAGGCTCCACCTTCAGCTTCTGGGCTTGCGGTCAGGATGCCAGCTATGTGGCCGAACACTTCGGTGTGGCTGTGTCTGAAGACAATGGCAACACCTTCACGATGGTCCAAGAGTGGACGATGACCGCCAAGGCTGGCAACGATGTGATGAGCATCGGTCGCAACGGCCAAACCCGCGCTCAGGGTACGTGGCATCAGTACACGGTCAGCCTCGGCGATTACGCCGGTGAAGGCCGCAAGATTGCCATCCGTCACTTCAACTGCACTGACATGTTCATCCTCGATGTCGATGATATTGAGCTGACTGTTGGTGCCAAGAACCGTGACGCTATTGTGAAGTACAACGTGTATCGTTCTGACGACAATGAAACCTACACCATGATTGGTGAAGTTGCTGCCGTTGCAGGTCAGACCTACTACGAGTACATCGACACTCCTGAGACTGTTGGTACTTACTACTATCAGGTGCGTGCCGACTATGGCGATTGCGAATCAGATCCCGCCGTTTCTGGTGCTGATCCTACAGTGAACTACGTGACTGGTCACATGACGGGCATGGATGAGCTTGACGCCAATGTCAACCTCTACCCGAACCCGACTAAGGGCAATGTCACTATCGAAGCCAATGGCATGAGCCGCATCACTGTGGTGAGCGTCCTCGGTCAGGTGGTCTTCGATACCGAACTCGATGCTGACGAATACACCTTGAACATGGCTCGCTTCAATGCTGGCATGTACATGGTCCGTATCTACACCGAGAACGGTATGACTGTCAAACGCGTCACTGTCATGCAATAAATGACAATCGGTCTGTAGGGCTGTCCTAATATGACAGCCCTATAAGAGGCCGAAAAAATGGAAAGGCAATCCTTCGGGGTTGCCTTTCTTTTTGTATTTTTGCGCAAAAATTCAGAATATGACAATCAAGGAAATACAAGATGGCATTGTAGAGGATTTTTCCATGTTCGACGACTGGATGGACCGCTACGCCATGCTGATAGAGATGGGGAAGGAGTGCCCTATCATCGACGACAAATACCGTGATGAAGCACATCTTATCAATGGTTGCCAGTCGCGGGTGTGGCTTAATGCCGAACTGAAGGACGGCAAGGTATATTACAGCGCCGATAGCGATGCGGTCATCACTAAAGGCATCGTCAACTTATTAATAAAGGTGTTCTCAGGCCAGACTCCTGAGGACATCCTCGCCGCCGATTTATCGTTTTTAGACGAAATCGGTTTGAAGGAACATTTGTCGCCCACGCGTTCCAATGGCCTCTTGGCTATGTTGAAACAGATGCTGCTCTATGCAGAGGCGTATAAACTGAAGGAGGGACAATCATGACACAAGAAGAAAACACCTTGAAAGAGACCGTTATTTCGGTCCTGAAGACTATTTATGACCCAGAGATTCCTGTCGACATCTGGACATTGCATCTGATTTATGGCGTGGAGGTCGATGAAGAAGGCAACGTGAAGATTGTAATGACGGTGACTGCACCAAATTGTCCAGTAGCCGAAACCTTGCCCGCTGAGGTTCGAAGTCGCGTGCAAGCCATAATGGGCGTGAAAAACGTCGATGTTGAACTCACCTTCGACCCCGTGTGGAGCATCGACATGCTCTCCGATGAAGCCAAAGCCGAATTGGGCTTGGATGGGGAGTATGGTTCGTTTTCCGCTTCGGATTTCCTGTATTGAAAATTCCGCCTTGCATGTCATTCCTACATGGGCTTGTGCGCTGTGGGAATCTATGTGAGGCGGAATTTTCTATAGACAACCCTTGAAGCCATAGATCCCATGCTGCCACACGGCCTCACGCTGGGATGACATGGCTTCAAGTGTCTTCTAAAACTTGCTAGAGATTGTCGTAATTTTCCAGCAAATCCTTCGCCATCCCGAGGAACATAAACGCCACAGCGTTAAAGTCCATGTTGAGGTCTTTGCTGAGTCCCACGCGGTCTTTGAAGATGGCCACGTTGAACCATTGCAGGCACTGGAAGGCGCGATGGAAATAGAGGCGTTGCAGCTCTTCCTTGGTGGGTTTGTGACCCACGTAGGCCTCCAGTAAGGCCAAGGCCTTATCGAAGCCCACATTGCCGTAGCAAGCGATGTCGTAGAAGGGGTCGTTCATGCCGGCGAACTCCCAATCCAAAACATACAACTTGTCACCACTGATGACGAGGTTGGTGGGCTGGTAGTCGCAATGGCAAGGCACTTTGGAAACATTGACTTGGGTAGCTCGGATGGCATCGAGCTTCTTGCGTAGGTCGAGGTATTCCTGTGGGAACACATAACCCGTCTCAAGGCAGTAGTTTTGGTCGGCATCGAGGCGGCCAAAGGCGTTGTAGTCCTTGAACTTCATGTCGGAGTTGTGGATTTTCTTCAACGCTTTCACCGACATCTCGTTGTAGGAGACCACGTCAGTGGTGCTCATGATGGTGCCTTCCACGTATTCAGCCAGCTTTTCGCCCGAGCGGATCTCGACATATTCAGTAATGTTGTTCAGTCCCAAACGATTGACTTCCTGGATGTTGGCCCATTCTTCTTCGCGGTCGACGAATTTCTCGGCAAACTTACCCGGCACGCGGTAGGTGTATTTCTTGCCTTGGCATTCAACGACGTAGGTGTAGTTGCTCATGCCACCTTCGAGACGCATCACGATTTTGGCGTCGTGGGCATGAAGTAGTGCATTTACTCTAAAAATGATGTAGTCTTCAATACTCATGGTAGTATATTATTAAATGAATTAATGTCATTTGATTTGGTCGGCAAAGATACATTTTATTCGCATTGTAAGGTGTTTTGAGATGCGTCTTTTTGTTGAATTGTAATTTATTTCAAAGGGAAATACCTTGATAAGCGATTTTGTTGTATTTTTGCAGCCGCAACAGGGGATTTAGTTCATCTGGTAGAACGTCAGGTTCGCAATCTGAAGGTGGCCGGTTCGAGTCCGGTAATCTCCACGAAATATTAAGATAACCCGCTGAATTTCAGCGGGTTTTTGTTGTTTTGGGCAATACTCCCTTCTTCTTCCGGTTTTTGCAAGTAAATGTCGCTCCGCAACCAAGCAGTGTTTCAATATCATCTTCTATAGGTTGTTTTAATAGCAGCAACCAACTCATCGCTGATATTATTTCCTATCTGACGGCAGACATCCTGGCTCCATCGTTGCGCCATCTCAACGCGTGAGGTTTGGTCGTCCATGCCTTGCAGCATAGCGTAAATGTAACCGGCATTGAAGTTGTCCCCAGCTCCGACTGTGCTGACGGTCTCAATTGCCTGTACGGGATAAGTGTTGCAGCAGTCAGGCGTATAGACACGAATCGATCGAGGGCCATCTGATAGTATTAGTGTGCGACAATGACGGCTCACGCGTTCGTAGATGGCATCTCCTTCATTCAGACCCAGCATGTAGTCGAAATCCTCCATTGATCCTCGCACCACATCAGCAAGGCTCATGTTTTCCTCGATATTAGACATCACATCCGGCAAATCAACAATATGGTTTTTACGGAAATTTACATCATAATAGAGCCATGCACCCGCCTCGCGTGCAGCACGCAACAAATGGCCCACGACAGGACGTATGGCAGGGTTGATGGCGAAGAAAGAACCAAAAAGCACCACATCGTCCTTATCTATCTGAGGCAATTTACCGTCCAGCTGAACAGACGCGTGATCTTTATAGAAGACGTATTGCGCATCATTGTTTTCGTCCAAGAATGCCAGTGTTATATGCGACTTGACATTCTCGTGCCGGCAGACATATTCCGGCGACACGCCATTCTCAAGCAAATAGTTGCATATAAGGTCACCCACATGGTCGTCACCTACGTCTGTCACCATGGCACAAGGCACACCAGCCCGTCCAAGCGAAACAATGCTGTTGAATGTCGAGCCACCTGGAACAGCTTTTTTGGGTTGGTCATTCTTGAACAGAATATCCAACACGGTTTCACCTATGCCTATTACACGTTTTCTGGTCACACGATTCTTAATATTGCCTCTTTCCATAGTTGAAAAATTTCAGAAAGCCGCGTGTTATTCAGCAGCTTGCTCTGTCTCTGGACATTGGTTAATCACGATAATGTTTTCATTGTCCAACCTGACCTTCAGCCAGCGTTCGATGCGGTCATGAAATTCAGTGTCTAAAGGTTCGTTTGTGGTAATAAAGGCGACAAGTTGTTCCGTAACCATGCCATCGAGGGACTTCACAGATGAGCCTCGGCTCAAACTGACTTCAGTGATGGTTGGGTATTGTGCAAACAGTTCTTTGGAGATGGCCTCAACGGGAATCTCTTTCGACTTGTAATCGGAAAGTACGGTCGCTAGTTTGAAAATGCTGTCGTTTAAGGTTTTGATTTGTTGGTCAGTATGTTCGTAAATGCCTTTCACGATCTCCGCTTCCGAAAGTTCTTGACGCATACTTGTGGCATCTTCGTGGAAGATAATTTGGTTGCGTGTGATGCCGTATTCCTCAGCATTTTTATACAGGTTCTTTTTGGATTCTTCTGTCAACGTTTCGCCAGCAAGGAAGAGCTCCAAGGTTGGTGATTTATGTGAATAGGTTGCCTTATGATCATAGATGAAGCACTTGCCGAGGTTTTTGTTTTCGGACACCAAACGCTCCGCATGGATGATGAAGTTATTCTCTTTTATGACACTGATGGCGGTGATGAAGCTCGGCACGATGACGATGAGCAGGATGAGATAAACCGCTCCTTTGGGCAAGTGCTTCTTGGTTTCGCCTGATGATTCCACAATAGGGAATCTGAAATATTTCACGGCAGCGAAGGTGGCCAAGGCGATGAAGACACTGTTGATGAGGAAGAGATAGAGTGCCCCGAAGATGACGGATCCTTTCCAGATGGAGATGCCGTAGCCGACGGTGCAAAGTGGTGGCATGAGCGCAGTGGCGATGGCCACACCCGTGATGACACTGCCCTTGTCCTTGCGCGAGGTCTCGATGATGCCTGCCAGACCACCAAAGAGTGCAATCAAGACATCATAGATGGTGGGTTTGGTTCGGGCTAAGAGTTCAGAAGGGTTGGCCAGACTCAAAGGACTGAGTAAAAAGTACAACGAAGAGGCAATAATACTGATGACGACCATCACGCTGTAGTTCTTCATCGATTCTTTTACTAGGAGATTGTCCTCAGTGGCAAGACCCAATCCAAAGCCCAAGATGGGACCCATCACGGGAGAAATCAACATGGCGCCGATGATGACGGGGATGGAATTGACGTTCAAACCCACGGAGGCGATGATGATAGCGCAGGCTAGGATGAACACATTGGTGCCTCTGAAAGCGATGTTCTTTCGGATGGAGGTAGTAGCATTCTCGTAGTCGATTTCATCGGAGAGGTGGATGAGAAACTTCAAATATATTAGGATTCTGCGGAAGATGTTTTTCATGGTGACATTGATTAATCAATTTGCAAAAAACGTCAAAAAAAATGAATTGCGCAAGAGTCATCGGGTGAAAATGCTTCTGACTGCAATGAGCATGGGGAAGATTTCTACACGGCTCGTGGGAAAGTGGCGCAGTAACCGCTGAAATACAGGTTGGCCGTGACGCCAAGGATGGCTATCGCGACGCATCCTGTCACAGTCACAGAAATGGGAAGAAGAGTGATTGACGAGGCGAAGATGGCTGTCTATCACACCAAGCAACTGCTGGAGCTGACGCGTACAGCAAAGGAACAATCGTCGGGCGACCTCAGCATTGCTTTGACGACCACGGTGGCACCGGTAATTATGCCTGGGCTTTTCCATTATATGCGAACAAAACATCCAACGATTCACCTCAGAGTGGAAGAGATGATTACGGCAACGATCATTGAAAAAGTGAAGAAGGCCGAAATCGATATGGGTATTTTGACCTATCCTGTCAATGACCCTGATTTGTTGGAGATACCACTATATCACGAGCGTTTTTTTGCATACGTTTCACCCAAAGATGATTTGTATAAAGAAGACAGCATTGAGCGTTCTCAAATGTCGAAATACAAGGTGTGGACGATGAAAGATGGCGTAAGGTTGTTCGACCCTTCAAAGGTGCGCTCGGAGGAGGAGATTAAATATGATAAGTTGTATGAAGGTGGTAGAGTGGGCATCTTGATTCAAAGCACTGATGAAAACGGGGGAATCACCATTGTGCCCGAGTCGCATTTACATCTGTTACCTGAGGCTGTAAAAGACCGTATCAAACCGATTGTCAACCCTGAACCTCAGCGAACGATAGGCTTGGTATTCAGGAAGGATTATGTGCATGAGCGGATGATGAACATCATCATAAAGGCAATCAAGACGGTGGTACCGTCAGAGTTCCTCGATGGCGTGATCCGTGCGGATTATCTGAGACTATAAGACTGCTGAAACAACTTCAGCAATCTGTTCCAGCCATTCCTTGTCGACGGCATCAAAAGTGGCCAGTTTCTCGCTATCGATGTCCAACACGCCGATGACTTCTTCGCCTTTATATAAAGGTACCACGATCTCGCTGCGAGATTCCGAACTGCAAGCGATGTGGCCAGGGAATTGCTCCACATCTTCCACGATAAGGGTTTTCTTTTCTTTCCATGATGTGCCGCACACACCCTTGCCGAAGCCGATGCGGGTACAGGCCACAGGGCCCTGGAAGGGACCGAGCACCAGCTGCTCGCCGATGACGCGGTAGAAGCCCGTCCACCAGAAGTGGAAGACCTCTTGGATCAGTGCGGCCACATTGGCCATATTGGCGACGGCGTCGCTCTCGTCTTTTACCATCGCCTTGACTTGGGCGAGTAGGAGTTTGTAGGTTTCGTTTTTATCCATGTTTGTTGTCTTAGCCCCCACACTGCGCTGCGCTGGTGTGAGGTAAATAAAGTGTCGTCACTTCGTGACGGGTTTAGATTGCAAAAATAGTGAAAATCTTAAATCTTGAATTTTGAATCTTCAAATCTTGAATTTTCTTACCTTTGCACCTCGTTTAAAATAGCACGCAAAATGAAGAAAGATATTCCCGTATTGCTGCTCACTGGTTACCTCGGTAGCGGCAAGACCACTGTGGTCAACAAGATATTGAACAACCGTAAAGGTATAAAGTTCGCCGTGATTGTCAACGACATAGGCGAAGTGAACATCGATGCCGACCTGATTGAGAAAGGCGGCGTGGTAGGGCAGAAGGACGACAGTTTGGTCGCCTTGCAGAATGGCTGCATCTGCTGCACCTTGAAGATGGACCTCATCCAACAATTGCATGAGATCATCGTCATGAAGAAGTTCGACTACATCGTCATCGAGGCCAGCGGCATCTGCGAGCCGGAACCCATCGCCCAGACTATCTGTTCCTTCCCCGACATGGCTTGGCAACTCACTAAGGACGGTATTCCGATTCTTGACTGCATTGTGACCGTTGTCGATGCACTGCGTATGCAGAGCGAGTTTGCCTGCGGCGATGACCTGATGAAGAAGAATTTGGCCGAGGATGACTTGGAAAGTCTTGTCATACAGCAGATTGAGTTCTGCAACATCATCCTGCTCAACAAGGCTTCCGAAGTCACGCCTGAGGAGTTAGGTCGCGTCAAGAGCATCATACGTGCCTTGCAGCCCACCGCTGAAATCATCACCTGCGACTATGGCGATGTCGACTTCGACAAAATCCTCAATACCAAGATGTTCGACTTCGACAAGGTGGCCACTTCTGCCACTTGGATCAAGGAAGTGGAAGGTGCCGTTGTTGACGACGATGACGAAGATGAACATGAGCACCATCATCACGATGACGACGACGAACACGAGCATCATCATCATCACGACCATGACGATGATGACGAGGAAGAGCACGGCCATCACCACCACCATCACCACGACCATGAAGGCGGCGAGGTGGAGGAATACGGCATCGGCACCTTTGTGTATTACCGTCGCGAGCCGTTCAACATGGCGCGTTTCGATGAGTTTGTGGCGCGCAAGATGCCGAAGAATGTCATTCGTGTGAAGGGCATCTGCTACTTCAAGAACGAATATGACAACTGCTACATTTTCGAGCAGGCTGGCAAACAGGTGCAGCTGCGCGACGCTGGCATGTGGTTTGCCACCATGCCCGCCAATGAGTTGGCCATGATGATGGACCGCGAGCCCACCCTCCGCCGCGACTGGGACGACACCTACGGCGACCGCATGCAGAAGCTCGTCTTCATCGGCCAGCACTTAGACAAGGAAGCCCTGGTAAAGGATCTGGATGCTTGCTTGACGAGGTAAAAACTGCATTTTATCGGAATATAATTCCCAAAAATGTGCATTTTATCGGAATATAGTTCCTAAAAAATGATATTTTATCGGAATAATTCAAAAATAGTTGTATCTTTGCGGCATAAAATGCCACAATTATGATAGACGAAAAGACACTTATTCAAGTACTTGCAGAGCAGAAAGAGGATGTTCTTGGCTTTCAACCTCAGTCATGGGTTGACCGCAAAGAGGAAGACTTGTTTGAGTTTGAAAGCTCGTTGGCCCAAGTGGTGATAGGTGTGCGCCGCAGTGGAAAATCCACGCTTTGTCACAAAGTGTTGAAAGGGCGTGGAATAACGTATGCATACGCCAATCTCGATGATGACCGGTTGTCGGGAATGCAAACTGAGGATCTCAACACAATGCTTTCGTGTCTATACCAGCTTTATGGTACTGACGTTCGCTATATTTTCTTGGATGAAATTCAAGATGTTGATGGATGGTATCTTTTTGTCAACAGGTTGTTGCGTAGTGGCATGCATGTTTTCGTGACAGGAAGCAATGCCAAGTTGCTCAGCGGTGAGTTGGCGACACATTTGACGGGGCGCTATAACGAAATACGACTGTATCCTTTTTCTTATCATGAGTATTGCGCTATGAATAAGATAGATACGGTTGCCATTACAACAAAAGCAGAGGCCGAACGCAGGCGGGCTTTCATGGAATACATCAATACAGGTGGATTTCCTGAAATGTTGGCTATGAATAACAAACGAGGCTATGTACAAAGTTTGTTGGATGCCGTATTGCAAAAAGATATACAGCGGCGCTTCAAGATACGCAACATGGACGCTTTGAAGAAAACCGCTTATTATCTGATAGGCAATGCCTGCCAAATCGTCAATTATGAGGATTTGTCGGAGGTGTTGGGTGTGACGGACAAGACGTTAAGGAAGTATGTCGATTATTTACAGCAAGCGTTTTTGATACAATTGTTGCCGAAGTTTTCCTATAAAAGTCGCGAGCGGATACAAGGTGAGAAATCATACGTTGTTGACACGGGACTCGAAAACAACCAAAGTTATTCCATGGCTGGAGAAAACATAGGATGGCGTTTGGAGAATGTGGTCTACATTGAGTTGCTGCGTCGATGCACGAAGGACTTTCTGGATGTTTATTATTACAAGCCTACGTCCCGTTCGAAAGAGGTGGATTTCGTTGTTTGCAACCGTAATCGACCTGTTGAATTGATACAAGTGGCATACGACATTGAGAAAGAGAAAGCCCTTAATCGTGAGACCTCGGCCATGCTGAAAGCCTCGCAGGACTTGAAATGCGACAATCTTACCCTTGTCGCATTTTCTCCCACAAGAGACATTGAGGTCGATGGCACCAAAATACATATTGTTTCCGCCATTGACTGGCTGCTGGGGTGAGGGAGGGAAGAATTTGATGGTGAAGGCGAGGTAAATTGTTTGGCCTCATCATAATATGAAAACCCGACATTGCGTATCGGGGTATGTTCGAGTCGTCCTTTGACTCCGTCGAAATGCTTTGCTTTCAGCGTAGCTAATCTTCGATTTCAGGACTTTGCCTCTTGTGTCGCTTTGTGTCATTGCGAGGAGCGAAGCAATCCAGAAACAGATGCTGATGATATGGAGTCAAGTGTTGGAATGAAAGGATTTGATGGTAGAGGTAGTGCGGTTTTTCTATTTCTTGTCAAATTCAGCGTATGGGTCTCTACAGTATTTTACAAATTTGCCATCCTCAAAATAGCAGTATCTGTACCAACTGATGTCTTTGGTCTCGTTGTATGTTTCCTCTCCCAGCAAGTCGATGTAGAAGCGTTTTTCTAATTTAGGGCAAAGTTTTGTCTTATAATAGCGCTCGTTTGCAATGAACAAAGGGTTTGAAAGCGATTGGGTCTGAGAAAAGGCATCATGGAAATAATCAGCCAAGACAAATAGTGTTATTCCGTTTTGGTCGCAAAGCGTTTGAAGACCGCTGAGTGTTGAGCAATATTCAGATGAGCAATGCGGAGACCATTGATAAACAATGACTTTCGGGTATTGTTGTATTGTTTTTAGCATTTGCTTCCCGTTGATGGCATAAAGCCGTCCGTCATTTTGGGTAGGCAGAAAATCGTCTTCGGGGAAATCCCAAACCACTTTGCGTTGTTGTTCTTTTGTCAGGTCTCGGGAGAAATTGGTTCGAAGGCCGATAATTTGACAACCTCCAAAAAGGAGCAGCATGAGTAACGAAATAATCTTGATTGGAAAATGCTTCATCTTTTTCTCTTTTTTTGCAAAAATACCATATTTGAAACGGTTTTGTCAAGTTTTGAGAGAAAAAATGTATCTTTGACCCTTCAAAAAGTCATTTTCATAATCCTTTCAATTATGAGCGACGATAGTAGTGTCATACAAGATGCTTCTCCATTGAGGCCTGAAACCGACGGACTGTATAAGGATGCTTGCAGTATTATTGAACAGGCTCAAGCCGTTGCTTACCGTGCCGTGAACGAGGTGTTAATCAAACGCAACTGGTTGCTTGGTATGCGTATTCAGCATGAGGTGTTGAAAGACAAGCGTGCAGAGTATGGAGAACAAGTCATCGTGAATTTGTCTGAGAATTTGACAAAAAGGTATGGACGCGGTTTTAAGAAGAGCAACTTGTATCTTTTTATGTCTTTTTATCAAGAGCACTCAGACATTTTCCAATCAATGACTGGAAAATTAGACCAAGATTCAACAGAAAACATTTTCCAATCGGTGATTGGAAAATCTGAAAAACTCCCATCACTGACGGGATTATTTGATGAAATAGATTTGTATAGTCATTTGTTGTCTGCAAAGCCATTGAGATTGTCGTGGACTCATTATAGTATTATTCTGCAGGAACCAAAACCCGAAGCTCGTGCTTGGTACGAAAATGAAGCAGCCAACGAGATGTGGAGTACGCGCACATTACAACGCAACATCAGTAGTCAGTATTATCACCGTATGCTTCAGTCGCAAAACAAGGAGTTGGTCCGTGACGAAATGAAGCAGTTGACCCAGCCACTTCAGGACAGATTGGAATACCTGAAAAATCCCGTAGTGGCTGAGTTCCTTGGTTTCAAGAATAATACCGCATATACGGAAAGTGATTTGGAACAGCGTATCATTGACCATCTGATTCCCTTTCTAATGGAATTGGGTAAAGGCTTTACACTGGCTGACCGCCAGAAGCGCATTCATACTGAGAAAGAGGACTACTATATTGACTTGGTGTTCTACAATTATAACTTGCGCTGTTTTGTGTTGATAGACCTAAAGACCACAAAACTCCGACATCAGGATGTGGGGCAGATGGATATGTATGTGAGGATGTATGATGAGATGATGATTCCCCAAGGACACAATCCGACTATTGGCATTTTGCTCTGCGCCGACACCGATGAGGATGTGGCTCATTATAGCGTATTAAACGGCAACGATCAACTTTTTGCGGCAAAGTATCTAACTTATATGCCTACCAAAGAAGAACTTCGACGCGAGATAGAACAACAGAAAGAGTTTTTCAGACTTCAAAATGGATAAATAGGAACTACATTATGGAACAACTCATACAAACAATCAGCGGATGGGTATGGAGTCCGGCCTTGGTGGCCATCTGCCTTTTGGCGGGACTTTACTTCTCCATCGGCACGCGCTTCGTGCAGGTGCGCCGCCTGCGTGAGATGGCGCGACTGCTTTTTTCGACGGACAAGAGCCAGAAGACGGGCATCACCTCGTTTCAAGCCTTTTCCATGGCGCTGTCGGGGCGTGTCGGTACGGGAAACATTGTAGGAGTGGCTACAGCCATTGGCTATGGTGGTCCGGGCGCCATCGTCTGGATGTGGATCATCGCCTTCTTGGGTGCAGGTTCGGCCTTCTCCGAGGCTACTTTGGCGCAGATCTATAAGGAAGAACACAATGGACAGTTCCGTGGCGGTCCGGCTTATTATATTGAGAAGGGTTTGCACAGCAAATGGCTTGCGGTAGCCTTTGCCGTTATCGCGGTGCTGGCTTGCGGCCTGTTTCTGCCACCGGTGCAGTCCAATGGTATCGCTATCTCGTTTGCCAACACCTTCCACATCAGTCCGGCATGGGCGGGTGCCATCGTGGCTTTGCTCATCGGCCTCGTGGTGATGGGCGGTGTGAAGCGTATCGCCAATGTGGCGCAGATTGTAGCACCGTTTATGGCTGTCTTGTATGTCTTGCTCTCCCTTGTCGTGTTGGGCTTCCATATCCGCGAGGTGCCTTCGGTCTGCATGGATATGCTCCGTAGTGCTTTCGGCATGAAAGAGGCCTTGGGCGGCATCTTGGGCAGCACCATCGCGTGGGGCGTAAAGCGCGGTATCTATTCCAACGAAGCGGGGCAGGGCACGGGTGCCATCGTTGCGGGCGCGGCCAAGGTCTCGCATCCTGTCAAGCAGGGGCTGGTGCAGGCGTTTTCGGTATATATCGACACGCTACTCGTTTGCACCGCCACTGCCGTGATGATTTTGGCCTGCAAGACCTATAATGTATTCGATGCCTCGGGCAATCTTCTTGTGGCTGCCGAGGGTGTGGAACTGGGTGCGCCTGATGTGAGTTACACCTCTGCTGCTTTGGGTACACTGTTGGGTGCCAACTGGGGCGGCATCATCGTTTCGTTTGCCCTGTTTTTCTTCGCCTTCACCACCATCATGGCATATTATTACTATGCCGAGACGAATCTTGTCTATCTCTTCGGCAAAGGCCGCAAGGAGCATGTCCTGATTTGGGTGTTGCGTCTTGGCGTGGTGGGCATGGTGTTCTTCGGCTCGCTGCATGAGGCGCGTGCGATGTGGGACCTCGGCGATATCGGTGTGGGCACCATGGCCTGGGTGAATATCATCGCCATATTGTTGCTCTCGCCCAAGGCTTTCAAGGCACTGAAGTCATACGAACGCCAGAAGAAGGAAGGCAAGGAACCCGTCTTCGACCCGAAGGAAATTGGTGTGAAAGGTGCCGGTTTCTGGGAACGTTAACCTTTCATTTCACGCAATAAATCCAATGCCTGCGTCACCGTACTGACTTCCTTGACGGTGAGTTGCAGCTTGTCATTGGCCTCCTTGAGCGCAGTGCGCTTCGGATGGCTCATGATGTACTGCATGATCTGCATGTAGGTGGCGCTTTCGTAGTATTTCGAGGCTTGGTTGCTGACGAAATAGGCCGTCATATTGTGGTGGCGCAACAAGATTTTCTCGAAGCCCAAATCTTTGGCGATCCAACGCAGACGCACGGTGTTGAGCAAGTCATTGACCTGCTTGGGGATGGGGCCGAAGCGGTCGATGAGGTGGTCGGTGAACTTCATCAGGCTCTCCTCTGTCTTGGTGCGGTCGAGTTCGCTGTAGAGGCTCACGCGCTCCTGCGTCGAGTTGATGTAGTCGGCGGGGAAACGCACCTCCATGTCGGTCTCGATGGTACAGTCGGCGACATACGATTTCTCCTCTTCCTTATCGAAGATATCCTGAAATTCAGTCTCTTTTAGTTCGAGTATGGCCTCGTCAAGGATCTTGTGGTAGGTCTCGAATCCGATGTCGTTGATGAAACCGCTCTGTTCGGCGCCGAGGATGTTGCCTGCTCCACGGATGTCCAAGTCGCGCATGGCGATGTTGATGCCTTCGCCGAGGTCGGAGAATTCCTCCAAGGCGCGGAGGCGTTTCTGGGCTTCTTGGGTCAAGGTGTTCAAGGGCGGCGTCAGCAGGTAGCAGAAAGCCTTCTTGTTGGAACGGCCCACGCGCCCACGCAGCTGGTGCAGGTCGCTGAGGCCGTAGCGGTGCGCGTCGTTGACGATGATGGTGTTGGCGTTGGGGATGTCGAGGCCGCTCTCCACGATGGTGGTGCAGAGCAGCACGTCGTAGTCGCCATTGATGAAGCCGAGCATGATTTTCTCCAGTTTTTCGCCTTCCATCTGGCCATGGGCCACGGCGATGCGCACGCCTGGCACGTATTTCAGGATGAAGTCGTGCACATCCATGATGTTTTGGATGCGGTTGTGGATGAAGAAGACCTGTCCGTTGCGGGCGAGTTCAAACTGGATGGCGTCACGGATAAGCTCGCCGTCGAAGCCGCGCAATTCGGTCTGCACGGGATAACGGTTGGGCGGTGGTGTGGTGATGACGCTGAGGTCGCGGGCACCCATCATGGAGAACTGCAGCGTTCTGGGGATAGGTGTTGCGGTCAAGGTCAGCGTGTCCACGTTGGCCTTCATCGCTTTCAGCTTCTCTTTCACGGCCACGCCGAATTTCTGTTCCTCGTCGATGATGAGCAAGCCCAAATCCTTGAACTTCACGTCCTTTCCCGTGAGGCGGTGCGTCCCGATGATGATGTCGATTTCGCCTTTTTCGAGGCGTTTCAGGATTTCGGTCTGTTGTTTCGCCGTCTTGAAACGGTTGAGGTATTCGATGGTGACGGGGAAGCCGTTGAAGCGGTCGCAGAAGGTGTGGTAATGCTGCAAGGCGAGTACCGTTGTCGGCACCAACACAGCCACTTGTTTCGAGTCGCAGCAGGCCTTAAAGGCAGCGCGCATGGCCACCTCGGTCTTGCCGAAGCCGACGTCGCCGCACACGAGGCGGTCCATGGGATTCTCACTCTCCATGTCGCGTTTCACGTCGTTGGTGGCTTTCAACTGGTCGGGCGTGTCTTCGTAGATGAACGATGCCTCCAACTCGTTTTGCAGGTAGTTGTCGGGCGAGAACTTGAAGCCGGGTGTGCGTTTGCGCTCGGCGTAGAGCTTAATCAGTTCGCGGGCGATGTCCTTGACCTTGCTTTTGGTCTTGTTTTTCAGACGGTTCCACGCGCCACTGCCGAGGGTGCTGAGTTTGGGTTCGGTGCCGTCTTTGCTGCTGTATTTGGCGATGCGGTGCAGCGAGTGGATGCTCACGTAAAGCAGGTCGCCGTTGTTGTAGATCAGGCGGATGGCCTCTTGGGGCTTGCCGTTGTTCTCGATGGTCTCCAAGCCGTCGAAGCGCCCAATGCCGTGGTCGATGTGGGTGACGTAGTCACCGGGTTTCAGCTCATAGAGGTCTTTCAGCGTGATGGCTTGCTTGGTCGAGAAGTTGTCGCGCAGGTGGAAGCGGTGGTAACGCTCGAAGATCTGGTGGTCGGTGTAGCAACATACCTTCAAGTCTTCGTCGATGAAACCACCGTGGATGGCGATGGTCTCGGTCTCGAAGTCGCGATGGCTCTCGTCGTTGTGGTTGATGTCGTTCAGAATGGCCTGGATACGAGAGAGTTGCTTGCTGCTTTCGGAGAACACGATGACGCGGTAGCCTTCCTCCTTGTGTTCGTTGATGTCGTCGATGAGTAGGTTGAAGTTCTTGCTGAAGATAGGCTGAGGCTTCGTATGGAACGTGACAGTTGTCAGTTGGGAGTTGTCCTCGTCATCGCCCATGTCATTCCTGCTGGGGCTTGTGGGTGAGCTGGAATCTATGGGCGATGTTAGTTGTAGTTTGCTGGAAACTCCAAACTCAACCGTGGGGTGCTTTATAAGGTTATCAAGCAACTCATCCGATTTGCTGAACAACTGCCCTGGTTTCAAAGCCTTCACTTCCTCGTCCTGCTCCTGCATTTTCTCGAAGGCTTCCACAGCACGGTCGTATTCCTTATCGACCTGCGTGGCAAAGAAGGCCATGTCGGTGAGCCACACTGTAGTGGTTTCGGGCAGGTATTGTAGGATGGCCTCACGTTCTTCGATGAAGGTGCGTTCCTGCATGTTGGGTAGCAACACGATTTGCTTTAGCTTCTCAATAGAAAGTTGGTCAGCGATGTTGAAGCTACGGATGCTTTCGACCTCGTCGCCGAAGAACTCAATACGATAGGGGTAGTCGTTGGCGAAAGAAAATACATCGACTAATCCGCCACGGATGGCAAACTGTCCCGGCTCCACCACGAAATCGACGTTCTCAAACTCGTAGTCGTAAAGCAAGTCGGTGAGGAAATCGAGGTTGACCTTCTCGCCGACCTTGAGCTTAAAGGTGTTCTTGGCCAAGAGTTTACGGGTGAAGACCTTCTCGCTCAATGCCTCTGGGTAACTGACAATCAAAGTCTTGCGTTCGGAGGTGGAGACGCGTTGCAGTACCTCGGTGCGCGAGAGGATATAGGTGTTGTCGGGTTTCTCGGGCTCGTAGGGACGCTTGTAAGAGGTGGGGTAGAAGAGCACCTGCTTCTTGCTATAGTCCATGCCACGCTCGCCGAGAAGGCTTTCGAGGTCGTTGTAAAAATAGGCTGCGTCTTCTTTGTCGGCACACACGATGAGGTGCTGGCCGCCTATTTGACGGAAGGTTTCCTCCACGACAAAGGCCTTTGACGAGGCCGCCAAATTGGAACAAAGCAAATGCCCTCCATCGCGCAAAGTCTTGACTATTGCGTCGATGTGGGCATCAGCTTTATAAGGTTGGTACTTTATGCTTGCCACGTTGCTTGAAATTGTGGCGCAAAAGTACTAAAAATCTTGGTCTCTGAGTCTGTCGAAGGGCCTTATTCAATCACGATCTTCTGCGTCTTTGTTTTTTCTCCGTCAATCAAACGCAAGACGTACACGCCAGGTGCCATCTCGCTTATCGAGATGCGATTTGTCGCGTCTTCTTCAACAACCACACGACCCATCATATCCACAATCTGCAGCGAAGCCTCACCTGCATCGTTGACGATGATGTTCCCGTCGCTGATGAAAGCAAAGGCCGCATTGTCATCGTTAGCGTGTTCGCAAACGGGAGCAAAGAGCAACCTGAATCTTGTTGTATAGTCGCTTGTATTAGCCTCGAAAGTGTAGGTGGGTGTGGCCAAAAGGTCAACATCGTTGCCTGTGAGGTTATCAATGAGGTGTAGGTAGTTCAGCTCAAGGTCTTCGGTTTCGAAGCTGAGGGTGTAGGTACCGTTTTGTGCAGCCTTGAAATTGATGGGCATCTCAGTCTCTTCGTTGGCATAGGCCACGGCAAATTCTTGACCGTTTTGAGGAATGTAGAGTTGGCTGTTGCTTTCACTGAAGTCGAATTTGGCGAGGCGGTAGCTCGGTTCGAAGCCAATTCTTGCCTTGTCGATGATGGCGTTGCCTCTCATGTCGGCTTTGGCCACCGAAACGGTGATGTTAGGTTTGTCTCTCAAGGCGGTCTTGCTGAAGGCGACCGTCTCGCCAGTGCCTTGTGCCTGCACCATAATGGCGGTGCAGGGAGGGATGGCGCCGCTCCCTAGGACAAAATTGGTGCGGTCTTCATTGGCGTTATATTGCAAGACATAGAAAGGTTGTGTCGTGTAGGCGTTGCAAGGATAGGGGTTGCCGATGAGGTTGAAGCCTTTCAAGTTGGCGTCGCCGTCGTAATTCAATGCAGTGGGTTCGGCGTCGGCGGTAAGTATTCCTTGGAAAACAAGAGATTGGTTGTTGCTGTTGGAGTAGAGATAACCTTCGCCGTTCTTAAGGCTGAATTGGTAATGGTCGCTTGATTGTTTTTTCCAGTTCTCCCATTCAAGGGCATTGCCTTGATTGTCTGGCTGAGCGCTTTGGTTGAAGCGGTATAAGTCGAAGTGGCCGAGGGTCAAGCCGTTTTCATTGTTTGGCCTGATGTCTTCAGTGAAAGGTGAAGCGATGAGGTTCCAACCGTCACTTTTCCCTGTTGTGAAAGCGGTGATGTCTTTTTTCACTGTGGCTTTCACGCCTGTGGAACTATTGATGAGTTGGGCGCCATCTTCGAGGATGAGGTTGTCGGGGTTGGTGTTGGTTAGGGTGCCGTCGACGGTGAGGGAGCTTCCTTCTGTGATGGTCATCATGTCGTTTGTCCCGAGTTCCAGCGTGGGAAGCGTTGCTGTCCCTAGGGTGAGACCTGCCATGTTGGAGACTGCTGATTCGCCACCGTAGTTGGTTGTTACGGTGTATTGGTGGACAGTATTGTTAGTGGGAGTTACGACGAAGTTAGTAGTCGCTATGTCGTCTGCGACGCTTACGTCATTGTCGTACAGATTGTAGGTAAAGGTGCCATCGGTGAGTGTGGTTTTCATAGTCCACGAAATATCGTCGCCAGTGATATATGTTTTTATTTCTGCCAAAGTGGTACCTATTCTTTGGGCGTAATTGCGATAAGGTGCATCAGCATAATAACTTCCGTATGTGGCTGGATATGGAATTAAGGAACTAGAGTAAAAAGCGACCCATAAATCTTTTGAGATGTCAAGGAGAATTGGGTCTGCCAAAACAACATCATGCCAACCTGTAGCGTTTGCAGTAAAGGCTTGTGACAGCAATTCGTTAGCTTCATCAGCAACATCATCTTTATAGATGAACAAAGTATAATTGCCTGTAGTTCTGATATAAAGGGAGACTTTACTGATATACATTCCATCAAAGTTCTCAAGATCTTCAGCGAGGTAACGCTGCCCCCAATAGGTTCCATTAGAACTACCAGAACCGTAAGAGCCTGCATTATATCCAGTGCCATAATGGATTTGTGTAGAGAGGCCCGTGCATCCAGTCCATGAAAGATGTGCTTGGCCGGCCTCATAACTTGCTGTTAAATCTGAAGGTCTGATATCTCGGTATGTTGAGTGAATTGTTACAAAGTTAGAAGGATTGGATTTGTTGGTGCCTGAAATAGCCCTGACGTAATAATCATGATATTCACCAAATGAGAGGCCAGAATCTGAATAGCTTAAATCAGTCGTTCCAGAAACAATTATTTCATTATCTTTATAAACATCGTATGAGGAAGCCTCATTTACCGAAGTCCATGTCAGATATGCAGTACCTTCCGAATCCGAAGCTGAAAGAGTAGGAGCTGCCAAGATGCTGCTTTTGTCAGGTTCTGCCCAAGCTATGATGGCATTTGCTAAGTTGTAGGTTCCACTTCCACTACCCGAGCCTCCAGATCCAGGATTTAGGGCTCCAATAGCCCAATACCCATTATTGCCATGAGTAGTGCCGTATGAGCCATCGTAACCACTCCATCCCCAGTTAAAATGGAAATAGTCATCTGAACGGTAGCCATCGCACACAAAAGCATGGCCACTGTTTACATTGTTCCCACAATAAAATAGAGGTCGGCTTTCGTCAAGTTCATGCTTTAGGAGGTCAATCCATAGATCATCAGTGTAGGCATCTCTTGAAACGTATCTTGTCGAAGGCGAAAATCTAAAGTAATTGATGAAGGCGTCCCTTACTTTACGGGAACTGGCTGAACTTGTATTCGTACCATAATTCATATCTACCGATACACCGCAATGGTACATCAGCGTGGCAATGGCATCAATTTGAATCTGGGGAGAACTTCCTGAAAGGGTGCTTGGCATATTGGCCCAATCGTAAATGGTCTCACCGAAATTAGCAGTTTGTTCACCATAGGTTGGGTGTGTGTATGAATAGCTATCGTTTCCTGTTGAGGGATAATTCCAATATTTCAGCACTTGAGCCATGGCAGTTGCGACACAGCCAGTATAGACATGGCCTCCAGGGCCACCCGTTCCAGCTGGGCAATAATAGTTATATGGATAATTTTGGTCCCAAAGCGTGGAAAGCAACGGTCCAACAACCACGTCCGAAGTCATTTTGGTTGATAAACCACTTTTAAGGTTTTGCCATTCTGTTTTCACGTCAGCATCGGCTGCCAGAGAAGCATTTATTGCATCCTGAATTTGATCGCTATATCCTTGCAACCACCAAATTAGGTTTTCAGGCATTCCTTCTGCCACAAACTTTCCCGTCAAGGAGTAGCCCAAGATAGGCTGTACACAATCGTCGGCTGCCATCACCACGAAGCCTTCCTCGCCGTTAAAGATGTAAAGGTTCTCAAAGCCTGCTTCTTTTGAGAGGTCGGTCAGTTGGGTGGATTTTGCACCGTTGTTATTTAAAAAAGTAGTGGCCACTTTTCGGGCAGTTTCAGGTGTCACACGCTCAGCCATCATCGGCATGGCCATCATCAAAACCATTGCCACAATTAGCGTAAATCTTTTCATAATTTATTATTGTCAGAATTTGGGGTGCAAAAGTACTAAAAATCTCCATGCCAGCCGATAAAAAAGTCACGGCTTGTCTTTTGTTGGACAAAACCGTGACTTTGAAGCAGTTCAATGGACGTTATCAAGGTGCTACTACCTTCTGTGTCTTGGCCTATTCGCCGTCTGTTTTGTTGGGAGCGAACATCAGCCTAAACCTTGAAGCAGAATCTGTCGTCTTGGCCTCAAAGGTGTAGCTTGGCGTAGCCAAAAGGTCGATGTCGGTACCATTGACGTCGTCGATGACGTGGAGGTAAGCTGGTGCAAGGCTTTCAGCTTCGACATGGAGGGTATAAGTGCCGTCTTCTGTCGTCTTGAAGTTGATTGGCATCTCACTTTCTCCATCGGCGTAGGCCACAGCGAAATCGTTGCCGTTTTGCGGGATGTAGAGCATGTCTTTTTTAGGGTTCATTGTGTATTTCGAAAGCCGGTCGTTTTCGTTGAAGCTGACCCTTACTCTGTCGATGATGGCATCCCCGCCCATGTTGGATTTGGTAACCGAAATGGAGATGTCAGGTTGTCCTTTCGAGGTGTTCTTGCTGAAGGTGACGCTTTGGCTAGCGCCTTGGGCTTGCACCAAAATAGCCGCACATGGCGCGACAGGATTGCTGCCTAAAATGAAATCCGATCCGTCTTCATTCATCACATAGAAACTTCTGTTGACGTTGGTGTTGCAGGGGTAGGGGTTGCCGATGAGGTTGAAACCTTTAAATGTGGCAGTGTTGTCGTAGACTAGTTGTGTGGATGTGGTGCTGCCTGCAAGTGTTCCTTGGAAAATGAGTGTCGGATTGCCGCTGTTGGCGTAGAGGTAACCGTTTTTGTTGTTGATGGAAAAGCTTTGGGCTTCATAGTTTCGCCATTCAAGATCTGCACTTTGGTTGAATGTGTAGAGGTCAAAGTTGTTGGAGAGCAAGCCAGTTGCCGAAGCCGATAAGTTGTTGCTTATGGGTGAGGCCACCAAATGCCAATTGTTGTTTTGGCTTCCAGTATAAGCTGAGATGTTCTTTTTCACTGTAGCATGCACATTATTTGAGTTGTTGACGAGTTGGGCGCCATTCTCAAGGACCAAGTTGTTGTTATTCGCACTGCTGAGCTGACCGCTAACAGTGAGTTTACTGCCTGGGCTGACGGTCATCAGGTCGTTGCCGTTAAGGGTTAAGCTGCTTATAAGGGCTTGTCCTAAAGTATAGCCTACGCCATTGGAGGCATCCGTTACGCCACCGTAATAGTTGGTTTTTACTGTGTAGTAACTGACTGTGTTGTTGCGGTTCGAGTCGGTATAGCTGGTTGTGGTCATATTGAGGCTTAAGGGTGACCCATTGCGGTATAGGTTGTAGGTGTAGACGCCGTCAGTGACGTATGTTTTGATGAGGAAAGCTGCACCACTATAGGTTCCGACGGATGAAGTAGGTGAAGACGCATAATAGTTACCGTTGTTGCCTGAATAGGAACAATACGTTGCAGGATAGCTCCGGCCTTCCGGGTCATACATGAACACCCAGTAGTCTTTTGAAGCATCAATGATTATGGTGCTTGACAGATCAAAGTCAAACCAACCAGTTGCCCCGACATTAAGTGATTGTTGCAAGACCTGGGTTTGGGGGTGATTGGAAACTGTTCCTTTGTACACATATATTTTATATGCGCCAGTTTCATTGGCATAAAACGAGGCCTTATATAGGGCCATGTTGTTGTAAGCACTGAGGTCACTGGCGAGGTACCGATGGCCCCAATACATGTTGCTTCCACTGCCATAGCCAAGACTATAACCAGAAAACTCACCATCTCCATAAGTCAAAGTCGCTGATGGCGTTGCAGGATAGCACCATTCGGGAGCAGTCCACGAAAGGCTGATGTTGTTTCCCGATAAGGTGGCAGTCAAGTCGTCAACAATAGGGGTCGGGTAATCTACCGTAACAGTGACCGTGTTGGAAGGAAGCGACTGTTGCCCACTGGAATCCACGGCACGGACAAAATAGGCACTGGTACCATAAGGCGCTGTGTAGGCATAAGTGGTGGATGTCGTGTTGCCAATTAGATTGTTGTTGCAATATACATTATAACTTGAGGCTGCGCTTACACCATTCCAAGTCAAAGTGAGATTCTGGGTGTTATTGAGTGTGTAGGTGAGATTGGTGGGTGCGGGGAGCGTCGATCCTGGCTCGATGCCAAAGATGGCACTTTGGTTGTCGTTGAAAACATAACCGCCACCACCAGCCCCACCGCTGCCTGGGTTCAGGCTGGTCAAAGAATAGAATCCGTCGTTGCTTCCGCTCCAGCCCCAGTTGAAGTGGAATTGGTTGCTGCTGTTATAGCCATCGCAAACGAAAGCATGTCCGCCGGCATTCCCGCTTCCGTTGTATTCAATGGGACGGGAAGCATCAAGCTCAGCTTTAAGGAGGTTAATCCAATTGTTGTTGGAATAGTTGGATTTGTATTTAATATTGGCTGTTGACTTGTAATTGAAATAGTTATGCAAGGCATAGGGTATGTCTTCCGCATAGGCAGCGCTACCACCGTTGGCGCTGATGTTGTACATCATATCTACAGATACGCCGCAATGGTACATCAGAACGGCAATGGCGTTGATTTGCACATCTGAAGACGACTGCGACAAGGAATTGGGCATGTTGCTCCAACTGTAATTGGTAGAACCAAAATTGGCGGATTGCACCCCAAGGTCTGGACGAGTAGAAGGTGTGTACGAATGTGAACCGATACCCTGTGCAGGATAGCTCCAATATTTCATGATTTGGGCCATAGCAGTAGCCACGCAGCCAGTAACGGTACGCTCACCTGCAGTGTTGTCGTAAGGACAGAGGTTGTTGTATAACTCAAACATGACCACTTGCCCACCGCTGTAATAATAAAAACCGTTTTGGTCCCATGTGGTTTGCACCAAGGGACTCACGACGGTAGTCGCTCTTGCTGCCTTGCTGTTGCCTTCAGCCAAGTCGTTCCACAATTGGATAGTCTCGTCCGTGGCTCTCAGTTGGTGCTCAATCGCGTACTGAATCTCATCATTGTAGCCTTGCAGCCAACCACTGACATTGGAGGGCATGTCTTCGGCCACGAATTTTCCTGTGAGCGAATATCCCAAAATGGGCTGCACGCGGTCGTCGGCTGCCATCACGACGAATCCCTCTTCGCCATTGAAGATGTAGAGATTGGAGAAACCTGCTACATTCGTCAGGTCGGTCAGTTGGGCTGACTTCGCTCCGTTGTTGTTCAAAAATGTCTTGGCCACTTTTTGAGCTGTTTCAGGTGTCACGCGCTCGGCCATCATCGGCATCGCCACTATCAGCAGCAATGCCACAAATAAACTAAGTCTTTTCATATTTCTTGTGTTTTATTTCTTATTCTTCTTCTACCTTTGCTCGTTTCGAGTCCCAAATCATGTAAACGATGATGGCGATGTACATCACTAAGGCGATGAGACCTGCCACGGGCAGTTCGGAGAATGGCGTGCCTTCGGCGGTCTTGGCCACTGCATCCACGTTGCAGAACTTGAGGATGGCGCTTACCACACCCATCAAAGCACCACCGGCGATAAAGCCTGAGGCGATGAGGGTGCCGCGGTTGTAACGAGCATCGTTGAGTTTCTGGTCCTTGCTGCGGGTGCTCACGAACCACGAGATGGCACCACCGATGAGCAGCGGCACGTTGAGGTCGATTGGGATGAACATACCCAAGGCGAAGGGCAGGGCAGGAATCTTGCAGAAATTGAGAATCAAGGCGATGGCGGCACCGATGCCATAGAGCAACCATGGGGCACTACCACCTGACATCATGGGCTCGATGACGGCACTCATGGCGTTGGCTTGCGGTGCGACCAAGGCTCCATCGCCCACGAAGCCGTAGGCCTTGTTCAGGATCATGATGACGCCAGCGACAGTGGCAGCGGCTACAGCCACGCCGACGAACTTCCAAATCTCTTGTTTCTTGGGCGTTGTGCCAATCCAATAACCTACTTTTAGGTCGGTGATGAAGGCACCGGCAACGGCTAATGCCGTGCAGACCACGCCGCCGATAATCAAGGTGGCGGTCATACCGCTGGGACCGCTCAGTCCGGCAGCGACCATCACTAAGGAGGCTAAAATCAGGGTCATCAGCGTCATACCGCTCACGGGGTTGCTACCCACGATGGCGATGGCATTGGCGGCCACTGTCGTAAACAAAAACGCGATGACGGCCACGACTAAAATGCCAATCAAGGCATGCCATACGTTGTGCACCACGCCGAACCAGAAGAACAGGAAGGTGACGATGAGTACGGCCACGATACCGATGACGATGGTCTTCATGGGGATGTCTTGTTGCGTGCGGTCGACGGTTTCAACCGAGGCTTTCTTGCCTTTGAACTCGTTGGCGGCCAGTCCAACTGAAGACTTAATCACGCCCCAAGACTTGATAATACTGATGACACCCGCCATGGCGATGCCTCCAATGCCGATGTGACGTGCATAGTTCTTAAAGATCTCTTCAGGTGCCATGGAGCCGATAGTGGCGGTGATGCCCGCATTCATCAGGTCAACGATTTGGTCGCCCCAGATGAGGTTCATGCCCGGGATGATAATGAACCACACCAGCATGGAACCACAGCAGATGATGAAGGCATATTTCAGGCCGATGATGTAGCCCAAGCCGAGCACAGCAGCACCTGTGTTCACCTTGAACATCAACTTGGCTTTGTCGGCTACGGCCGCGCCCCAACCCATCATGCGGGTGGTGAGGGTCTCTGACCACCAGCCGAAGGTGGAGACGATGAAGTCATACAAACCGCCAATCAAGCCGCTGACCACCAACAACAAAGAGTCTTTTCCTTTCTTCTGTCCGCTGACCAACACTTGTGTGGTAGCTGTGGCTTCGGGGAAGGGGAACTTGCCGTGTTGCTCCTTGACGAAGTATTTGCGGAAGGGGATGAGGAACAGGATGCCCACGATGCCGCCCAGCAAGGAGG
>JAFWRA010000028.1 GCA_017508895.1 Bacteroidales bacterium
CCCAAACCACTAACGATAAAGCGACCTTCACTTTGACGAAGGCCCAACTCGATCTGTGTGAGAACAGCGATGGCTCTGGATACACGTTCAGAATTGAACATACTGACAACACGTATATCCAATCTGCAATTTTGTACAAGCGTTAATCTCTTAACCGATGTTTTTACCGCCGTCTGCCGATGGGCAGACGGCGGTTTTTTGTCACCTTCATTTTTCACTAAATCCTAAAATTGACAAAACGGAAGAAAAAACATACATTTTCACTCATTTTTGTGCTATAATGCCAAAAAACTGAGTAATTTTGCACAAAGAATTGCAAAAATGAAGTATCTTGAGTTGCCTGATAAAAGGATTCCGCCCTTGAATTCACTCAAATTATTTTTAGATTATGTATTTTTGTTTTTCCTATTTTCAACTTATTAAAATAATTATTCAAAACAATCAATCATTATTATGAAAACGGGATCTACCCAATCTACCCTGCTGATATGCCTTCTCTTATCGGGTTCAGCAGCTCTCGTTAGTTCCTGTCAGGACTATGAGCCTTCCAGTGAGCAACATGTCCAAGATGTTGCCTACACTCATGAGTTCGAACGTCAGTTCGGCGACATAGACCCCAATCAGAACTGGGACCTCTTCGGCCAGTTGGCACGTCGCAAATATCCCGTGACGCGTGCTGATGCTTATGTCAATCAGGTCACCATCACCAATCTTGGGTCGGCCGACTACATCTATATCACACAGGATGAAGCCGATGAATACGCAAGCGTGCTTCCTGACTCAAAAGTTTGGGGAACCAATCTAACAGACCCATCCCAGTCTAATCTAGGAAAAGTGAAGCAAGACTTTGTGGGCACGGCTCACACTTTCACCTTGGCTCCCGTATATTGGTTCACAGGAGCGGAACGTGGAGTTGACAAAGTGGGCATCTATTGGTACACTGATGACGAGGCGAATGCAGACGTGACCATTATGGGTGCCGATGGCGAACTCTATTGGTTAGTGCGCAAGGAGCTCATAACCGGCAAAAACAATTTGTATTATAATACAAGTGCAGGTGGGACAGAGACTAGAGTGCCAGCAGGAACAAACATGGACACCTGGGGTGCAGGCCACGTTTTCACCCGTTATGGTGCCTATAATCTGGTTTCTCACCCCATCCAGGTGACCGTTCCCGAAGAGATCCCATACTTCGGCTTCTATATTACCGGTGTTTACGGCACACGTTATTCTGAGTCGAAGCTCAATGCTCCTATCACCAAATTCCCAGGTGTGCGCCCTTGCTTCGTAGCAACCTTCAATATCAAACAGGACATCGACCCCACGTCGTCTGACAACAGGCAATATCTATGTTTCGAGGATAACTGTGCAGAATTTGAAACCGACTTCGACCTCAACGACCTCGTCTTTGCCATCGAGGGATTTGACGAAGGAGCGATTATCGACCGCTCTACCGCCAACGAACAAGCGGTCCTGGTATGCGAAGACCTAACGGAGTTTGATTTCGATTTCAATGATATTGCTTTGGGACTGAGCTACAAAGAGGAATATAACAGAGAATATCAAATGAACAATCAAACCGGTGTTTACGATTTGATTAAAACCGACACAATTTTGTCGTTAGAAGTGACCCCAATGGCTGCTGGTGGTGCCTACGAATCGACTATTTCTCTCAACGGAGAGACATGGGGGGAAATTCACACACTGATGAACGAAAGCCCCACGGCCATCGACCCCAAGAAGCATCAAGTCATCAACGCTTCGCCCATCTATGTGGATAGGAAGGCTGAGACCAAGACCTTCGACAAGACACAGCTGCCTAAAAAGAATGTTGGCGAAGGCACCGGACAATATCCTACCTACTTGTCGCAGCTTTTCGCCAATGATTTCTTTGTCATCACAACTACCGACGGCAGTGCCTCGACCATCATCACGAATAATGCCTTCAAAGGCAAGGACGAAGGCAGCAAGGCTCCACAGATGATGCTTCTGCCAGATTATTTCGAATGGCCTCAAGAACAAAAGTACATCAAAGAGGCATACACAGGCTTTGCCGACTGGGTGCAGGATGTAACCAAGACTGACTGGATCCTAACGACCCAGAAGGAAGATATGATTACCGACCGCGGTGACCTCACTCCTGTAATAACACCCGAGCCACCTGCTGAAGTCCTCACAACTATTGCACTGGATTTCTACCATGATCGTAACTTCCAATACAATTCCAGCACAACTTACAGAAATTGCGTATATATCGACTTAAGTAAAATCCAGAGTGAGAGTTATGACGATGCTTCAGCAAAGCTACACATCGTTTATACAACCAAGCCCAACGCTCAGATATATTTGGACGATGCTAGTGGAGAGGAACTTTTGAAGGACAACTTCTCTTCCGGAAGCAATATTTACAACACCTATACACTAAGCAAATCGAACTTCCAAAAGGCACTAGAAACAGGTGGCATTTGGATCTTTGCCCTTGGCGATGCAGAAATCGTGGTAGGAAGTGTAGAAATCGACATCCAGAACGTGACAACCGAGGCTCATCACAAGCTCTTCGTCGATCCTACCTACATAACGTTCGAGAGCAACACCACACAGAAGATTACGGCCAGCTCTTCGACGGGCGGAGTGATCAGCTTCGCGTCGAGCGACGAGTCTGTTGCCACCGTTACTTCCGACGGCGTTGTCACGCCCCATGTCAACGGCTATGCCTCCATCCTGGTTCGTGCCGAAGCATCGACAGTGAACGGCAAGCAATATAAGGCCACTACCGAACGTGTCAGCATAGAGGTGCGTATAGGAAACTGATATTGAAATCGCGAAGTACAACGTGATTTAATCACGTAACTCCAAACAACTACCGCCGTATGCCCATCGACATACGGCGGTATTTTTTCAAATGCGATGCAAGTTTTTCGCCCGTCCTGCATTTATGAAGTAAAGAACCAAACAAACATTTTGACATGAAAAAGATTGCATTCAAGAATCATTCCACAAAGTTGTGCTTAGTCGGCACGCTGCTTCTTATGGCCCCTATGTTCATCTCCTGTGACCTCAATGACAAGGAGGAACCCATCATTATCATCGAGCCTCCCACGGGTGGATTCATCATCGACGAAGACGGCATCCCTCGGCGGGATGATAGAACAACACAATTATCGGAAAACGAGCAGCAACTGATAAAGAATGAAATCATCGGCCATGGTTGGAAATGGCTCAACACCTACGAAATCAACGAGCATGGGGCATTGGTATATCAAGATTACTTCAAGGAGAATCCTACAGCTAGATGCTGCAACTACTATTTCCCCTCAGCAAACGAGATGACCACCTACTCCTATCTCTATGGAGCCAAGGAACCTGGATATTACAATTGGACAATCGCCATCGACTACAACAAGGGAGACGTGAGACTCAACGTCCCTAATGATAATTATTTCCTTCTAAACTTCCTGTCGGTCTTCAAGCTCGACGGACAATGGTACATCACGACAATCGAACGCCTTGGCATGAACGGCAATGGCATTGGAATGCCCCATAGCGGTTTCGGCGTTTCGGAATACGTCCGTATGACAGAAGATGAG
>JAFWRA010000262.1 GCA_017508895.1 Bacteroidales bacterium
AGGCTGATGATGCACAGCAAGAATTATCGCGTGGAAAGTATCCGCTGCTACTGGCGCAACGGCGAACTAGTGCTCAAATACGGCGACAGGGACTGCGACGAGGTGTATCAGGAATACCATAATGGTATCGAGGAATCTATTGATAATCAATTTAATATATATCCCAACCCAACGGATGGTGTCCTCTTTGTGGAGACGTTTGCTGGAACGTCTCCGACCTGCAATGAATACCACATCACCAACCTCATGGGCCAAACCGTCCAAACGGTCAAGCTCACTGCTGAAACCCAGCAGATTGATGTGTCTGGTTTGCCGCAGGGCATGTATTTCATCACGGTGGGTGACATGACACGGAAATTTGTGGTGAGATAAAATCGCGGTCCTGTAGGGCTGTCACACCGTGGCAGCCGCCCATGCAGCCATGACAATCAGCGGCTGCCGTGGTACGACAGCCCTACAGACCGAAACGGAAAACAGATTGATAAACAAATAAATATCAGATAAAATGAAAAAGTTATTCTTTACTTTAGCAATTTTGGCTGGCTTCGCCGTGCAAGCCTTGGCCTATGATTTCCAAGTTGATGGCATTTGCTACAATGTCAAAAGCGATTCGTTGAGCACGGTCAGCGTCACCTACGGCGACGAAGACTATTCGGGCAATATTGTCATTCCGAGTACGGTCACCGTGGATGGACGGATTTATACGGTGGTCGAAATAGAAACTCACGCTTTTGCTTACTGCGAGGGCTTGTTAAGCGTCGACATTCCCAATACTGTGACTTTTATAGGCGATGGTGCTTTTCAGGGTAGTGCAGACCTTGTCTCCGTCACACTTCCCAATGCCATCACAACCATCCAGTATGCTACGTTCAAGGATTGCAAAAGCCTCGAATCGATTGTGTTGCCCAATTCAATTGATTCCATAGAAGGCCATTCTTGGTATAATTACGGTGCGTTTGCCGGTTGTACCAATTTGGCTTCCATAACGTTCCCAAATGCCATCAGGAGCATTGGCCGTGAGACTTTTCTCGAATGTTCCAGCCTGACTTCCATCGATTTGCCCAATTCGTTGGAGGAAATTGGCGAATTTGCCTTTTGCAAATGCTATAATCTCACTTCAATACACTGGCCAGAGGGTATACACGAATTGCCGAAAGGTGTTTTTGGGTGGTGTACGGCTTTGGAGTCATACGAAGTGCCAGACCATATTGTAGCCATAGGTGAAGAGGCGTTTTATCATTGCGATGGTTTAACTTCGATCACGATTCCCAACTCAGTGACGACTATTGGGTTGGGAGCATTTTCTGGCTGTTCCAATCTAACTTCTGTACATATCCCTTCATCGGTTACTTCAATAGGCGGTAGCGCCTTTCGAGCCTGCTCGAATCTCGTGTCCATAAACATTCCGGATGGCGTCACAGTGATTCAAGGTTGGCTGTTCGGCGAATGTACCAGTCTTCCCGAAATCAATTTGCCGAATACCATTACCAGAATTGGCAACAACGCATTCTATATGTGCGATGGCCTTACTTCAGTTCAGATTCCGCCCTTGTGCGACAGCATCGGGTTCTTTGCGTTTAGTGGTTGTAAAAATTTGACTTCTATTGATTTGGGTAATGTTAGAAGCCTTTCAAATGATGTTTTTGGTGGATGTGATAGGCTTGAAAATGTGGTCATTCCTAATACGGTTAAAGCTATGAGTTATTCCGTATTTAGTAGTTGCGTAGGATTGAAAAATGTGGTTATTGGAAACGCTGTGGAAACTATGGGACCAGGTTTTTTCTTTGGCTGTAGTTCACTTCAGAATGTTGTTATGTTGGGGAGTGTTCCACCTGAATTGACTGGAAATGCTAATCAGTTTTTTGATGAATGTGGAGAAGAGTTGCGGTTGATTGTGCCTTGCGGAAGCGGTTCGTTATATAAGGAATCGGGTTTTGGCGGTTGTATTGACGAGAGTAGGATTGTTGAAGACTGCAACCAACACAATATCAATGTTATAGGAGATGAAAACGGAGGACAAGTCACGCTTTCGGTCAATTCGGCGATGATGGGCGAGGAAATCACCTATTCCGTTGATGTTCAGCCTGATTATGTGTTTAACGGGGTGGTGGTCTATAAGGCTGACGACGAAACCTTCAGGATTCCCGTGGCTGACAACAAGTTTGTGATGCCCAATTTCGATGTGACGGTAAAGGCTGATTTCGAGTATCTGAACATCGGCGAAGGCCAACCCGAATGGTACTACGAAATCCAAAACGAGAACGGCAGCATCACCTACCAGCATCTGGAATATGCCGGCGACACCACCATCAACCACAAAGAAGTGACTATCATCATCCGCACCAACACCTTGTATGACAAAGGCGAACACACGGAAACGACACGGGAATACATCTATGAAGAAAGAACACTAAGAGGCAACAAGGTGTATTGGTGGAACAAGGATTTGCAGGAGTTTACCGTTCTCTATGATTTTGGCGCCCAAGAAGGCGACAGTTGGGGCATCAAGGTCGGTACGGCGAGCCTCACGATGCACGTCGACGCGGTTGAGCAATACGAATATGAAGGCCGAGTGTTCAGGATGCTGCAAGTGAGCGACGACCAAGACCTCTTCGGTGGCACCATTGTTTGCGGCATCGGCCACCTCAGCAGTTTCTTCCCCGAAAGGCTGATGAACCGTAGCAAGAATTACCGTGTGGAAGGTATGCGCTGCTATTGGCGCGAAGGCGAACTGTTCTTCAAATACGGCAACCGCGATTGCAACGAGGTGTATGAGGAATGGCACAACGGCATCGAGGAAGACGGCCCTTCGACAGGCATAGGGACCTTAACCGTTTACCCCAACCCGACTGATGGTGTCTTGTTTGTACAGACGTTGCGTGCAACGTCTCTACCGACCCAAACCTACCACATCACCAACCTCATGGGCCAAACCGTCCAAACGGGCAACCTCACTGCTGAAACCCAGCAGATTGATGTGTCGGGTTTGCCGAAGGGCATGTATTTCATCACCCTGGGCGAGGAGACGCGGAAATTTGTGGTGCAATAATAGTTTCAAAACTGAAAAACAGCCTGAGAAGCGATTCTTGGGCTTTTTTCGTGTTTGTTACAAATCAACGACCTCCCAATGACCTCCTTTGTCGGGACCGATGCGGCGAAGCAACCCTTCTCGCTTTAGATGGGCAAGTTGCTTCTCTATACCTTTGGATGAGACGCCCACTGCTTGTGCCAAACCTGCCGTGGTGAGTTTGGGGTTCTCACGCAACAACTCAAGAATTTTCTCCCTACTGTTTTTGTTTTTCTCCCTACTATTTAAGGTTTTTCTCCCCACTTCATTTTGCGAATCAACAAAGGATTGGATATCTTGTTGAAGGTTTTTTCTTAGCGTTTTGAACATGAAATCTCTGAAAATCTGCAAGTTTTCATCTCTTCGAGTGTCGATAAGCGCTTGAATGTATTC
>JAFWRA010000029.1 GCA_017508895.1 Bacteroidales bacterium
CGAACAGAACGCCCTGAAAGCCAAGAACGTCACCATCCAAGTGGAGGAACAGGCCAAGCAGACCAAAATCAAGGCCCAAGCCGAAGCCGAGGCCATGAGCATCAAGGCGGCCGCTTTGGAGAGCAACCCCAAGTTGGTGAACTACGAAGCCGTACAGAAATGGGACGGCAAGATGCCGCAGTACATGCTGGGCAATTCGGTGCCTTTTATTGATTTGAAGTAAGGGCCTATCCTTGTGAACAACTAAGACTTTGCTGCGGTGAGATAATCCAAGTCTCCAAGCATCCGAGTGATGACGCTGCGGAAATCGACTTTAAAGCCTTCGTTTTGCTGGTACTCTTTGTACAATGACATATCGCCCTTGCGCTTTTTGCGGATGATGCGGTCGATAATCTCTATCATCAGTGCATCCACGGCCTGCTGGTCGGGATTGCCGACTACTAAGGTCTTGTAGTCTTCATCCTCGGCAACAGCTTGGGCAACGCTGATCATCTTCATTTTCTGGTCGTCAGGTGTGGCATCCCAGCCTTTAAACCAACGCTCATTGAACTGCTTAAGAATCTCATCCAGAGGGTCTTTCGGATCATCTTCTTCCCCACCCGCGTTCACCATCTTGGGTTTCAATGGATCGATGGTGGTTTCTCCAGCATCCAAAGTGATTGTTTCATTCAAGGCGGTGCGTCGCAAGCCGTAGGTATTCAAGTCAACGGAGTCGAGCAAGTCTTTCAAGCCATCCTTTTCGGGATTGGTGACCACAAGGCTTGGAATGAGATAACGCAAGAACCAGAACATTTTCTCCCAATCCTTCATCTCAAACGGCATGATGGCTGCCACACGTGAATATATCTTCACGAACTGCTTGCATTTCATCTTGAAATCGGCCTTCCCGTTTTCCGGCCATTCAATCTCAAAGTTGAATCGGTCGGCGGCGGTGTCGATGATGGGTGCCCATTGGTCGGCTGATGCACCGTGGATGTACAATTCGATAAACTCGTCAACTTCTTCCATGTCGAACACTTCAAACGACAGCAAAGTGTTCTTCAGTTCATGCAAGATGTTGATATCCGTGGCCTCCGACAAGGTCGTGGCTGTATAGAACGGGTCGAAGGCTTCCTTGATGCCCTCTTGGGTATTGTAAAAGTCGAGGACAAACAAATCCTCGCTCAATTTTCCCAAATCAGGTGCGGAACGGTTGAGTCGCGAAAGGGCTTGCACCGCCAACACACCATCCAAAGGCTTATCGACATACATGGCGCAGAGTTTAGGCTGGTCGAAGCCAGTGAGATACTTATTGGCCACCACCAAAATACGATATTCGTCCGTGTCGAACTTCTCGGCGGTTTGCGACTCGGGGAAGCCGTTCATGCCCGCTTCGGTGAAATCAGAATAATAGCCGCCGTTATCTTCAGCCGCCATAAAGCCGTATGTGCTATCGGTCATCGCGCTCATGGCGAAAGTTTGCGTAGGCATCCGCTTCTCGCCACTAAACGCAATCAGTATTTTGTAAGGCAGTTCTTTCTCATCAATAATCCGATTCAAAGCCCAATAGTATTTGATGGCGCACTCAATGTCTTTGGTCACCACCATAGCCTTGGCCTTGCCTTTCAGTTTGTGGCTTCGAAAAATTTTCGCGTCGAAATGCGCCAACATCACTTCAGCTTTGGCCGCAATGGTTTTGGGGTCGCGCTCCACGGCACTTCGGAGCAACTTCTGGGCTTTCTCGTTGTTGTATTCGGGATTGTCCTCGATGCTCTTGGTCAGTTCGTAATAACTCCGATAGGTGGTGTAGTTGGTCAGCACGTCGAGGATAAAACCTTCCTCGATGGCCTGTTTCATGCTGTAAAGATGGTAGGGATGGAACTTGCCTTCAGCATCCTCGCTGCCAAAACGCTCCAAAGTCTCTCTCTTTGGGGTGGCCGTGAAGGCAAAATAAGAACAGTTGGTGCTCATCTTGCGGTCTTTCATCAGCTTTTCCAACAAAGCATCGGTGTCGCTCCCGTCGGTGTCGGCGTCTTTTTGCACGGTGGCATTGAGTTTGTCGGCAGCTATGCCCGATTGAGAGCTGTGCGCCTCATCGATGATGACGGCAAAATTATGGTCGCTCACATCGCTGATGACATCGCAAATGAAGGGGAACTTCTGTATCGTAGTGATAATGATGCGTTTGTTGTCCTCAATAGCCTGTTTTAGCATTTTGGACGTGTCGGCGTGGGCGACAATTTTGCTGCTTTGCCCGAACATCTTGATGTTGTCGGAAATCTGCTTGTCCAACAGGCGGCGGTCGGTGACCACGATGACGGAGTTGAACAAAGGCGCATCCACGGCTTTAGCCCTGACCGCATCCATCGAGTTGGGACAGGTCTTAATGAGTTTGTAAGCCAACCAAGTGAGCGAATTGGACTTGCCCGAACCTGCCGAATGTTCAATGAGATAGGTATTCCCCACTCCTATTTCCGCCACATCTTCGACCAACTTGCTCACCACATCCAACTGATGATAACGCGGGAAAATCAACTTCTTCGCGTTCTTCATGATGTGCGGCACCTTTTTCTGGGTCTTCGCCTCGTCGTAGTCGAAGCAGACATAATTCATGATGATGTCGGCCACGGTGTCCTTTTGCAAGATTTGTTCCCACATATAGGAAGTCTTGTAGCCGCCCTCTACATTCACGGGATTGCCCGCGCCCTGACCGTTCGGCAGGCCTTTATTGAAGGGCATGAAATAAGTCTTGCCGAGGTTGAGGCGCGTGGTGAAAAACACCTCGTCCTTGTCCATCGTGAAATGCGCCAAACAGCGACCGAAGTTCAGCAAGGCCTCCTTTGGGTTGCGCTCCGCCGATTTGTATTGCTTCTGTCCGTCGTATTTGGCGGTTTGGTGCGTCCAAGGGTTCTTCAATTCAAAGGTGAAAAGCGGCAAGCCGTTCACAAACAGCACCATGTCGATTTCCAGGCTCGGATTGGCCAAGGAGAAGGTCTGCTGGCGCGTGAGGGAAAACTGGTTTTGGGCATATTTCAGTTTCGAGGCCTCGCTGTCGGCTGCCGAGGGTTTGGGATAGAACAGCGAAACATGGATGTTGTCTACATCCACGCCTTCGCGCAGCACCTTGATGACGCCGAAAGTCTCAATGTCTCTGGCAATCTGTTTGGGCAGCGCAGTTTTCAATTCCTTTCCCTTGTATTCATTGAGCACGTCCTGTTGCGTGGCTTCGAGGAAAACCCACAGCCGCCGCAGGTCCAGAGCCAGTTTCTTGTCGAAGTCCTTGGGCTGACCCCAATAATACTGGTTCCCTGCTGGCGATTGGGCTTCCACATCGGTTTGCTCCGCGGCCATGCGTTCCTCATGGGTGTTGCCCACAAGAGCTTTCTCTATCAGGGCCTCAAAGGCTTGTTCGTTGGTTTTGCTAGTATTCATTTTGTTGATTTTCTAATTGTAATACAACCCAGCGGCCTCCCTTGTCGGGACCATCGCGACGGACGAGACCATGCTTTTGTAAAAACTGTAAATCCCGCCTAATAGTCCTTTCATTCACATTAAAAAAAACAGCCAACGTTGCGGAGGTTTCTAGGACATTTTCTAGGACATTTTCTAGGACATTCACTTGGCCTGTTTCTTTTAGTCGATGAATGATATCCTTTTGTCTTTTAGTCAATTGCAAATCATTTTCTAGGACATTTTCTAGGGCATTGCCATTCTCCGTCTCGCCCTCCTCAGGAATCCAATTGTAGGGCACAATCATGCGCACATAGTTGTCGCCGAACTCGAAATTATCGCGCCCGTAAATACGCATAATGCGGTTCATTCCCGAACCGAGCGACTCCACCATCTCCACATCACGAAATACTCTCATCAACTCTCTGTTGCGAGGCAAACTCACCCCGTTGAAAAAGTCCTCCTTGGAAAGCCCCAACGGGATTCTGCCAATAGAAGTGATTTCCAAACGGTCAGAGAAAAGTTCAATTTTTGAAGGTGCACCGTAAATATAATCGTTGTGGACAATGGCATTGATAACTGCCTCGCGTACTGCGATTTTATCCCATTGCGGAGTGTCGATGCGCCTTGTCGAGGTAATCACCGACGACACCTTGTTTTCCACATCAAGCTTGTCAAGCACTTTCATTGTGGCAGTAATCAGACAGCAATAACCGTACTCGTTGTTTGAGATAAGGTCGCAACGGTCTTTGCCTGCATATTTCGCCAACTTCATCGAATTGCCGTTTTCATCGGCGAGCAGGTATGCCACATAATTGTATTTCCCGTCGTCGGTCATCAAATCAAGTGACCGGATAAAATTGTCGTTAAGCTGAAATCCTTTTTCGGTATAGTAGATTTTGAGTTGGGCAAAAGACAAGTCTTGGCGCGGCGAAACCACATTCTTGAGCGAGTTGTGTACCCTTCGGGCAAAAAGGTCTTCAATCTGTTCATTCGTCATTGGTTCGGCTGCCGTACCCACACGGATAAAACAGCCCTTTTCTGAAAGGCCGTAACGTGTTTTGTAATAAGGTTTTTCGCTTCCGCTGGCGATAAAAATCTTGATAACGGGGATATTGTCGATTTCCTCGACCTTGACATCGAACAATCCCATCGGCGAAGGTGAAATCCCCGTGCGGATGCGATCCTTGATTTTCAGCATATCCCCATCTATATCCTTCACCCCGACAGCTTTCCCGTCATCATCCACACCGATGTAGATGATTCCGCCTTCCCGGTAGTTGAGAAACGCCACCACCTCGCGCTCCAAATCAAGCTCGCGCGTCAGTTCCCGTTTGAATTCTATGCGATTTGTTTCCGTCATTTGCTTCTTTTCTTCGTCTTTGCAAAAATACACTTTTTAGTTGAGTTTCACACCAAGGCTTTCTCTATCAGTGCCTCGAAGGCTTGTTCGTTGGTTTTGCTGGTGTTCATGCTATTTTATTCCACAGTTTATTCCACAGTTTATTCCACAGTTTATTCCACTATATGCCACTGCCCGTTTTTCAATGAGCCAACCCTTTTTACGATTCCATTTTTTTTCAAGTTCTTCATCTGTTCTTCTATGGCCCGTCGCGACAGGTCTAATCTTTCTGCCATCTCCCGAATGGTCACTGTTGGTTTTTCGGCTATCATTGCCAAGATTCTTTCAGAAGTTTTCATCGAAGCCCCACCCGTGGATATAGATTTTTCTATTGCTTTATTATCTCTGTAAACAATCGCTCTAAACTGGTTGCCGTTTTCATCACTGTTTAATTCAATATGTTCATTTTCTCGCATTACCCTTACGATGCCAGAACCGATTCCTCTGTATTTCATTATTTTGGAGCAAAAGTCGGCTATTGTTGGATTTCGACGATAGGTTCGTCCGCTCTTAATGGCTTCGACCGTAAGCCCGGAAGGCAAGCAACCTGGATTGATAATTTCAACACGATTGTCGAACACAAAGATACGAATGGGGGCTTGCCAAATATAATCGCGATGTACCAGAGCGTTTTGCAACAATTCTTCCAAAACTATTTCGGCTATTTCCAGTTTTCCGACCGAATTGAAAGATTGTCCAGCCTGCACACTATGCAGATTCGATTTCAAAAAGGCCATTCCTTGCTCAAACAGTTCAGGGATTGTGCCGTCAATGTCTTTGCTGTCGCGGTATTCCGAACCGCCGAGGTCGTTGCCATAGAACGCCACCGCCTTTATATTGAAACAAGGGCAAAATCGCTGTGGTTTTTTTCCGAAAAACATCAACCCGGCAAGGGTGAGTTTACCAGAAGCCGACAAGATGTGTAAGTTCTTCAGAAGTTCCTCTTGCGGAATATTCATCAGTTCGCCTTCGGTGCCATACACTCTCCTCTCATATTCCTCCAAAGCACGGCCATCGATGTTGTCCAAATCAGTTTCAGCCACCGGCTCATCGTCGGGAAAATAGCTGCCAGACTGGTGAAACAGCGACAGGATTTCCCTGTTCTCCGTCACCCTTCTCTTGTCAGGTCCTTGTTTTACCCAAACTTGCCCGCTCAGGTCTTTATATGGTTTGTTCACACCTTCCTTGATGGTAACCACAAGAACGAGTTTTCCTTCTATCTCAAAAGTTTCGGTTTCAAGAAACACTGTAGGTCGTATCTGGTCGTTTGCCGCAGTGCTTATCTCATGCGAAATCCTTTGCACTTCTTCATACGCCAAACCGATTATTTCTCCCGATTTGTCGGCAATGCCAAATATAATCCTCCCTCCCCTGCTATTGGAGAACGCCACCATTTCCTCAACCACTTGGCGTGTTGTGGTGAATTGTTCTTTGAACTGTATGGTGCTGGTCTCACCACATCTTATGGCTTTTAGTAATTCCTGTTCTGTCATGACCTGTTTTTTTTTGCAAAACTAAAACATTTTATTCTTTCATCCCACTTTCACCTTCCCCGTCACCACTTCATTGATGATGATCTGCTTCCGCTCCTGAAGAAGGGAGATTTGTTTGTTTATTACTTCTATTTCATTATCAATAGCATCAATTTGACCATCAAGATAGTTCACCACTTTGATTTGTTCTTCTATAGGTGGCAATGCCAAATACAATCTTTTCAAGGAACTAGCATAAATGTGAACAATGATTTCGCCTTTTGATTCCTTGTAACGGTAATCCTTTGCATATTGACTATTTAAAGCATAAGACAAAAAAGTACTGTCATTGTTTTGTTGCCTAAACAAAATCACATCACCACCAATAAAAGCCTCCTCATTTCCAAGATAAACAATAGTTTTTCCAATATCTTCTTTTGTTTCTCCAGAACTAGTCATTAGGATATCACCTTTAGAAATCCTCACTGATTTTTCTGCAACTTTCTCGGAAATATGGTTTCTAACTATTGCAGTTTGAATGTTATATTTTGTGTAAATATCACCATATAGGATTGCACATTTGCCATACTCTTGCAAATCATCTCTTGAAATGTTACCTCCTTTGGAAAATTCGCCTAACGAGCCCATCCTTCTCACTTCCCACCCCTCCGGCACCTCTCCAATCCATTCCACGCCGCTGTCCTTCATTTTCGCATTGGGGTTGAGGCCTTTGGTGACGGCGCGGTTGATGATGATTTGCTTGCGCTCGTTCAAGAGGTCGATCATCTTCTGCTGCTGGGCTATGGCGGCATCTATCTTGGCGGTTCTTTCATCAAGGTATGAAACAATGGCATCTTGTTCTTCCCTTGGTGGAATTAGCGACAAAACCTGTCCAAAATCATCGGTGTACATACGCCATCGGGACGGAATCACACCTGTTGAATGACGGGCAAATTCAGCAAGATACAATGGTGTTTTGTACAAATAATGCAAAAACTTTGGATTTGAATCATCATTCAATTTATAGATGCAATATGCAGGGCTGACAATCCCATTGTAATTTGACACGCCCAAGCCACCCATCCATGCAAGCATAATATTGATGACCAAATCGTTTTCCGATACGATTTTATAACCCTTCAATGATTCGCTCCTTGAATCTCCTTTTGCAGGAGTTATCCCATCATATTGAGAAACTGACAGCAACTCTTCATTGCCATTTTCGGAAGTGGCGAAGGACTCTTTCCAAAGGTATTTTGATTTAACAAGTCGCCAATGGCTCGGAATCTCGCCAAGCCATTTCACGCCAGTAGGTTTGTATGAGGGGTATCGGTTCATGGTCATTCTATTTCATCGTTGTCAACCAATAGTTTGCGCATATCTTCCACATCAGGAAGCGACTTGCGCAACTTCTCATCCATATCGGCAGCGGTTTTGTATGTCGCCACACCCATGGGGCTGTTGTAGTCGCGAATGACATACTCTACAAAAGCCTTGTCGGCACTTTTGCACAGCAGAATTCCAATCGTGGGGTTCTCATGCGGCTTGCGTACTTTGTCGTCAAGCACTCGCATATAGGTTTGCAACTGTCCGATATAACCCGACTTGAATGCTCCTTTTTTCAATTCCACAACAACCATGCAGTTCAATTCGCGATTGAAAAACAGCAAATCGGGGAACAATTCCTCTGTAAACATCTCCAAATGATACTGGTTTCCGATGAATGCGAAATCTTTACCAAAAGTCATGATGAACTTTTTGATATTCCGCACGATGGACTGTTCCACAACTCTTTCGTCCACGTCATCAGCCTTTCCGACCTCGATTTCCTCAACATTGATGTAGTCCAGAAAATACTCGTCCTTAAACATTCCTACCGCTTTGCGGGCATCGCTCACCGGCATTGTCTGCATAAAATTGTTGGTGGCAACGGCATCCATGCTGCCATCCTCTGCCGCCTTCAACACATCGCGCAAGTCATACTTGTCCCATTTGTGCAAAACTGTTTGATGGATGTAGAAAAGAATCTTGCCAATGTCTTTTGTCTTGTGCAGTATTTCCATGTGGTGAGAAAAACTGATGCTCAAAAAATCATCACGGTTGATTTCGCTCGCCATCGGCGACCATTTTTGCAAGGAGAATCTGTCAATATCTATAGATGTCTTGTTTTCAGTGAGTTGCAAATCGCTCGCCGTTGGCGAGCAATTTAGATACGACGACCAAAACTCAGCAAATGTACGCATGTTACGGATGTTCTGCTCCGAAAACCCTCTCAGTCCCGGCAACTCTTTTCTCAGTTGTTCGCTGATACGGCTTATGGCTCCTGTGCCCCAAGTTCCTTTGCGTGAATTGGCTGACACATAACATCCTATGCCAAAATAGAGGGAAAGTTGCTCTCCGGTCACCAACTTTACAGCCCTGTATTGGCTTTGCAATATCGCTTGTTTGATGGTGCTTACTGCTTCATTATAGTTTTCTAATTCCATCTTGTTCTCATTTAAAATAATTATCCATACGCTTACAGATTTTCAAACAATGATTGAATAAACCCTTGGCTCTGGCGGTCGAGTTCGAGGATGTCGCGCTCGTTTTCCTCAAGGGTGCGCAGCGGCGCAGGCTTGTAGAAATACTTGTTGAACGAAATCTCGCAGCCTATTTTGGTGGGCGGCAGGTTAATCCACGCATCTGCAACATAGGGCCGCACCTCACGTTGGAAATAGTCGTAGATATCCTCCTTTACAGGTATTTTCTCGGTGTCGCGCAAGTCGCTGTCAGGTTCATATTCAATGTATTGGCACACATAACTACCTTTTTCGCCCGGGAAGAAGCCATAGTCTGACAAACGCTTTTCGTCAATGCCGATAGTATCCACGAGGCTTGCCACCTCCTTGCTGCCCACATGGTGCCGTTTCTTAATGACAGGCTGGGCTTCGGGGTCGGTCATGCTCATGGCGCGGGCAATGGCATTGAGGGTGGTTGTCTTCACATCAAGTTTCAGTGCTTTTGCGGTCGTTGCAATCTTCTCGCTGAAAACGTTGAAATCCATATAAACCTCGGTTCCGATGGTGTGCATCAACTGTTTGGCCGTATTCATCAGGTCGCGGCGGTCTTTCCAATCTTTTGCCGAAACCAACTTGGCCAACTTCTTGTCGGTCATCTTGATTTCGTTGTCGTTCAAATACTCTTTGATGCTCGGCAGTTCAGCATCCAAACTTGTAAAGACCTTATCGCCGTAGGTTTGATAGAGCCACTTGGAGAGTTCCATCTCACCCTTGTCGTAAAGCATCTCATCAATCTTCAGCGCATTGAACTGGCTGCGAAGCCGCAATGGCCGCTCAATGGTCACATTGTAAAAGCGGAAGTCATCGCCATCGAATATTTTGGAGGCCACCTTGTTGTCGTCGCCTTCTTTCTCAACGAAATCCATATAGGTCTTGAGGATAGCGTCACGGTGCGCCGCCGTGATGGTGCAGTTGCGCGAGCCTTGGTTTTTTCTCAGTTTCTCAAAGGCTTGCGAAGCGTCAATCAGTTGCACCTTGCCCTTTCGGTTAGCGGCTTTCTTGTTGGTGAGCAACCATACGTAGGTGGTAATGCCCGTGTTGTAGAAAATGTTGTTGGGCAATTGGATAATGGCATCCACCAAGTCGTTTTCAATCAGATAGCGACGAATGTTGCTTTCGCCACTGCCCGCATCACCCGTGAAAAGCGACGAGCCGTTATGAATGGAAGCCACGCGGCTGCCTTGAGGCTGGTATTCCAACGGTTTCATCTTATCGACCTCCTCCAAAAGGAACAGCAACTGTCCGTCGGAAGTCCTCGGCGTGGAGTCGAGCACTTCAACCTCGCCGGCGAAATTGGTCAGCGGCAACTCGAAACGGTGGTCGAGCAAGGTCTTTTCGTGGTATATCTTCTCCTTGTCGGTTTTCCACGACTTGCCGTAGGGGGGATTGGTAATCATATAGCCAAACGAGAGGTCGGAAAAGCCATTGTCGGTAATGGTGTTCCCCAAGTGCATTCCGCCAGGGTCCACACCTTTAATAATTAGGTCTGACTTGCAAATGGCGTAAGTTTCAGGGTTGATTTCCGTCCCTGACAGTTGGATGGCCGAACTCTTTACGCCGATGTCCAAAAGATATTTACGGCCTTCGGTCAGCATACCGCCAGAACCACAAGCCGGGTCGTACAAAGAGATGATTTTCGGCAAGTTGTCCTTCACTGGCTCAAAGACGAGGTGCGCCAGCAGTGAAATGGCATCGCGGGGCGTGAAGTGTTCGCCCGCTTCCTCATTGTTCTCCTCATTGAAACGGCGCAACAGTTCCTCAAACACCGTACCCATGCCGATATTGGTCATGGCGGGAAGGATGATGCCATCGGGGTCTTTGGCTTCCTTGTCGGTAAGGTTGATGCGCGGGTCGGTAATCTTCTCGATGATGGCCAAAAGGCGATCGTTGTCGGCCAGTTTGCGGGCTTTGTTGTAGTATTCAAAGTTCTTCAGCACATCGCGCACATTCTCACTGAAACCGTTGAGGTATTCGATGAAGTTGTCGTATAGGATGTCGTTGTTGTCCGAAGCCTGTGATTTCAGTCGGTTCAATGTCCATTTACTGGTGTTGAAATAACTCAACCCCGTGATGTCTTTCAAAACGCCTTCGTCCAAATCATCCATGCCGCTTTCCTGGATTTCCTGTTCCACCTCTTCCTTGGTAGGTTCAAGCAAGGCATCCAAACGGCGCAACACAACCATGGGCAAAATGACATCTCGGTATTGACCACGCAGAAACACATCGCGCAAGACATCGTCGGCAATCGACCAAATGAATGAAACTATTTGATTATGTGAGGTTTCCATAGAGCAAACAATTCAAACTTGATTAACTCTACAAAGATACAAACTTTTTTCTACAATCAACTCATGTTTGACTTAAAAAAGCCTATCACCAGCTATTATGTCATCTAATACTTATATTCCACCAAAACCTCAAAGCTCCTACCTGGCATAGCGCGCCAGATGACGTTTTGGTAGTCGGTGTTGAGCAAATTGTTGCAGCGAAGTTCGAGGCGGAACTGGTCGATTTGTTTGCCAATGGAGACGTGATGCAGGGCGTATGGGTTGAGGATGTAATACACCTCATCGGCGTAGGAAGTCTTGCGGGCGCCCGTCACCTCCAAGGTATAGCTTACATTCCAGGTC
>JAFWRA010000263.1 GCA_017508895.1 Bacteroidales bacterium
AATACTACTTCTTGAGCGGATTTACCGCCAAGTTGGCCGGCACCGAGCGCGGCATCACTGAGCCTACGCCTACCTTTAGCGCTTGCTTCGGCCAAGCCTTCCTTGAGCTGCACCCGACCAAATACGCCGAGGAATTAGTGAAGCGCATGGAGAAGAGCAACGCCAAGGCTTATCTCGTCAACACAGGCTGGAACGGCACAGGCAAGCGTATCTCCATTAAGGACACACGCGGCATCATCGACGCCATCCTCGACGGCAGCATCGAGAAGGCCCCGACCAAGATGATCCCGTACTTCAACTTCGAGGTGCCGACCGCCCTCCCGGGTGTCGACCCGAACATCCTCGACCCGCGCGACACCTACGCCGACAAGAACGCTTGGGAAGAGAAAGCCAAAGACCTCTCCTCACGCTTCATCAAGAACTTCGAGAAGTTCACGACAAACGAGGCCGGTAAGGCTTTGGTGGCTGCTGGACCGAAACTTTGATTGGTCTCACGCAGAATCCGCTGAACTATGAGAATGACGAGCCGCTCCGATTGGGGCGGCTCGTTTTACATTACAACAACGGAGTCATATAAAGGGGAAGGAAAGCAATGCCATTTTCCACCTTCACATCCGAAGTGTGCAGCACATACGGGGTCATTGTCTGTTCGGCGAATTTGATGCGGAATTTCTCCAAAGAAGTGGTTGTGTAACGGTTGGTTGATTTTACTTCTATCGGACAAATATTATGTCGGTTGGTGAGTTGGGGTTTGGGAATCAGGAAGTCGATTTCCATGCGGTTTTCAGCCACTTTCCTATCGGGATTGGAATAAAAATACAATTTGTGCCCTGAAACCTTCAGCATTTGTGCCACCAAATTCTCCACCAGCATTCCCTTGTTGATTTCCAACTTATTGAGCATCAATTTTCTATACAATTTCTCCTTGGCGATAATTCGCTCATCAAAAGCGTGAGAGATGAGCAATCCAGTATCGCCGAAATAGCATTTCAACGTGGTACGCTCACGGTTAAGCCTCAAGCCTATATTTGGGGCTGTCGTATTGTAGCACAAATTGACCACACAGGCATCGTCGAGCCAGAAGAAAGCGTCTTCATAATCCCGCATCCTCGCTCCCGACCTCAAGGCCGAAAGTCGGAATTTCTTCTCGTGTTGTTGCAGCTGGGCTGGGATTTCATCGAAAATGCTGGTTACTCTCGCTTCCGCTTTGGTGGCATATTTCCCGATGTCATTGCGGTAGAGCCTTAAAATACCCCGCTTGATTTCGTCCACTGCATCAAAATCCTTGGTATCGATATAGGTTTGCACGGCTTGGGGCATTCCTCCCACAATCATGTATTGACGCAAATAGTCCATCACTTTGCGGTGCAAAGACCCTAACGGCTCAAGCCGCTCAAATTGTCGTCTGACAAAGTCCATGGTCATATCGTCACCCAATGCCCACAAAAACTCCTCGAAATCCATGGGGAACATCTCTATTCGCTGCTCCTCTGATGGAATCACAATATCGATGACGTTCTTCTTAATAGAAATCAGCGAGCCTGTCTCGATATAATCAAATCGGCCATCCTGCACAAGGTATTTGAGGGCAGCCCTTGCTTTAGGATATTGTTGCACCTCATCGAAAATGATAAGTGATTCGCGAGGGTAAAGCTTCACACCAAAATATAAGGAAAGACGGAGGAAAAACTCCTCGCGATTCGACAAATAATGCTCAAAAATATTCAACAATTCCTCATCCATATCATTGAAATCCACGAGGATATAAGACTTGTATTCGTTTTTCCCAAAGGCTTCAACGATATAACTTTTTCCGATACGCCGTGCACCTTCAAGCAGCAAAGCTGTCTTGCCGTGTTTTTCGTTTTTCCATTTCAGCAGTTCCTGATAGATTTTTCTTCTCATGATTTTCAACGATTTGCACCTTTTCATGGAATAAGAAAGCCCGTTCCATACACCTTTTCAAGGGATAAGTTCACCAGTTCCATACACATTTTCAAAGGATAATTGGCTGCAAAGAAACAAAAAAAACAGAAACCATAGTGCTAATGAGCCAAATTTTTGATTTTTCTCACGCAGAATCCACAGAATAACGCAGAATAATTTAGAACAACGAGCCGATCCGATTGGGTAGGCTCGTTTGCGTTATCCCTGCGCATTATCAAAGATTTTGGCATTTCTATACCTGCGCATTGTCAAAACAAGCAGTTTTTCCATCCATAGAATTATATTTTTTGTATTTTTGCACCTAAGATTAATATGAACAATCGAATCAACTAATCATCAACAAAATTCAAAGCAATGAAAAAAAACATTAGAAGAATCGCGCCGGCCTTTCTCGTTCTCGTAGCGTTGGCCACTCTCTCATTCATGGCCAAGGACGGCATTACCCTCAGGCTTCGTCCTGAGCAAGGCAAGACCTACACCCTCACCTCAAAAGCGAACATGATGATGATGATGGAAATGCAAGGCCAAACCATGAACATGTCGCAAAACATGGAAACCCGTCAGACCTTCACAGCGAAGGAAACCAGCGACACCAAATCGACATTTGAGACCCAGATTGATGCTATGAAGATGAACATCTCGCAAATGGGCATGAAACTCGAGTACGACTCAGAACATCCCGAAAAAGCCAGTCCCATGCTGGCCGGACAAACCCAAGAAATTGAGAAACACCTCAAAAAGCCTGCAAGCATTACTTACAATGCCTTGGGTCATGTCGTTGACTCTATTGAACTTGAAATGAGCCAATTGGGAGCAGCTATCGTTGAGCTTCCCGAAGAGGAACTGACCGTGGGCAGCACATGGACTTTCAACAAGAAACAGGAAGTCAGCGGCTCCGAAATCAATTCCAAGATGACCTACACTGTCACCGCAATCTCAAAGAAAAGCGTTGACGTCACCGTTTCCGGCACTGTCGAATCCAATGCCAATTCCGGCGAAATGTCAGGCACCTATTCCGGCACGGCCAGCATCCATCCCCAAACTGGCCTTGTCATCCAAAGCTCCACGAAGTCAAACATTTCCATGACCGTGAGCGAGCAAGGCATGAACAT
>JAFWRA010000264.1 GCA_017508895.1 Bacteroidales bacterium
AGCATGAAGTCGGCGTGAAAGATACGCACACTACCCTCTTGATAATGAAGGCCTTCCCTGTCGTCCATTACGGCGGGTGTGACGATGATTTGGTCGAAGATTTGCCAGTCGGCCTGGTGTTTCAAGGTGCCTTCAAAACCCAAACCGTCGCTTTTCCCGAACAGGTTGACGAGGCATCCTTCCTCCATTTCCGAGGGATGTCGGGCACGCAGCACGTCGTAAACGCTCGGGTCAGTGGGACAATCGTTCAAGTCGCCCATGATGATGACCTTGGGCTGGTAGCCTCCGGGTGCAGAAGCACAGATGGAGTCGACCTTGGCCCTCAATATCGTCGCCGCACAAGCCCTTGAGCCTACTGTTTCCAACTCGCCACTATACCTTGATGGCCAGTGGTTTACAAAGACATGAATTGTGTCAGCGCAAGTCGTTGAGCCTGTCGAAAAGCCGACTTTGCTGATAAATTTCGCATAAAGAATATCGCGGGAATGATACGCCTTGTCATCGGGATTAAAATACGGAAATGTCGCGCTCTCCACCAGTTGGAAATGGTCGAGTGAATACACGATGGCCGGATCAATGCCACGGTTGTCGGGACCTTCGTAATGCACCCAGCGGTAGTTGTGCTTTTTCAAAGGTGTCTGCTCGAAAAGGGCGCTCAGCACATACTCATTCTCCACCTCACACATGCCGAGGATACCCAAAGGTCGGTTCTCCGACAGGGCCAGAACTGCCTTGTACATGTTGTTGCGCTTGCGGTAGAAGCGGGTTTTCGTCCAGTGCTGCATACCGTCCTCGGTAAAGGCGTTGTAGCTTTTGGTGCTATCCACAAACGGGTCGAAAAAGTTTTCCATGTTCCAAAAAGCCACACGAATAGGGTCGTTTTGGGCCGAAGCTGTTTTTATTATCCCAAAACTCACAAAACATAACAAAACAGCTTTAATAATGGCATCGGAAAGCTGCCAACCGACGGCTTTCCAGCAGCGACACTGTTGTAGAGTTGCCATTCCTCGCAAAGAAGTTTTGGATGTTTTCATGGTTTTGTGACAGATTCCCATAGTCTATCGATTGTTTCCGCTGCAAATGTAAGGATTTTTTTATTTTTGCGCCATGAAATCGAAATTGTTCACATTGTTGCTGCTGTTAGTCTCGAGCCTCGGCTGGGGCTGGGCTCAAAACGCCCATTTCTGGGACGGTATTGAGGACTTCGACGGACCGACGGACGAAAATCCGATATTGGCCGCACAAATCGATTTCTATTTCGACAAAATGGTTGCCCCTCTACCCGATTCCATCACTTTGGAAATCAGTCGATTGATTGAAAAAACCGAAAACAATACCGACCTGCGGGATTTCATACTTTGGCATCTGTTGGAGCGATACCGCTACCCCGAATACATGAGCCAAGACCAAGTGTTCGTCTGGCTCTACGACCAATACTGTTCTCAACTGGAAATCAAGGACTTGAACGAAACCAATTTGGCCCTGATTCAGGAAAAAGCCGAGCGGTTGAGGCGATTGGCGCTTTTCAATGTCGCCCCCGACATCAAACTCGGTGATTCCATTGATTTACAGTCCATTGAAAACAATTTCACCGTGCTGTTTTTCTACGACCACGACTGTGACCTCTGCCAACAAGAGATGCAGGATTTGGATTCGGTTGTCGCCCAACATCCTGAAATCACAAAGCTTGCCATCGACATGAATACCGATGATGTCCAAGTGGATGTATTGTACGACCTTTATGACATCGAAACAACACCCTTAATCTATGTCCTTGACCGTGACAAACGCATTATTGCCAAGAAGATACGGGCGCGACAGATTCCATTAATGATCCAATAATCGTTTCATCTCAGGCAAACACGCAACCGCCTCCTCATACAATTTCCATTGCGCCCGAGTGCGTACCAGATTGTGGGTAGCATACTTTATTTTATAATAGATGCTGCCATTGATGTAGTCTGTGAGAAACCGCACCGCCTGCATATAGGGAAACAGCGTGGCCGCGTATGGCAGGTTCTCCTTCTCTATCGGTAACAGGAAGGATTGCGAGCCTTCCAAATAACCCTTCGCAAAAGCCTTGAAAATCTCCATGTTAAAGTGGATGTTGTCCAAATCGGGGTCGTCCTCTGCACCCGTGTTGGCCGCCGAACGCAAAAAGTCACCGAAGTCGGAGAAGACAAAACTCGGCATGACAGTGTCCAAATCAATGACACAAAGTACATTGCCGTCCTTATCGAAAAGCATGTTGTTCACCTTGGTGTCGCAATGGCAGATACGCTTCGGCAGTTTACCCTCACGATGAAGTCGTTCGCCCAAACACATCTCGTCGGCCACCGCCCTAATCTTGTCCACAAGCTTTTGCACCTCAACCTCACGCATCTGTCCGACACGGTCTTCAGCCACAGCGTCCTCCATCTGTTTCAAACGGAACTCAATGTTGTGGAAATCAGGGATAATCTCCCCTATCGGTGCCTCCAAATCCGTCAGCAGCGACTCGAAATCTCCGAAAGAACGGCCTGCATAATAGGCATATTCCGGCGTAACGGCCTCGTAGGTGTAACTGTCGGCAATGAAATCCATCACACGCCAATACTTCTCATTTTCAAAGACGTATGTTTTGCTCGTGTCGGCCTTCAGGAAATGCAGCACACGGCGGTTGATGTCCCTAACACCTTGGTTTTCATATTTCTGCCGAATATGGTTCGTCACGGCTTCGATGTTGTTTTGCAACATGTCTACGTCGGTGAAGACGGCATTGTTGATGCGCTGCAGCACATATTTCGGCTCGCCTCCCACCATGATTTTATAAGTGTCATTGATGAGTCCGTTGCCCAAAGGCGCAATGTTTTCGATGGTTTTCGGGTCAATAAAGTGACCCGCGATAGCAAAAAGTTCGTTCATAAGTGAAATTTTTCGCGAAAATAGTGTTTTTGATTGGATATTTCCTAACTTTGCCCCAAATCTTTGATTCAACGAAGTTAAATTAAATCATAAAACTATGGCAAAGAAATCATTACAACTCATCATCGGCCTGATTTTGTTGGCCATGATTACGG
>JAFWRA010000265.1 GCA_017508895.1 Bacteroidales bacterium
CCTTGGCGAGGCCATCAAAGCGACCTTTGCCAATCGCGACACGAAGTATGTGGAGAATCATCCTTTGTTTACAGAGGAGTTCTTCACCGATACCAACCGCAATTTGTATTGGGAAGGCTTCCTTAGAAGGATTAAGTTTGGCGAGACATTGCCGTTTGTGGCTGTTGGGGAGCTTATCCGGAATAGGTTGCAACCTTATTGGGAGGGGCTGAAGCCTTGAAATGAAAAACTCAAAGACCGAAGCAATGGACAGAGAAATACGTTTGTTGCGCCTGAAGGAATTGAAGGCGGCGCTGGAGGACATCGACAAGAGGTTGCACGCAATGGATGACCTTTTGGTTGACGATGTGCCAGACGATGTTCTGAAAAAGTGTTTTGTGGAAGTGAAACAAATCCTAGCTGAGCGGGAACCCCTTTTCAACGAGATTCGATGCCTGTTGATGATGGAAGATGACGATGACATAGGCATCAATGGCGGCAGGGGGATGGTTAATTGATAGTGTTTTCCCAAAGAAGAATAAGTCTATGACAAACGAAGAAGCACAAAAACGGTTTGACGAAATGAAGGCAAAACTGAAAGTCGCGCAAACCTTATTGGACAGCTTGGACGAGGTGGACGAAAATGACATTCCAGTCCAATCGGCAACCTTGTTAGAGATTGCCAGACTGCATCAGGAAGTAGCCATTGCAGCTAAAGAAATGGACAATCATAGGACGATAATCAAAAAACAAGAATAGGTGATGAAAAACGAAGAAGCAGAAAAAATGTTAGATGATATGAAATCTAAGTTGAAGGCTGTGCAGGACATCTTGGATGACTTCAGACAGATTGATAAAAGTGACCTGAAAGCACGTGCAGAAGCAATGAAAAAGGCAGTAAGGCTGCAACAGGAAGTGGCACAGGAGATTGATGATTTCGATAGTATGTATTTGAGATAAAAAGTCGTAAATTTGCAGCGACTTTTGAAAAGACATAATTAAGGGCTTTACGCTCTGCTTCCCAGCAACGAAATCTGGTAAATTTCAAACTAACAAAACGGGAACAGGACGATAAGGCTCGCGCTATAGGCGCGGGTCTTCCGTTTCTTTGTTTTGTGGGTTTACCAGAGCCCCGTTGCTAAGGAAGCGGTTAGGCTTGCGCCTTCTTTATGTCCCGAAATATCCGAATCCTGATTTGAGGATTTGAGGATTTGAGGATTTGAGGACGGTGATGAGGCTCGAAAACAACAAGACAAAACATCAAAAGCAATGGATAGAGAACTACTATTGAAGCGCCTGAAGGTGATTAAGGATGAGTTTGAAGCATTAGGGATAAGGCTGGAGGCCTTGGACGGCATCATGGCAGACGGCTCGACCGAAGAAGCCGTAAAGAAGTACGCCGAGGAGCTGACCATCATCCTTGCTGAGCGGGAACCGCTCGTCAGAGAGGCGCAGAAGCTGGTGCAGGAGGTTGGAAATATAGAAAAAGAAGCCCCGGACAATCCCCCTGACCCCCTTAAAGGGGGAAGGGATGGCGGGGCCTTGGTGAATTAAATGGTGTTCTCTCCTACCCTATTTCACTGCGTGGAAACAACGGTTCAATAGGTACTTGCCGAATTGTGAAATATCCGTTTTGGCCGTCTGTTCGCTCATCAGACCTGCAAGGGATTTGCTCACACTCTTCCAAAGACTGTGAGCGATAAAACAGGCAGTGTCGGCATATCCAGTCGTTTTTCTTCCCCTTGGGTGATGGAACGAAGCGAGTAATTCCCCAGTCTGAGGACCTGACAGTATCCTCGTCGATGATCTCAATCATTTTTTCGTGGGTTTCTTGCGTTTCTTGGGAGCCTTGCGCTCGTAAGGGGTAGATACGAGTTTGTAATATGAAGGGTCGATGCCAGCCTTGTTTAGGGCATTGACAAGGTCATCATAGAGGTGGTCTTTCGATGTTTTGATGGTCAAGTCATAATTGAGTGTTATGCGACGTTTGACCACATTTGACTTTCTTACGATTTTTATGATGGCACCATAAACTACCATTGAATGGGTTTTGAAATCGATTTTGTAGTACATGGTTTTTAGGTTTTAGAGGGTTTGGTAATGTTTTGCAGGGTGTTGATGGAGTATTCCAGATGGTGTACGCCTGCGCGTTGCGCGGCGTTGTTGACCACCTCGACGAGATGGTTATAGTCGGACTGGTTGATGGTGGCCGAGAAGGTCTTGTCACAGACACCAATGAAACCAGAGATGTTGGCGACAAGAGCAGGACGGATGGCGCGGTACGCGGCTGTCGTTTGGGCTTCGATGAGGATGGTGACTTTCATTGTGTTTGCTTTTGATAGTTGTCGATGGCAGGGTGAGCCAGGAGGCCGGACTTGCAGAGCTCGGAAATGTACCGTTCAGCGGTCTTTTCCGTTACGCCGAGCGAAGCGGCGGCTTGGAGATAGGCGGCGCGGTCGAAGGTATCAGGAAGGGCTGCGTAGAAGGCCTGACGGCGGTCGTTGGTGTTACGATGGCCATTGGGCTTGCGGAACTCGTGGCGCGGCAAGGTCTGAAAGACCGATGCCGTGTGCTGCAGCAAGACTTTGATCATCGCCAAGGCGGTGGCAAAGTCGGCATCGGCACATTCAAGGATGGACTCAGGCTTCTTGCCTTCCACGTTGACGACAGGCAACGGGAAGGTGCCTTCGTCCATCTGCCGGAGCACTGTCAGGATCATCGCGAAGCGAAAGAGGATGAGACCGAGGCGACGGACAGAGGCAATGATGTCGTCGCCGAAGATGTTGGCGTATTCCACCTGCGTCAGCGTGAAGAAATCGTGAAACCGCTGCCGTTGGCCAGCGGTAAGCTTGAAATGGATGGTCGGCTCCGACAGCATCTTGTGGAACTTGTAGAAGTCCTCCCCTATCTCCTTGAAGACTTCATCTGCGGTGGTCTCGTTCTCATCGAACATGTCGCGCCACACGATTTCCATGGGCATGACATAGAAGATGAAACGGCTGAAGAGGCCGTTTTCAGCTGAAGGGATGAGATTGAAGACCTGCTCAGGAGTGCCGGACAGGATGGCCGAGAACTTGGGCTTGAGGATTTCCACATATTCACGGTCTTTCTTGCGGAGGTAGGAAATCATCTCGTGGTGAAAGGCCTTACGGAATCCATCTGAGTAGTTACCGAGGTCTGAATTGAAAGCGTTGGCCAGCGTGTCGCCTTCTGTCTCGAACAGAAGGCCGACACCGTCGTTTTGGGCAAGCGTCTGATAGACCACGGTGGCGGTGCTGTTGGCAGGAATGAACAAGGTGAGGAAGGGCGGTTGCTCTGGCTCTTCCATGTCGCCATTCTTCTTGTTCAGGTTGTACTGCCGCAGGTCCTGCTTGTACTGCTCCATGGATTGGCGGTACTTCTCTTTGAGTTCGCGATGAATCGGCGCAGCGAGATGACGGCACAGGGAAAGCCGTCCTTTGCCAGCCGATGCGCGGGCGGTGACGTATAGAAAGAGATTGGAAAAGACCTCGCGGCGGTCATAGATGCCGTATACTTTCGGCAGACATGCCGAAAAGACTGTGAGGGAACCGAGAATGAGCAGATCTGCATCGACATCTGAAACGGCATCGTCAACGATGCGTTTCAATATGTCGGGCAGCTGCTCCCTGACGTTTTGGGAAAAAGTGTCGATTTTGAGCGCTTTTGACATCCTCAAATCCTCACCGTCCTCAAATTGAGGTTGTGAGGATGATTTTCTGCGGGTACTTTTAACTCCCCCGCCTTCGGCACCCCCTCTCAGAGGGGGACTTTCCCAGAGCACACCATGCGTTTGGGCGATGTGGAAGAGGGTGCCGAGGGTGATTTCACGGCTACCGTCTTTTAGGCAGTGGGAATACTGGCGGTCGGTCTCTTCGTACTCGTAGTGGGGATTGAAGCGGCTAAGCCGGTGGAAGATGTTGCGGCCATCTTCGCCAAGCTCAGAGACCAAAGCGAAGGCGATGGACAGCCAATCGTCGTAAGTGGGTGTGATGTCGATGCCGGAGGCTTCGACAGCATCCACAACAGCGAGGATGGAGGAAAGATTGGATGACGCGGCCACGGATGGAGAAAGTGCTTGCGGCACTTTCTCCGCCGGGGGTGCGTTCCAATCGTCAGGGTTGAAGACTTGATTGCTCATAATAACGAGGGGTTAAGGAAGGCTGATAGGTCATGAGGCAGGAAACAAGCGCGGGAAAGGTTGCGGCAGCTGCGGTCAATCTGAACTCCGTAATGGTTGAAGATGTAGTTGTAAAGGCTGACGAAGAATCTGACCTGATAGTCGCCGTATGACTCGCCGTCCTTGCCATAGCGGAAATAAGAGTCATGGAAAGAGATGACCCATTTGAGGCCGTCGCCAGACGGACTGCGGAAGAGCAAAAGCGTCTCGAAATAAGGATCCTGTTTCAGGGCCTCAAAAGTGCCTTCGACATCCTTCAGGTGGTCGAAGTCGAGGCAGATGTAGCCGGAGTGCTGGATGATGGCTTTGTCGGTGCGGACAGAGAAGATGCCAGAGAAGGTGCAATAGTCAAACATATCGGCTTTGTACTGACGGCGGTACCGCTCATCCTTGATGGTGCGGTACTCGTTGGTGCGGTCCTTGGCATAGTTGCAGATGATGTAGTTGTAGACATCAATAAGATTGACTACCTGGTAGGGATATTTGTTGGTGATAGGCCGCCTGAAGATAGAAAAGCCAGGCAGCTTCTGAAGGTCGCACTTAGGCGAGGGTTTGACAGCGTAGTTATTAGGCGTTCCCCAGAAGTACATTGCTGGGGTGTTGGTTTTATCAATGTTCATGGTTGGTAGGTTTGATAGTGAGAGTACATGAAACGTTCTATGTCTTGACGAAGGAAATAGACTTTGTTTTTGATGCGGCAGCACTTCAGCTCACTTTCAGAGCACCAGTCTTTGAGGGTGTTCTTAGTGAGATGCAGCATGATGAGGAGGTCGGACATTTCAATCCAGTCGTAGAGGAGCGGAATGGTGTTGGTGTCTTCAGTCATCATCGTCAAGGCCTCCAAATTCCAATTGTCGCCGTTGCGCAAGGATTTTGGCATCTTCGATGGCATTAAGCTCCTCACGCGACATGTGGCGGCTTGATGCTATCCAAGCGTCTATTTCAGATTTCTTGAACCTGACGCGGCGGGTTTCTTCATCTTTATAAAAAGGTATGTAACCGAGCCGCTTCCAGCGGCGAACGGTTTGATGGGAAGGATGGTCGGGATGGTAGGCGCAAAACTCCTCAATGGTCATGTAAACGTCTTTCTCGGACTCCTTCCCCCTGATTTCTTTGCAGATGGATTTGATCTCTGCGATGCCGTCGAGGATATCAGAGACGGCTTGTGGGAGTTGGTCGAATGTGATTGTGTCTAACATAGTACATTGGTTTTATGCCAGGACTCTCTTCACGGTACCAATAAAGAAAAAGCCCACGGCGGTTAAATCGTGGGCAAAAGTGGGGAGTTGTAATCAATAATAAAGGTAACTTGTCGGTAAGTTACCTTTATTCAGGTGGGAAATCGAGCAGCTTCGCGAAGTCGTTAACAGTGAGCTCAACACTCTTTGATCCCTTAGTGCCCAAGCCTTTGACTTGGAATCTTTTTGCGGCAATACAAAGCTTGGCGAAGGTTTTCATGTAGATTTTGGTACTCTTTGCCTTGGAAAGCTTGGAATAAGGCTGAACCAGGTCAGTATTAAGCAATTCACCCTGGTCATGGATAAAAGTGCCGAAATCGCCAGTATAGGAGCCATCAAGGTTCTTGATGATATGGAGGTCGAATAGGGCTTTCATGATCTTAACAAAGGTGGTTTTTTCTTCATCGTCGATGATGAACTTGCTGCGGACGACTTTCATCACTTTGGGTTCTTTGCGCATCGCGCAACGTTCGGAGAGGTCGTTAAGGATTTCGGTCCAGTCGCCTTTATCGAAGGCTGCAGCTTGTTTGACGACATCTAAGACTATCCTTGCATCGCTTGGAGGCAATCGCTCGGCAAGGATGATGAGGGTAGGGATCTTGATGTACTGGTCACTGATGAGAGAATTGCCGGAATGTGGCAGCGGTTTCGTAGGTTTCTCGTCGAAGCTGATGGTGCCGGTGAACATCTCAGCCAGGCGTTGGACGGAATCCGACAGAGGAGTGAATATCTCGGGCAGGTAAAGCTCGAGCATGGTGCGCATATTAAACAGAAGAGGCCGCAAGTTGGCGGCCTCTTCGTGGAATGACAGTAAGTAATAGACGAAACAATAACGCAAGAGGGAGGAGCGTGGTGCGCTGGCTCCCATTGCCGGGAGCGATGCGCTTCGGGCGTTTCGGATGTCGGGTTCTGCCAGGATATCGATGCAATACTGGTATGCCTCGTTGAAAACTTCCAAGATGGTTTCATCAGGAAGGTTTGTGTTGGCCTTGAGGCAGCGATAAAGGAAGTAGTTGGGGAGGTTTTCGGAAAGGAAAGCGGCCAAGGATTTCCTTTTCACGAAATGAAATCTTTGATGAGCCATAACTGAAAATTTTGAGGGTCGCGAGGCGGCCAATGTTTCAGTCACAAGTATAGGCAAAAAAGTTGATGTTCGTGAGCAACTCCTTTGGGGGTAAAGGGGTGCGAAATCCGTGTCAACGGAGAGAAAAAAGTCATCAATTTTGACATCCATTTTCGAGGGCGGTGTCAACGATTGTGCAAAATTTTGAAAATCGGTTGACACGTGGTTGACACGGCAGGGGGACTTTGGGGTAAGAAAAATCCCTAACTCGTTGATTTTCAGAGTTAGGGATTTTTGTTGAGCGTGCCCCGAACAGGAGTCGAACCTGCACACCTCTCGATATACGCACCTGAAACGTACGCGTCTACCAATTCCGCCATCGGGGCTTGGTGATTGTGCCCAGGACAAGAGTCGAACTTGCATGCCGTAATCGGCACCACCC
>JAFWRA010000266.1 GCA_017508895.1 Bacteroidales bacterium
AGGCGAAGGAATCGCCCCCTGAACTGACCCTTTTTTGACCGGGAGGCTTACTCTTCAGAAAAAAAGCACATATCGCCTATTTTAGTGCATCGAGGACAAGTGTTCCCCTCTATTTTGAATTTTAGCGGACAGCAATAATTCTTTATGATGCATCTACCGCAATGCAACAGCCAGCCCTACAACCCAAAACGAAAACATGATGTATGATTCTGGGGCTGTATGGCTGTCGTACCACGGCAGCCGCATAAACGGCATCAGAAATCTAGAAAAACAAAAAAGAGGACGACCAAGTCATCCTCTTTATCATTTGTTCAGCTTTTTTCTTTGTTATTCTGCTGGTGCTTCAGCGGGAGTCTCGGCAGGAGCCTCCTCGCTGGCGGGCATTGTCGTTGTGGCGGCAGGAACTTCAGCCGAAGGAAGGTTGGGAATGATGCTCTCCACTTCACTCTTGGGAGCGCCTTCTTTGGAGTTCTTGGGGAGGGTGATGCTCGAAATGAGGCAGAGCACCACAAGGATACCGCCCAACGTCCAGGTGGCTTTTTCAAGGAAATCGGTTGTCTGACGCACGCCCATCATCTGGTTGGCACCACCGAAGTTGGAGACCAATCCACCACCCTTTGAGTTCTGAACCAGAACGATCAATCCTAATAATACGCTGACAATCAGGATTAAAATTACTACTACTGTGTACATGTTTATTGATTTAATGTTTGACTTTCTTTGCTTTCTTGTAAGCGCTCAATTTGGGCTGCAAAATAACGACTTTTTTTTGGATATTTCAAGCCTAATTTTTTATAAATTGAAATTGCCTTCTCAACATACCCTTGTTGCTCATATATTTTGGCCAAAGTCTCACTCACGATGTTCTCTTGGTCGATGATGCTGTTTTGGGCAACAGAGATGGGATTATAGAACTCCGCTTTAGGCTTAGAAATGCTTGGGTTTTCGAGTATGAATTTGTCTATCAACTCTTTGCGTGAAAGCTTCTTTTGAGGCGTTTTCTCGGTTTCTGAACGTTGCTTTTCTGCTTCTATTTCCCTTAACCGGTTGGCGATGATGGCTTTCAACTCGTCCAATGACTTTCGCTTTTCTTCTAGAAGAGCCATCTCGGCAGACAACTCTTCATGGGTGCCGCTTAGGTCGATTTCAGGGATGATAAAGACCTTCTCGTGGATGATGTTGCCGTTTTGTACTTCGATTTCCTCGACGGAGTTGGTGACTTTTTCCTTGGATGAGAGCTCATTGGGTAAAGCATTGACTTCAGGCTCATGCTCTAGTCGGTGACGGGCAATCAGAGTGAATTGACGCAGTTTGTCGCGGTTGGGCGAGAGGGCAGCGGCGCGTTTCAGTTGTCGGTCGTAGCTCGCATTGTCGGTGTTTTGGTAAGCAACGGCCAGCAGTGTTTGCCCAATGGAAAAATAGGGATAGCCTGCCACCAACTGCTCTACATTTTTCACAGCCTCGTCTTTCAGCCTCTCAGGCTGAGTCATATATCCTATCAGTTGCTTGCTGTCCATTGAGTCAATTGTCAGTTATCAGTTGTTCAGTTGTTCCTCATTCTGCATTCTGCATTCTGCATTCCTCATTCTGCATTCCTCATTCTGCATTATAATTACCAGTTTACCAAAGCCTTATTGAAAATGTCTTCCACCAATTGCTCAACGATGGTCGCGGTGAGTGCCTCTTGAACCGACATCAAGTCTTGGTTGCTGGGATAGTCCTCATAGCGTGAGAAAGATTGTTCGAAGTCTTTCGTATCATCGATGCGGTTGCTGAACCTGACTTTAACCGTGATGGTAAGGCGGTTCATGGCGGCAGTCTGTCCCGTGATGGCCACCGGGGTGGTCCTGTAGTCGGTGATTTCGCCTTCAAAGGCCAAGTCGCCACCTGTTTCTATCAAATCTAGCGTGGTTTGGCTATTCATCGCGTCGCGCAGGGCTGTGGTGAGGTTGTCGCTCAGCAATGGGTTGACGAGTTGGGCATGGTTAGGGAAGTAGTCCACCGAGACGGTCTTGGCCTCGGCGGGTATCGACGCGCCCGAGAAGGAATAGATGCCGCAACCTTGGCAGACGACCGCTAAAGTCAACACAAGAACCGCTATTTTCGCTTTGATTCTCATAGATCAATGCCGTATTCGTTGATTTTGCGGTATAAGGTGCGTTCGCTAATGCCCAAAGCTTTGGCAGCATCTTTTCGCTTGCCTTTATGGGCTTCCAATGCCTTGATAATCATTTCTTTTTCATGATGCTCAAGCAATAGTGTCTCAGTGGCTGGGCCTGTCGAGACGACACCATAATGTGTGGTTTCCTCTGCGGGAATAAACTCCGTGAATTCCGGCTCTGCCGCTTTTGGCTCGCTTTGGCTCACTCGAGTCACCACCGTGTCGCCGATTTGTGTGACAGGGTTGCTTTGCACAAAGTTTTGTTCCACAGGACGGCCTGCGTTCATGTTGTTGACCTGGGCACGCAACTCGGCGATGTCTTTCTTCATGTCGAAAAGCACACGATAGAGCAGGTCGCGCTCATTGACGCTATCCATAGTATCATCATGCGGCAGCAACATGGGCAACGAACTTTGCACTCTGTTGGGCAGGTATTTGGCCAAGGTCTCCGCGGTGATGGTTCGTTCGGTCTCCATGATGGAGATTTGTTCTGTGACATTCTTCAGCTGTCGGATGTTGCCGTCCCATCGGTAGCTCTCAAGCGTTTTCACAGCGTCAGAAGTCAAGGTGATTGGTGGAATGTGGTTGTGCTCGGCGAAGTCAGTGGCAAACTTGCGGAATAGCAAGGGAATGTCGCCTTTTCTCTCACGCAAGGCGGGGATATGGATGGGGATGGTGTTCAACCTATAATAGAGATCCTCGCGGAAACGACCTTTCTCGATGGCCAAAGGAAGGTCAACGTTGGTGGCGGCCACGATTCTGACATCGGTCTTCATCACCTTGGAACCGCCTACGCGGATGAACTCGCCGTTTTCAAGCACACGCAATAGTCTTGCTTGGGTGGAGAGGGGCAGCTCACCCACCTCATCCAAAAAAAGTGTGCCTTTATCGGAAATCTCGAAGTAACCTTTGCGCTCGCCTACAGCACCGGTGAATGCTCCTTTTTCATGGCCAAACAGCTCCGAGTCGATGGTGCCTTCCGGAATGGCGCCGCAGTTCACGGCAAAATATGGGCCATGCTTGCGTGCACTATTTTGGTGGATAATCTTCGGAAATACATCCTTACCCGTACCGCTCTCGCCCGTGATGAGCACGGTGAGGTTGGTGGCGGCTACCTGCGCGGCGATGCCGATGGCGCGGTCCAATTCAGGGTCGTTGCCGATGATGCCGAAGGTTCGTTTTATTGTTTGTACGTCCATGTCAGTTGTTCAGTTAGTCAGTTGTTCAGTTACTATAGCTTATGGCTCATGGCCTATGGCTTGTCCCACCGAAAGCTTGAAATCCAAGATTTTTCGTGGGTCAGGCCATAGTCATAGGCCATCAGCCATAGTCCTTTTATCTCAAAACTCCTCCCAACTGCTGTTCAAACGCGCTTTGAATCTTCCCCATTGTCTTCTCAATCACCTTGTCGGTGAGGGTGGTGGTGGGCGACATCAGGACGAAGCTCATGGCATACTGTTTCTTGCCTGCTGGAATCTTTTCGCCTTCGTACACGTCGAACAAACTCATGGATTGCAGGATCTTGTTCTCGGCGGCCATGGCGACTTTCTTGACTTCATCGAAAGTGACGTTCTTGTCGAAGATCATGGCGAGGTCACGGCGCACGGCGGGGAACTTCGACAGCGGCTCGAAGTGCACTTCCTTGGCCTTGGCCAGGCATTGCATCATCACGGTCCAGTTGAAGGTGGCGTAGTAGACGTCCTTCTTCAGGTCGAAGTGCTTCAAGGTCTTTTTGCTGAGCTTGCCGAGGGTGACGATTTCCTTGCCTTCGACGCAATAGGTAGTCGCGTAGTCGAAATGCGGAAGGTCGGCTTCCTTGGCTTCTAAGGCCTTGAAGTCGAACTTGAAGTGGTTGAGCACGCCCATGACGTATTCCTTCAGGTCGAAGTAGTCGAGGGCCTTGCTCGGGGCGTTCCACAGCTCGGCTTGTTTGTTGCCAGTGAGGAAGAGGTCGAGGCAGGTGTGTTCACTATAGGGCTTGAGTGGCTTGGTCTCGTCGCCGACTTTGCTTGCGTCGAAGAAATAGACGTTGCCAAACTCGAAGAACTTCATGTCGCTGACCTTGCGGTTTTGGTTGAAGGCGATGCTCTCCAATCCACCCCACATCAGGGTCTGGCGCATCACATTGAGGTCGCTGCTGAGTGGGTTCAAAATCTTCACGTTTTGGGCAGGGTCGAAGGCGGGGAAGGCCTCGCTGTAGGCTGCCTTGGTGAGCGAGTTGTTCATGATTTCGTAGAAACCATTGGCGACGAGCATGTCGCTGATCTTCTGCTGCATCTTGTCGGCATCGGGCTTCGTGGCACGGCTGATGGATGCGTGGATGCGGCTCGGGATTTCGATGTTGTCGTAGCCGTAGATGCGAAGGATTTCTTCGACCACATCGGCGGGACGGGTCACGTCGACCTTGCTGGTGTG